>JAUIJZ010000036.1 GCA_030430715.1 Alphaproteobacteria bacterium
GCTGAGGAACCGCCCAGAACTTTGCCGCGCGGATAGTTCAGCTTGCGACCATTCAGGCCGGGCTGCGTCGTGGTTTGAAACATCCAATCCGAGCGCGGATTGCCAATCGCGAACAGATAGCCAACAGGGATATGAAACCAGATCCAATCGTCGCGTCCGCCTGCTTCCAGCACCAGAACGCGGTTCTTCGGATCACGCGAAAGCCGCTCTGCCAGCACACAGCCCGCTGAACCGGCGCCGACGACGATATAGTCAAACAAGGCGTTTCTCACCGCGATCGAAAGCGTCCAGCACGGCGCCAAAATCGCGCTTTTGCCAGCGATTCAGAAACACCGACAGGATGCTCAATTGGTTCCGTGCACGCTCCTTTTCCCGAATACGGGCATCGAAGCGGCTTTCTGCTAATGCAAAGTTGGGCGCATGCTTTTCGATCATCGCAGGCGCATCAAGCATCCAAGCCACACCCATGACGCCAATATAAAGATCAAGCTGAAAGGCGAGTTCGTCCACGTCGAGCCGCGCGCCGCCTGCGCATGCGAAGTCTTCCACGAACAACGCCAGCAAATGATCGAGATGTTCATCCCACAGCGCGACTTCGGCTGCGCTCAGCGCGCCCCATAACGCCATCGCCACATTCATCTGCCCGACATGGCCCCAATCCATGAGCCCGCATGCGAGCGCGCCATCCGTTTCGCGCCAGAACCAGGCATTGTCGACGTTCGCGTTCCAATGACAGAGCGCGATATAGGGCGCCTGCGCCGCGAGATAGCGTTTGATCTCCGCTTCTTGTGCGGGAAAGCGCGGCGCGTCCTGCATCAGCTTTTTGATGAAAGGCGCCGTTCTGATATTTTCGGGCAGCAAGCGCGGCGCCTGCTCGGCGAATTCCGCATAGCGCGCCACGCGCGCACGCACCTGCTCGGTCGTATAAGGTTTGCGCACGCCCACATCGAGCTTGTCTGGCTCAAACGGAAATTGCGCAGCCGCGTCCGCCGGCAGACGCCCGCCCTTGTGCGCGCCAGCAAGCCGCGCCAACGCCCTGATGATCGCCTCATAATGCGCGAGTTGCTCTGGCATTTCGGCGTCGCGGCACTTCTCATAGTGCGGCTCGACGCCGCCTCTCCCGAACGCCACACGCTGCGTGATCAGAATACCCGTGCCCGTTGCGCGCTCATAATCAGCGAAATAACAGGTAGGCGTCACAATGGGAAAAGACGGGGCGCGCGACAAAGCCGCGAGGCGCACCTCGGATTCCATCTGCACTTTTCCACGGTCGCGCAACGCATCGTCAAAATCCCGCGAGAACTTGACGAACAGATCCGCATGCAAATCCGGGTCGGGCTTTTCATACTCCACCGCGAGCAAAAGTTTGCGGCCCGTGCTGCCGCCAGGACATTCCTGGAGATGCGTGATCCGGCTGACGCTGTTTTCCGCGCCTAGCGCGCCGGATGATCGGAAGGCTTGCGTCAGAAACCGCGCCCCGCCTTCGGCAAGTGCTTGCGCATGAGCGGGCGTCTCAAACCCCGTCAAGTCTCCACGCACCCAATCCGGCTTGTCCATCACTCAGCCGGGCCGACAACCGTATAGCGCCCGTCGACATAGACGAGCGGATCGACAGCCCCGCTCGTGACCGCATCTTCGACCACGCCGATAAAGATCGTGTGCGTGCCGTAAACAATGGCGCGGTCATTGCGGCACATGAAGCTCGCCTGCGCGTCTTCCAAATATGGCAGGCCGCTTTTGCTCTGCGCCCATGCGCCTTGTTGGAAGCGCATTTCGCCGCGCTCCTGACCGCTGCACACTGCGGAAATCGCCTCTTGCGAGCTATGCAGAATGTTGATGCAAAACCCAGCGCCTGCCGAAAGCGGCGTATGAATACTCGCGTTGCTGTTGACGCAAATGAGCAAGGACGGCGGATCCATGCTGACTTCGCTCACCGCGGTCGCCGCCATCGCATAGCGCTGGGATTCGTGCTGCGAAGTAATAACGACAACAGCCTTGGCCAATCGCCGAAGGCCTGCACGCATCTGCACCGCTACATCATTCGCCGCTTCGCTCATCTTGCGTGCAACTATCCTTGCATTCTCTTGGCGGCCAATTGCCTGAGATCAGCGGTTTTGATCTTAGCGCTCCCGGTTTGGGTCAGTTCGTCCTCCCGGAAGAACAATATTTTGCGAGGCACTTTATAGCTCGCGAGCCGCTCCTTTAGGAAATCGCGCACGTCGTCTTCTTTGACGCCTCCCTCCTCATAGGGAACAATGCACGACACCACGATCTCGCCAAGCGTATCGTGTGGCACGCCCACAGTCTGCGCCGCCTTGACACCAGGGAGTTGCTGCAACGCCTCATCAATCTCTAGCGGCGAGACATTGGCGCCCCCAGTTTTGATGATGTCGTTCAGGCGCCCTTCCCAATACAGACGCCCCTGATCGTCGACATAGCCTCCGTCACCAGTGCGGAAAAAGCCATTCTCATCCAACGTCTCATCGCCAGGCACACCGAGATAGCCGAGCATCAATGTCGCCCCTTTGACCGCGATCTCGCCGCGATCGCCGCGCCGCACCGTGGCGCCAGTCATTGGATCGACAATCTTGAACGTCATGCCTGGAAGCGGTCGGCCGTGACTGCCGGCGATCTCTTCCTCTGGCGTTCCGGCCTGAAAGATCGAGCTGATGGTGAATGTCTCGGTGTTTCCATAAGCGGCGTAAGGTTCGCGCCAATCGGTTTTCACCGTCGGATGCTTAGCCAGCGCTGTGGTGCGATCGACATACTGGATGCTGCTTAAATCCACCTTCTCCCAATTGGGGGCATCGACAAGCTGCGCCCATTGATGCGGCCAGGCGACGGCGAAATTGACCTTCTCCTTGTCCATCAATTCGAGCGCTTCGGCGGCCTGGAAGGTGGGCTGCAGCACCAGAGAACCGCCAGTGCTGAAGGTTGCGCCGAGCGCCATGCCGAAATTGCCGGACCAGAAAAAGCCGTTCGCCGACCAGCAGCGCACGTCGCCCGACAATTTGTAATGGCCGCGCCAGCGCCACATCTGAAGGCAGACGCCGCGATGCGCGCTCATGATCCCCTTGGGCTTGCTGGTGGAGCCCGACGAGAAAAAGATCACGCCCGCATCGCTCGGCTGCGTCGTCGCGGCTGTCGCCTCGACCAATTGGCGCGGCTCTACCTCACCGCGCTTGAGGAATGCATCCCAGCCTTCAACCGCGCCGCCACTTGCTTCGCCAACCGTAGCGATCCAGCGCAGGAATGGGAATTTCTCCGATTGCAGCGCGCCCGGTTGCGCTTTGCCGATCTCCGGCGCCAGCTCGGTCACAATCGCCGCGAAATCTTTTTTCAGGACCTGCCGCTCAAGCAACAGCACCGACGCACACGAAATCGAAAGCAGGTATTCTAGTTCCGACGCGGTTGAGAAAGTGCTGATCGGGCAAGCTACACCGCCAGCCAGCGCCACACCGAAGAAGGATGAAATCCATTCCGGACGGTTCGTCATCAAAATGGCGACCCGCGTATCCTTACCAACGCCGCATGCGCGCAATGTGCGCGCCACCGCCATCGAGCGCTCATAGAGTTCGGAATAGCTCCAGCGCACTACCCCTTCGGGCGCGTGAAATACAAGCGCCTCACGATCGCCGTACCGCTCCGTGACTTCGCGTATGTATCCCGAAAGCGTGAGCGCGCCGAGGCCCGCCTCCTCGCTCAGCGGGATTCCCTTGATGATCGAGGCTTCGCTTTCGGTATTCATGGGAAACTGGGTAATCTCCTCAAAGCGGCAGTTCAACCTTAGCCGTCGCATCGACCAGCGCCGCGCCATCCTGGTTGGTCAGCTTCACCTTGATCACAGCCAATGGCACGCCCAGGTCGCTGACCTCTTCCTTAGCGACGACCTCGCCCTCGAAATAGGTCGCATCGCCCTCCCAAGCCGGGCCGGCAAAGCGGGATTTCGCGTATCGCACCATGCCGTCATGACCTGCCCAATAAGCTAGGTAGTCGGTCACCCAAGCGCCCATGGTCGCGCCATATCCATAGGCCCGCGACATGCCGATTTCACTCGCGCGATCGTCATCGATATGGCCGCGCGAAGGGCCGACATAAAGCCCGTCAGACGCACGAGGATCGATCTTGGCCGCCTCGTAATCCGTCTTGAAATCGTCGATCCAGCCGCAATCCTGATTGACCCAAGGGTCTTTCACCCCCTCAGGCTTCACCCAATGATAACTGCCCCACGCATTGAACAGGAATGCTCGATATTCGGTGGTGAAACTGGCGATGCTATGCGGACCGAGCACGCGGCGCGGCAGCTGATCGCCAACCCGCACATCGCTAAAGCGCGGCGACACGCCTTCGCGGTTGGACTTGATCCATTCAAACCGGATCTTTTCGAGTTCCTTCAGTTGCGCGTTCGTCCATTTCGGCCGCGGCGTCAGCGAGTTCGCATACATGCCGCGCTTTTCGGCTTCCTTGGCGAGATAACGGATCGACGTTGAACGCTCGCGCGCGACGACGACGCCGTTCTGGTTCCTGTGCGTGGTGTCGCCGCGCGAGAACATGGTCGGCCCCGCGAACTTGGTGTCGACAACTTTGTAATCGTGGAAACGCCGCTCCTGGAACAGCTTGTCGCCGGGCCGCACATGCACGCCGTTGAACCACCATTCCTCGCCGCCGAAGATTAAATGCGAGCCGGGAATGTTGCCGACGCAGGCCGGCTGCACGCCATGCCCATAATCCAAAGCCACGCAGATCGATTGCGGTGCAATCAAGCCGCCGAACTTCGACGCGCGCGCGTATTCTTCATCCCAATGCAGCGGGTTGGCATAGTCCATCGCCATCACCCAGCGGCGGATGTCAGACGAACTGCACGGATCCCAAAGCTGGCCGCCGCCGACCAAATCGCCAACGCGCCCTTCAACGTCGCTCAAATCCAATTGCGGCGTTTCATTCGACATCTCGGGCGCTGATTTTGTCATTCTTCGCCGCTCCCTATCGGTTGACGTCGACGACGATACGCCCCCGGACTTTGCCGGCCAACAGCGCGCCCGCCGTGGGGATTGCTTCGCTGAGCGATATCTCCTGAGCGATGGCTTCAAGGCGCGCAGCGTCCAAATCGCGTCCGAGACGCGCCCATGCCGCCATGCGTTTCGGCTTCGGCGTCATTACACACTCAACGCCAAGCAAGCTCACAGCTCTCAGAATGAACGGCGCGACCGTTGCTGGAAAATCCATTCCTTGCGCGTTGCCGCACGCAGCCACCGCGCCGCCGAAGCGCGTTTGCGCGCAGGCATTGACCAGCGTGTGACTGCCGACCGTATCCACCACCGCGGCCCAGCGCTGCTTTTGCAACGGCTTGCCGCCGGGAGCCGACAACTCAGCGCGATCGATCATGCCGGCAGCGCCCAGCTCCTTGAGGTAATCGCCTTCGGAGCTCTTGCCGGTCGCGCCAATCACCGCAAAGCCTGCTTTCGCCAGCAGCGCGACAGCGACACTGCCGACGCCGCCCGTTGCGCCAGTGACAAGCACTTCGCCAGCGTCGGGCTGCACACCGAAGCGCTCCAGCGCATCCACGCATAGCGCGGCCGTATATCCCGCCGAGCCGATCGCCATCGCCTGCCGCGTCGTGAACGCCGCAGGCAATTTGATCAGCCAATCGCCGTTCACGCGCGCGCGCTGCGCGAGCCCGCCATAATGGCTTTCGCCCACGCCCCAACAATTGAGCACGATTTTGTCGCCGGGTTTCCATTCCGGATTGGCGCTCTCGCGCACGATGCCGGCAAGATCGACGCCGGGCACCATTGGAAACTGACGCACAACGGGCCGCGCGCCCGTGATCGCCGCGGCGTCTTTAAAATTCAGCGTGGAGTATTCAACGTCGATCGTGACGTCGCCGGCAGGCAATTGCGCTTCATCCATCTGGATGAGTTCGGCCTTATGACCGGACCCATCCTTAGTGATGAAGATTGCGGAGAACATCGCGTTCTTCCGCCGCGCGCCGCTTAGCGCCGCACGTCGACGATCAAACGTCCGCGAATTTTGCCGTCGATCAGATCGCGCGCAGCAGGGATCGCCTCGGCGAGGCTGATTTCATGCGCGATCGTGTTGAGCAGCGCTGGGTCGAGGTCACGCCCGAGACGGTCCCAGGCAGCTTGGCGCGGCTTCTGCGGGCACATCACGCTGTCGATGCCGAGCAGCGACACGTTGCGCAGAATGAACGGCATCACCGTCGATTTCAGGTCGCTGCCTTGCGCGAGACCGCAGGCCGTGACTGTGCCGCGATACTTGGTTTGCGCAATCGCATTGGCCAGCGTGTGGCTGCCGACTGAATCGACCACCGCGCCCCAGCGCTCCTTCTGGAACGGCTTGCCCGGCTCCGAAAGCTCGCCGCGCTGGATGAAGGAATCCGCGCCCAGCGTCTTCAGATATTCCTGCTCGGACTCATCGCCATAGGAAGCGACGACGGTGAAGCCGGCCTTCTTGAGCAGCGCGACCGCGACCGAGCCCACGCCGCCCGGCGTGCCGGTGACGAGCACTTCGCCATCGCTGGGCTTCACACCGAAATTCACCAGCGCCTCGACGCTCAGCGAAGCGGTGTAGCCGGCCGTGCCGATGCCCATGGCCTGCAAGCCCGTGAACGCCGACGGCAGTTTGACCAGCCACTCGCCTTTCAGGCGCGCCTTGGTGGCGAAGCCGCCCCAATGCACTTCGCCCACGCCCCAGCCGTTGAGCAGAACGGAATCGCCAGCCTTGAATTGCGGATTGGAACTCTCGCTGACCGTGCCGACGAGATCGATGCCTGGAACCATCGGCCAGCGGCGCACGACGGGTCCATCGCCGGTGATGGCGAGGCCGTCCTTATAATTCATCGTCGAATATTGGACATCGATGGTGACGTCGCCTTCGGGCAGTTGGCTCTCGTCCACTTGCTTGAGCGAAACGCTTTGGCCAGCCTCGCCTTTTTCGATCAGAATTGCAGAAAACGTACCCACGAAAGGCTCCTCGTCACTTTGCTCGTCGATGTGTCTAGGGGTGTTTGATCAGATGCAGCCAACGGGCGCAATGGCCGCCTGGATTAGCGGGATCACATCTCGTCCTTGAGCCGCTTGGCGACCTCCGGAAAACGGTCGGCGCGAAGCGAGCCATACATCGACAGACGTAAGCACTCATTGGCGAAGCGGCGCGCCTGCTGGCGGCTCTCGTCGCCGCCCTTGGCGTGCGCACGCGCCCAGACCGGCCACAGGAACGCCCCCGACAGCATGATCACCGAAAGCGCCTCGGAATCGACATTCGCCGCCGCGCGGTCGGTCTGGGCGAAGCGGGCGATGGATCCCTCATATTCGCGCCAAAAGGGGTCGCTCGCCGGATCGGGCAGAGACAGCACCTGCAACAGCCAAACCCTACAAAGTTCCGGGTTTTCCATGGCGAAGCTCGACAGCCGGTCCGTGAGTTCGAACACATCCACCTGCGCCACGTCGCGCTCACCAACATTGTCGGGATCGCCAAACACAGCTCGGAACAATTTGTCCGACACCCAATCGGCCGTCGCCTTGATCAGCTTCTCGCGCGTTTCGAAGTGCTGATAGGCCGTGCCGCGATTGACGCCTGCGAGCTTTGCAACCTCCACGAGGCTCAGCCCCTCCGGCCCATCCTTTGCGAGCCGCGTGCGCGCCGCTTCGAGAATAACCTCACGCGTTGCCGCCGGATCGCGCGGGCGCCGGGTTTTCGCCTTCGTCATTCCGCGCTCAGGCAATCTCCGCCAGCCTCACCCATCGGCGCTCCTCGGATGCGCGCCGGATTGCCTCCTGCACGCGCTCCACCTGAAACGCCTGTTCAAAATCCGGTTTGGGGGGCGCACCGCCGCCAATGGCCTTGACCATCGCTTCCATGGAAATCGCCATTGGAAACGCTGGGGGCACCGGATGCTGCGCATCGATGCTGAGGCTCGGCGATTTCAACATGCTTTCCGGCACGGCGATTTTTTCCATCCCCCCGCTCGGGCGCCCTGTCGCGGCGGTCTCACCCAGTCGGCCAAAATGCAGACTCGTATCCAGGACGGTCGGGAAGGTAGGTGATTTCAGCTCGATCCGGCCATTCTCGCCAAATGCTTCAAGATGCCAGCCCGGCCCCTGCACCGCATTCCACGACGCTTCCAATTGCATCGTCATGCCGCTCTTAAAGCGCAGCAGCGCGACACAATAATCGTTGGTTTCCGGCTTGATCGCAGCGCCGTCCGGGAATTTCCATTCCTTGAGCACCTGAGTGTCGTGCGCCGAAACCTCCTCGATCTCACCGAACAGAAACACCAGCGTGTGCAGCGCATGACTGCCCAGATTGCGGATAGCCGAAACGCCTTGTCCCGCCTGCGAAAACCAATTGTACGGGAATTGTGGGTGCGGCGCGTTGAACAATGACATCGTCAAGCTGCAACGTCCGCCCAACGGACGCCCGAGCGAACCGTCCTCAATCAATCCTTTGGCCAATTGGTGCGCCGGCAGCCATTGCGCGTAAGCGTCAACGATAGCGACTGATCGACTCGCCTTCCACGCCGCGTGCAGTTCGCGCGCGCGGTCAAAATCCGCCGCGCAAGGAATGCCGTTATAGACGTGCTTATTGTGCCTGAGCGCCGCCATCACCATGTCGTGGCGCACGCTCGGACGCGTACCGCAATCGACAATGTCGATGTCGGGATCGGCGATCATCGCCTGCGCATCCCAATAGGGACGCTCGATATTGCAGCGTTGCGCCGCCGCTTCCGCGGTTTCGCGCCGAGACGTGCAAATGCCGATGACTTCGACGCCAGGAACGGCGCGCCAAGCCGGCAGATGCGCGAACGCGCCCCACGCGGCGCTAATGATGCCGACTCGAAGCGCCATCCTCTCCCCTTGCCGCTATCGCGGTTTGCTATTCGATCATGCCGATAACGGTGCCGACCTCATAGACCTCGCCCGCGGCCTTGATGATGCGCAGCGTGCCGCTTGCCGGCGCTTCCACTTCATTGGCGGACTTTTCCGCCTCGAGCACAAAGAGCGGCTGGCCCGCCGTGACCGACGCGCCGTCCTGAGCGAGCCATTCCTTGACCTCGCCCTCATTCATCGCGAACCCGATCTTGGGCAGCAGAACTTCAGTCGCCATAATCGTTATTTCCCTTTGACGAGGCGGATCGCTGTCTCCGCGATACGCTGTGAATCTGGTACAAAAGCCGTTTCAAGCGGCTTGGCAAACGGCACCGGCGCGAACGGCGAAGCCACGCGTTCGATCGGCGCCTTCAACTTGCCGTGGAAGCGCTCAGCGACGGTGGCCGCGATTTCCGCGCCCACGCCAAACGGTTTCACAGCTTCATGCACGGTCATGCAACGCCCGGTCTTTTCGACCGAGTTGAACACGGCCTCCTGATCCCAGGGCTGAATGGAGCGCAGGTCGATGACTTCCGCGCTGACGCCGGCGGCTTTCATCGCCTCAAGCGCGCCGAGCGTGCGATGCGTCATGCCCGAATAGGTAACGATCGTGATGTCGTCGCCTGGGGCCGCGATGCGCGCTTTGCCGATCGGCGTGCGATGCCCTTTTTTCGGCGCAGGCATCGGCGTCCAATAGATCGGCATGTTCTCAACGAAGATCACCGGATCGGGATCGTCGATGGCGGCGCGCATCAGGCCGTAAGCGTCTTCAGCCGTCGACGGCGCCACCACCTTCAGGCCAGCCGCGTGCGCGAACCAGGCCTCAAGGAAGTCGCTGTGCTGGCCCGCCGTGCCGAAACCCGCGCCGGTCATGGTGCGGATCACAATCGGCACATTCGTCTGACCGCCAGACATGTAGCGAAGCTTGGCGGCATGATTGAAAATCATGTCCATCGCCACTGTCGTGAAATTCATCAGCATGATTTCCGCGATCGGCTTGTAGCCCGCGAGGCTCGCGCCAATGGCCGCGCCGACGATCGCCTGCTCGGTGATCGGCGTGGAGCGGCAACGATGCTCGCCAAACCGCGTCGAAAGGCCCTTCGTGGCGCCGGTCACGCCACCGCCTTCGGGGTCGGCGACGTCCTCGCCGAGCATGACGACCTTTTCGTCCTCTTCCATGGCGTCCGCGAACGCCTGGTTCAGCGATTGCAGAATGGTGGCTTGGGCTGGTTTTTGCTCGCTCATGCCACGTCTCCGTAAACGTCGGTCATCACTTCTTTCAGATCGGCGAACGGCGCTTCCAGCGCGAAATTCACCGCTTCGTCCAAATCGGCTTCCACCTTGGCCTCGATCTCGGCGAGTTGGGCTTCCGTGGCCACGCCGCTTTCAACAAGCTTCTTGCGGAACGCAGGATACGGATCGGCTTCCATCGCCGCCTTCTTTTCAGCCGGATCCATATAGGCGTCATTGTCGCCGAACACGTGACCGTTGAAGCGGAATGTCATCGCTTCGATCAGTGTCGGGCCTTCGCCCGCACGCGCGCGTTCCACCGCTTCGCGGAAGGCGCTGTACATCTCAAACGGGTCGTTGCCGTTCACGCGCACGCCCGGCATGTTGTAGCCGATGGCGCGGTCGGCGACCTGCTTGGCCGACGTCGCCTTCTCATACTTGGTGTGCTCACCGTAGCCGTTATTCTGGCATAGGAAGATCGTCGGCAGCTTCCACACAGAGGCAAGGTTCAGCGATTCATGGAACGCGCCGATGTTCGAGGCGCCATCGCCAAACGTCGCCACCGCGACGCGCCCATCCTTGGACAATTGCGACGCCCAAGCCAGACCATTTGCAATCGGCATCGAAGATCCGACCACGCCCGTCGTCACCATCACGCCCCGCTTCGGGTAGGTCAGGTGCATCGGGCCGCCCTTGCCCTTGCAGGTGCCGGGCTCGCGGCCGGCGATCTCGGCCCACAAATCCTTCAGCGGCAGGCCCTTGGCCAGCATGTCGTGGATGCCGCGATAGATGGTGCAGAGATAATCCTGATCGGTCAGGCTGACGAAAGACGCCGCCGGTATCACTTCCTGCCCACGATAGCTGTAATAGGGCATCACCAGCCGGCCGGCCGTAACGACCTTACGGCTGCGCTCATCATTGCCCTTTAGCAGCGCCATGCGCCGGAAAATCTCTATTTGGGTCGGCCCATCAGGGGTGAAGGTGTTCTTCATGCCCACTCCGCAAACTGGCGTTTCTTGATCAATGGCGGTTTGTGTAGTGCAAGCGCGCGCGCCCCGCCAGCGCCGCGGCGCGATTTAGCGCCCGCCTTGGCGCCGCTGTTTGTCTCTCCGCGCTTACCGCCAGTAAAGTTGGGGGCCAAACATCGCCGCAGCGATGCGCGGCTATGGTGTGAAGATATTGACCGGGCCGCGATTGAGGTCCGGCGTATCGGCGCGCCACCGCACCGAACCGAACGGACGTTCCAGCCTGCGGCGGATGCGCGGCCCGTCCTTGGGCGGCGTGCTGAACGCCGCGGCCGACGCCTGCACCTCGCGATCAACCTCCGTGAAGCGCTCGCGGTGGCGCAAATAATCCCCCCATGTCGGGAACACGCAGCGCTCGGTCCAGAGCGCGGGATTGGCGATATCGCGCGATATGGACCAATCGAAAGCGCCGTTGCGTTGCCGCACGCGCTGCACTTCCAGCATCACATTATAGAACTGACGCGCCGTATCCGGCTCAACATGATAGTCGATCTCGATAATGATCGGCCCGCTGCGATTGGTTATGGCCAGCCCCACTTCAGGCTCGTGACCGATCTCCACCATTTGGATTTCCGTCACCGACACGCGCGGCAGCGGCAGCACCAGCCCGGCGAGAAGCGTCGCGGCCGTCGCCGCGCCGGACACGGCGAATGCCGCCGACAAGCCCCAAGCGCCCGCCGCCACGCCCCAAACCCACGCGCCCAGCGCAATGCCGCCTGTCAGCGCTGAGACGAACAACGCCAGTGAGCGCGCCGTCACCCAGCGCGGCACTGAAAGCTGCACGCCCACATTGCAAGTTGTAATGGTCAGCATGTTGCACACGCCGATCGCCAGAAACAGCACGCAGCTCAGCGCTACATTGGTGCTGAAGCCAATGCCGGCAATCGATGCGCCGGCCACCATTGCGCAAACGCGCACCGGCGCTTCCGCGCCAAAGCTTTCACGCACGCGGCTGCTCACAAGCGCGCCGATCACCGCGCCCACGCCCGTCGCGCCGAGCAACAAGCCATAGGTTCCCGCATTACCGCCGAGCATATCGCGCGCCACCAGCGGCGTCAGCGCCACCGCTGAAGCGGTCGCGAATCCGAACATCAACGCACGCACAATAACGGTGCGCACGGGCGGCGCATTGAGTGCATAGCGCGCGCCCGCGATAATCGCGCGATCGAGCCGTTCCGGCGGCAAACGAGACGGCGTGACCACCCGGCGCCACAACACAAATGCGATGATCAGCGGAATATAACCGACCGCATTCACCGCGAACGCACCCTGCGCGCCCACCGCAAGCACGATGGCGCCGCCAACGGCGGGGCCGAAACTGCGCGCCAGATTGTAGCTGATCGAAGTAAGCGCCACCGCCGCCGGCAAGCGCTCAGCAGAAACCTGCTCCCCAACTGACGCTTGCCATGCCGGCGCATAAAGCGCCACGCCCGCGCCGATCAGCGAGCAAAACACCAACAGCACCCAAGGCGACGCCCAGCCCGCCGCCGTCAGCGCCGTCAGCACCGCCGCCGACAGCGTCGCAAAGCCAAGCCCCGTCAACGCCACCTTGCGCCGGTCGAACATGTCCGCGATCGCGCCAGCTGGCACCGAAACGAGCATCAGCGGAATCATCATCGCCGTCTGCACCAGCGCGACCATGCCCGCCGAATCCGTGAGGCGCGTCATTTCCCATGCGGCGCCCACGCCGAGTATGAGTTGGCCGAAATTCGAGATCAGGCTCGCTGACCACACCGCGCGGAACGTCGGCTCGCGAAGCGGGGCCAGCGCGCCCCCACTTCCTGCTTGCGACGTGCTCGCGTCCATACCCCGAATCTCCCGGCAAGCGCGCGACGCACGCGCCTTTCGCGCTTATGGTTCGCATACAAACCCGCCGCAGCGAAAGAGCTAACGCGACTTCCCCTCCGCCAACGCTTGTGCAATCCGGCCAAGACGGCCTATCGGAGAGCATGCATTACGGAGCCGCAGCATGAGTACCTACGACCCCGAACTCGTCGCCCGCCTTGAGCGCCTCGGCATCATGCGCGACCGCTATGAGGTCAAACCGCTCGATCGCGTGCAGAAATTCATTGCCCAGCGCCTCACCGAAGCGGCCCAGAGCGTGCCCTCGTTTCCGCTGGAAATGAACATCAATCTCGATCCGCTGCTGGTCGCGCGCGCCGTCTACAATACCAAGCCGCGCCGCCCGAAGGTTTCGGTCAACGACATCCTGATCAAGGCCTGCGCGCTCACGTTGAAGCAGCAGCCAAAGGTCAATGTCAGCTTCACGCCCGACGGCATCGTGCAGCACCAATTCGCCGATGTCGCCGTCGCTGTCGCCACGGATGTCGGCCTCATCACGCCGATCATACGCGAAGCCGAGAATAAGACCGTCATTGAAATCGCCGAGGCGATGAAGGACCTCGCCGCCCGCGCCCGCGCCATGAAACTGAAGCCGGACGAATATACCGGCGGCACATTCTCCATCTCCAATCTCGGCATGTATGGGATCAGCCGCTTCGGCTCGATCATCAATCCCCCGCACGCCGCGATCCTTTCGGTCGGCGCCGGCGAACCGCGCGTTATTCCGGGCACGCACGCTCCGAAAGTGGCCACCATCATGTCGGTCACGCTGACCTGCGATCACCGCGTCGTCGACGGCGCGACAGGCGCGCGTTGGCTGCAAGCGTTCAAGGGCATGGTCGAAGACCCGGCGCAGATTTTGGATTAGTGCTCGGCCCTTCAGAAAAGAGTGGGGAAGCGTTTTGAACTCAGCATGGAAATTCCTGCTCCTCGTTCCGGCTTTCGTGGTTTGCGCTTGCGCCACGGCGCCGGAACGCACGGTCTCCCGTCCACCGCAATCTGACGACCCTTATTTTCAGGCGGGCGCCGCTCGCCTCGCTACCCTTCCCCAAGGCGAGCGGGCGCGAAATGTCATTATCTTTGTCGGCGACGGCATGGGCGTAACGACCGTAACGGCGGCGCGGATTTTCGCGGGCCAGCGTCAGGGCCTGGACGGCGAAAGCTACCAGCTGACTATGGATACGTTCCCGCACACGGCGCTCTCGCGCACATATGGCGTTGACGCGCAAATTTCGGATTCCGCGCCAACCGCCACCGCGCTGACAAACGGCGTTAAGGCGGGGAATTTCGTCATCGGACTCTCAAGCGGCGCCACCGTGCGCGAATGCGCCGACTGGCAGGCGCACGTCTCTCAATCCGTTTTCGAAATGGCCGAAGCCGCGGGGCTCGCCACCGGCGTCGTCTCGACCGCGCGGCTGACGCACGCAACACCAGCTTCCACATACGCTCACACGCCCAATCGCATGTGGGAAAATGATGCGATCGTCCCCAGCGCCGACCGCGCAAGCTGCCACGACATCGCGCGTCAGTTCATAGAATGGCCGGCCGGAGACGGTTTTGAGATTGCGCTGGGCGGAGGACGCACGAATTTTCTCCCCGCTGCCGAGGCCGACCCTGAAGATAATGGCGTGCACGGGGCGCGTGCGGATGGACGCAATCTCATTGGCGAATGGACTGCGCGTCCGGATCACACTTTTGTCTGGAATACCGAACAATTGCGCGCCGCCGCACCAGACGCGCATATCCTCGGGCTCTTCTCGGTCTCAGACATGGCCTTTGAAAGTGAGCGCGCCGACAACGAACCGTCACTCACGGAAATGACCAGCGCCGCCATACGCCGGCTGCAGCGCGAGCCGAACGGTTATGTGCTGATGGTCGAAGGCGGCCGCATCGATCACGCTCATCACGCCGGCAATGCGGGCCAAGCGTTGTCAGAAACAGTTGCATTCGACGACGCCATTCGCGCCGCGCTTGAAATGACGAGCCGAGACGACACGCTGATTATCGTCACCGCCGATCACAGCCATACGCTGACAATGTCCGGTTATGCAGAGCGGGGCACGCCGATACTTGGGCTGTCCACCATGAACGGAACGCCAGTCCCGGCCGCGGACGGTCTGCCCTATACGACGCTCGGCTACGCAAACGGCCCCGGCGCGGTGTACCCGCCACGCGGACGCGAAGCGCCAGCCGCGCGCCCAGATCTCACCGATGTCGACACGCAAGCGATGGATTTCCATCAGCAGGCGCTCGTCCCCACCATGGGTGGCGAAACCCATGGCGGCGAAGACGTCGCCATATACGCTTGGGGGCCTGGCGCGGAAGCTGTCGCCGGCACTCTGGAGCAAAATGTCGTGTTTCATATCATGGCGCGGGCGCTGGGCTTTAGCTGGCGCTAGCCCGTGCGCGGGAAATGAAACCCGCTACGCGTTACCCGCACCAGCTGCATGCTTGGCCGCCACATAGCCCCATGTGAAGGCCGGACCGACGCTTGACCCCGCGCCCGGATAAGCCCGCCCCATCACCGAAGCAGTCGAAACGCCGGTTGCGTACAAACCTGAAATCACAGAGCCGTCTGCGCGGAGCACGCGCGCGTGCGCATCCGTTACAACGCCGCCATATGTGCCGACATCGCCCGGCACGACGGGCACGGCGTAAAAAGGCGATTCCGAGATCGCGCCGAGCGTCTTGGCTGTTTTGGACAACGGATCGCCTAGCCACTTATCGTAAGCGCGTTCGCCGCGATGAAAATCTTCGTCGCGCCCTTGCGCGACAAAGCCATTGAAGCGCTCCACCGTCGCATGCAACGCGGCAGGTTCGATGCTTATTGCATGCGCCAGCGCTTCGATCGTCTCCGCCTTTTTCAAATAGCCTTTATCAAACCATTCCTGCGGTTTCTGCGCGCCCGGCATCGTCCCGCCCAGCATATAATCCCGCACATATTGGCTATCGAAGATCGCCCAGCTCGGTACGGCTGGCGCAATCTTGTCGCGCTCCAACATGCCCTTGCAATAGGCCATGTACGAACCGCCTTCATTCTGATAACGCACGCCGGTTCGATCCACGAGGATGGCGTGCGGCGCCGCCGTCAGCGATTGCGCAGGCGGCTTCACAGCGTCGTCCTCCTTGCCCGGCGGGATCGTCGTTTGATAGCCGACCATTTCCTCCATCTGCGCGATCGCCGCGCCATGACGCGCCATTTCCTGAATCATCTCGCCGGTATCGCCAGGCGCGGTCATGCTCCATTCGGCGCGCGTGCCAGGCTGATATTGGTCGCGCATTTGTTGATTGCGTGCAAAGCCGCCCGCGTTCACCAGCACGCCGAGCCTCGCGCCGATGCGCCACGGCTTTCCGTCCTTCATCGTCACCACGCCTTTGATCGCGCCGTCCGCTTCGATCAATTCATTCACCGGCGCTTGTGTGCGGATATCGACGCCTTCGCGCAGAGAAGCTTGCAGCATGCGCCCCTGCAGCGCTTGCCCGGCGCCGACATAAGCTTTCCCGGTCAGCATCGCGCCCAACGTGCGCAGCGCCACCTTGAACATGATGCCGCGCGCATCCCAGGCGCGGCGGAAGCGCGGCATTTGCATCATTTCGTCGAGCGAAGCCGCCATCGGCAGAAAACCCGGACGCAGCTTGTCTTTCCAATCGCCGAGTTCGTTCACGTCGAAATTCAGCGCCACTACGGTGCGGCCGGGCGCCGAGCCGCCGGGCCGGTCGTCATAATAATCGGGCCAGGATTTCACGCGACGCAGCTTGATGCCCTGGCCGATCAGAAATTCCAGCATGCGCGGCGCTTCGATCAGATAGGTATGGCGCCGTTCCGGCGTCGAGCCCGGCGTGTCGTCGCGTCCGCCGGACACCGCTTCGAGATAAGTCGACGCCTTCTCGTAACTATCCGCGACGCCATCGGCCTCCATGAAGCGATTGTTCGGTATCCACATCACGCCGCCAGAGCGCGACGTCGAGCCCCCGATCAGATCGGTCTTCTCCAGCACGACGACGCTCTTGCCGTTTTGGCGCATCAACAGGCCCGCGCACATCGAGCCCCCGCCGCTGCCGACGACGACAAAATCAAACATTTCGTCAAACTGGCTCATGCGGTGAAATCTAGAATGTAAGGCGCCAGCGCCGGCCAGCCCGCGAACAGACGGCCATCTTGCGGCGCCGAGCGTTCGTTCCACTCATTGTCGCCCCAAGGCGGCTCAACCAGCTTGGAGTGCGGGATCAATTCGTGCACCCATTCGCTGGTGCGCCGCGTATGACTCAAATCGCTTTTGCCGCTCCGGAAAATCATCACCGGCATGGTCAGCTTGGCATAGTCGTCGTCGGCCATGCCAGGCACGGGCGATGTCGGCGACGGCGCATACGCCAGCGCCCAGCGCTGCATGGTCTCGATGAATGCATCCGGATCCTGCGAAAGGATGATTTCGCGATTGCGCGGATTACGCTTGAGCTGTTCTTCCCAGGCCGGCGAGTCCGCCACCGCCTGCATGCCGCCGCGGCTCGCGCGCGTGCCGAGATCGCAGCAATAATACGCCGCCAGCTGCATCAGTCCGATCGGCCCGCCGCTGATCCACCACAGCACCAGATGCGAAACCAGTTCCGGCGCCTGCGTCGCCGCCAGCAATGAAACGCGCGATCCGCCCGAGCCCGCCGCCAGCGCGACTTTGCCAAGCTCCAGTTTGCGCAACAGCCCCATCAGCGCCGCGCCCTGCACGGCCGATTCATTCGCGCCGCCAAAATAGACGTCCGATGCGCCGCAATTCGGACGATCCCACATCAGCACGCGCTTGCCGCCCGCGACCAACGCCTGCGCCAATTCCGGCAAGCCCGGCATATCCATCGGAAAGCGTCCGCCCGGCGTCAGCACCACAGTGTGCGCATTTGGATCGCCCAAAAGCTCGTAAGCGATCTCGATGCCGTCAATGTCCATGCGCGGCACAGCGCTCTCCTTGCCTAATTGCTGTAACGGCCGCCATTCACGCTGAGCGTATGACCGGTGACATAATTGGCCGCCTCGGACGCAAGATACGAAACCGCCGCGGCTATATCCTCAGGCTTGCCGGGCCGCTTCATCGGCGTCGTCTGCGCGTAAGCATCGACATCCACCGGCGAGCTCCGCAGCATCGGCGTATCGACAAAACCCGGCGGCACATTGTTCACCGTAATCCCGGTGGTCGCGAATTCCTGCGCCAGCGCCTTGGTGAAACCGATCACGCCGCCCTTGGACGCCACATAATGCGCCATCGCCGCCGCACCCGTCTGCGCGCTCGACGACGAGATGTTGACGATGCGTCCCCATTTCGCCGCCAGCATGTCAGCGACGACAGCCTTGGTGACAAGAAACGGACCTTTGAGATTGATCGCCAACATGCGGTCCCACTGCTCTTCACTCATCTCCATGAATGGCGTGAAGCCGGTCATGCCGGCATTATTGACCAGCACGCTGATCGGCCCGAGTTCGGCGCGCGTACGCGCAACCGCATCGTCAATTTGCTGCTTCGACGACGCATCGACGACGCACACCATCGCCTTGCCGCCCTCGCCCTTGATCAGCGCGGCGGTCTCTTCCGCCGATGGCCCGTCCAAATCCCAAATCGAAATCGCGGCGCCGTCGCGCGCCAGCTGAAGGCTGCACGCGCGCCCTATGCCTTTGCCGCCGCCGGTCACAACCGCATTCTTGCCCTTCAGTGACATCGCCAAATCTCCTCAATAGCGCGGCGCGATGCGAGGCAGGTCCAAGCTTGAGCGCAAGCCGGGCGCGGCGTCGACCACGTAAGGCACGGCATTGACCGCGGGATGCGCCGTCAATCCCGGCGTGAAAGCCGCATAATCTTCCGGCTTCACCGGGAACGTGATCGACACATCAAGCGGCGCGTCGCCGAGCACCTGCACACGCCATCCGGACGCGCGCAGATCCCAGCCCTTCTGATCGATCTGCGTGCCGATGTACCAGTTGAGACGCTGCGTCATGAGCGGCTTGCCGCCGCGCATGCCGTCAATCGAAATGCGCATCGCCGCAATGGAGCCCTTGCTCACAACGCCCGCCGCAATGTGAATGTCTTCCGTGGCGAGCCCAAACTCAGCCTTCGCCACGACATCATCCAATGGCAGCCCGACAGCGTCGCCCAACAAACGCAAGGACGGCCCAAACGCGTGCCGCAAATGTTGCGCGCTGCCATCGCCTCTCTCCGAGGAAGGCTGTTGGCCGAACCCCATCACCTCGAACAGCATTTCCGGCGAATTGCGGCTCGAACAATCGGCGTATTCGTCGATGATCAAATGATCGAGCCGGCGCGACAGTTGCAGCAGCGGCAAGGGCAACGCTTCATTGATGAAGCCGGGGCTTGAGCCCGTCGCATGGATCGATGACTTGCCTTTGGCGCATGCGGCCTCGATGCGTGCGCGCAATTGCGGCTCGATCGCCGGCGCGTATTCCACTTCATCGCGCGTGGTGACGATATTGATCCCCGCTTCCAGCAAGCGGCAGACATCATCTGCATTGAACCCCTGCTGCATGTAGAGCACGCAATCAGGTTTGGCGGCGAGCACATCCTCGATCTTGTTGGTCGCCTTCACGCCGGTCGGTTTGAGGCCGCAAAGCTCGCCTGCGTCCTTGCCGACTTTCGCGGGATTGGTGACGTAAAGCCCGGCCAGTTCAAGAATAGGGTGCTCGATCACCGCGCGCAGCGAACGCGTGCCGATATTGCCCGTGGCCCATTGCACCACGCGATAAGAGCGGCCCGCCGCCTGGCTTGTCATGCAATGTTCCTCCCATTGATCATTATCGTTTCGCTCAACTTGCCCTCGACGGGCGCTGATCCGCAACGCATTTCGGGCGCATCGCCGTGGCGATGTTGGCCTCTCGTCCACGTCCTCCTATGTTGAGGCGAATGAAACCGTGTTCACGGCGCGCGCTGCATGCCTAAAATGGGCAAAATCTTCGCCGTCGCGAGTCCGCAGGAGTATCCCGTGCCAGAAGCCTACATTATCGACGCCGCCCGCACGCCCCGTTCCATTGGCAAGATCGGCAAGGGCGCGCTCGCGCACATGCACCCTCAGCATGTCGCCGGAATCGTTCTGAAAGCCCTGCAGGAACGCAACAATCTGAACACCGCCGAAATCGACGACATCATCTGGGGCGTCGCTGGCGGCGGCAATGCTGGCGGCTCGCTTGGGCGCATGGCCGCGCTCGATCAGGGCTTTGATCCGCGTGTCAGCGGCACGAACGTAGAGCGCTTCTGCGGCAGCGGCCTCACCGCGACGAGCTTCGCCGCAGCGCAGATCATGTCCGGCATGGAAGACCTGATCATCGCCGGCGGCACGGAAATGCTCTCACAGGTCAACGCGCTTGGCCAAAAGATGCGTGAAGCCGGCATCAGCTCTGGCGGCGGTCCCGGCTCAGGCAATGAGCGGCTGCAAAAACGTCATCCGCAAACCAATCAGGGCGTCGCCGCCGATGCCATCGCTTCGATTGAAGGCATCACCCGCGCTGACGTGGACGCCTTCGGCGTCATGAGTCAGGAACGCGCCGCCAAGGCGATCAAGGAAGGCTATTTCAAGCGCTCGCTGGTTCCGGTCGTTGACGATGACGGCAAGGTCATTCTCGACCACGAAGAATATCCGCGCCCCGGCACAACGGTGTCCGATCTGGCCGCGCTCAAACCTGCTTTCGCCGCCATCGCCGACATGCCGTCCAATCGCGAAGGCGTGACGTTCCGCCAACTCGTGAACCAAGTCTATCCCGAGTTGAAGATCGAGCACATTCACACCGCCGGCAATTCATCCGGCGTCGTCGATGGCGCCGCCGGTCTGCTGCTCGCCTCTCCCGATTACGCGAAAAAGCACGGCCTGAAGCCGCGCGCGCGCGTCGTGGCCACAGCGAATGTCGGCGATGATCCGACTCTGATGCTCAACGGCCCCGTTCCGGCGGCGAAGAAGGTGCTCAAGCGCGCCGGGCTTGAGCTCAAGGACATCGACTTGTTCGAAGTGAACGAGGCCTTCGCCGTCGTCGTCGAAAAATTCATCCGCGACCTCAAGATCGACCGCGAGAAGATCAACGTGAATGGCGGCGCCATTGCGCTCGGTCACCCGATCGGCGCCACCGGCGCGATCCTGATCGGCACGGTGCTCGATGAATTGGAGCGGCGCGACCTGAAGCGCGGCCTGATCACCATGTGCGCCGCTGGCGGCATGGCGCCGGCCATGATCATCGAGCGCGTCTAAGCGTCTTATTGCGCGAAACTGTAGCCGCCGTTCACGGGGATGGTTTGCCCCGTGATCCATGAGGCTGCGTCCGAACAAAGAAACAGCGTCATCGCCGCCACGTCTTCGGGCTTGCCGAGGCGGCGGATGGCGTAGCGCGAAGTCATGGCCTTGGCCTGATCGCTGGCGAGAAATTTCGCCTTTGTCTCTTCATCCATCACCGGCTCCATCGACGACAGCGAGACGGCGTTGGCGGTGATGCGATAGCGCCCGGCCTCGCGCGCGATCGAGCGCATGAAGCCCGCCGCGCCCGCCTTGGCGGCGGCGTAAACCGCCAGTCGCGCATCGCCCACGCGCCCAGCATCGGAGACGATGGTGACAATCCGGCCGGCGCCCGCTTCGACCATGCCCGGCAGCGCCGCGTGGCAGCAATTGAGCACGCCCTGAAGATTGGTGCGGAAAAAGCGGTCCCAATCATCCGGGTTCGTCTCCCAAAACAGCGGCGACAAACCCATCTGCACGTTGGGGCCCGCATTGCCGGCATTGTTCACCAGCAGCGTCACCGGCTTGCCGAACGCCTTGGCCGCGCCCGCGATCGCGGCTTGGACGGCGCCATGATCGCCCACGTCAGCGGGGGCGGCGAACGCGCGCACGCCGAGCGCCTCGATCTCCGCCGCGACCGCTTCGGCGCGCTCGGCCACGAAATCGTTGACCGCGACCCCTCCGGCATTGTGCCGCGCCAGCGCCAGCGCGATGCCGCGCCCGACGCTTTGGCCGGCGCCGGACACAAAGGCGATCTGGCCGCCCAGATCGAGGGGATCGTCGCCAATCATCGCTTCATTCTCCCTATGCGCGAGCTTGAGCGCACTTTGGCCGGGCAGCGCACGCCGCCGCAAGCCTCCGGCCCGCTCAAGCCCATCGGCGCCGCGATAAGTTCACCCTATCGCTGCGGAAATTGATGAGCTCTGGGGCGTGCGATTTATAAGGCCGCCTCTATGATGGGTGCTGGCTCGCTGGGCCGGAGGAACGCCAATGACAAAAGTAATGGAGGGCGTGCGCGTCCTTGAGGTGGCGCAGTTCACCTTTGTCCCCGCCGCTGGCGGCCTGCTCGCCGATTGGGGCGCGGACGTCATCAAGATCGAACACCCCGTGCGCGGCGACCTGCAGCGCGGCTTCATCAATATGGGCGGGATGAAGATCGATCCCGACCGCAACACGATGATGGAGCACCCCAATCGGGGCAAACGCAGCGTCGGCGTCGATATCGCCAAGCCCGAAGGCCGCGACCTGATCTACGAACTCGCCAAAACCTCTGACGTCTTCCTCACCAATTATCTGCCGGCCGCGCGCCAGAAGCTGCAGATCGACGCCGAGCATATTCGCAAGATCAATCCCAAGATCATCTATGCGCGCGGCAGCGCCTATGGCGACAAGGGCCCGGAGCGCGAAGTCGGCGGCTTCGACAACACCGCGTTCTGGACCCGCACCGGCATCGGCTATTCCATGACCCCCGCCGAGCTCGACGGCATGATCCAGCAGGGCCTGCCCGCCTTCGGCGATTCCATCGGCGGTATGACCATCGCCGGCGGCATCTCCGCCGCGCTCTTCCACCGCGAGCGCACCGGCAAGGGCTGCGAGCTCGACATCTCGCTTCTGAGCACCGGCTGGTGGGCCGCCGGCTCGGCCATCGACTTGGCCATCGAGCGCCAGCAAGCCTTCCGCGTCGGCCTGCCCAAATCGGGCAGCTCCTCGGGCAATCCGTTCTCCGGCACGTTCCGCACCTCCGATGGCGGCACCATCGTGCTGACCATGGTCACGCCCGGCCCCTATATTCGCGACACCTTCGCCCATCTCGGCATCCCGGAAGCGGCCGACGATCCGCGCTTTTCCACCGCCGAAGCGCTGATGCAGAATTGGGGCGACGCCAGCGCCCTTGTTGTGAAGGCGTTTTCGCAAAAGCCGTTCGCCTATTGGCGCGAGCACCTGAAAACGCTGCAGGGCCAATGGGCGCCGGTGCAGACCATTCTCGATCTAGCCGGCGACGAGCAAGCGCTGGCCAATGATATGATCTTTGAGGTTGAAGCGGCCGATGGCGGCGCGCCGATCAAATTGGTGCGCGGCCCGGTTCAATTCGACGGACAGCCGGTCGAGACCACGCGCGCGCCACAGGCTTCGGAACACACCGAGACGTTCCTGCTGGAATTTGGTATCGAGTGGGATCGGATCGAAAGCCTGAAGGCTGCGGGCGTCATTGCCTGATATTTGAAGAGGATGCTGATGAAGCCTGGAATGAAGTTGAAGAGCGCCGTGGACGATGCGGAATTCATGGTGATCAAGGGCAGCGGCCTTGTCGTCGAATGCGGCGGCGCGCCCATGTCCGATCAGAAACCGGCGGCGCCCGCGGCGATCGATTCGTCATTCGCTGGCGGCACGCAAATCGGCAAGCGCTATGTCGATGAAGCCGGCACGGTGGAATTGCTGTGCGTGAAGGCGGGCAAGGGCTCGCTCGCGATCGGCGGCGTTGCGCTCAACGTCAAAGAAGCCAAGCCGCTCCCCTCGTCGGACTAAGACCGAGATGAACCTCTCTCTCATTCTGCAAATGGCGGCGGACGCCGAGCCCGAACGCGTGGGCCTCGTCTGCGACGGCACGCGCTGGACCTACGCCGCACTGATGCGCGCCGCGCGCGGCGCCGCCACCAACATCAAGGCCAGCGGCTGCACGCATGTCGCCCTGCTGGATGAGAGCAGCGAAGCTTCCGCCATCGCCTTGTTCGGCGCGGCGATTGCCGGCGTCCCTTACGTGCCGCTGAATTACCGGCTCGCGGACGCCGATCTCGCCGGCCTGCTCGGCCGCATCGCGCCCGCCTACATCATCGGCGATGTCGAACGCGTGCAGCGGTTGAATTCCGAAGGCGGCCACACCGTCCTGCCGCGTGCGGAGTTCGTGGCGAAGGCTGAAAAGGCCGCGCCGATGGAGGAGGAAGAAGAAGGCGAAGGCGTCGCGGTTCAGCTCTTCACCAGCGGCACAACGGCCGCGCCCAAGGCGGCGCTGTTGCGCCACGCCAATCTGCTTTCCTACATTCTCGGCACCGTGGAATTTGCTTCCGCTTCGCCGGAAGAAGGCGCTGTGGTCAGCGTGCCGCCCTACCATATCGCGGGCATTTCGGCGCTGCTGAGTTCAATCTATTCGATGCGCCGCATCCTGCTGCTGCCCGCATTCGATCCCGATGCATGGCTCGCGCTTGCCTCCGGCGAACGCGCCACCAACGCCTTCGTCGTCCCGACCATGCTGGGCCGCATCATTGGCCGCATCGATGCGGGCGTTAAAGCCGATCTCGCATCGCTGCGCGCCATCGCTTATGGCGGCGGGCGCATGCCGCTCGAATTGATCGAGCGTGCGCTGGATCTGTTCCCGAACGCCGGGTTCACCAACGCCTACGGGCTGACGGAAACCAGCTCCACCATCGCCTTGCTCGGCCCCGAAGAACACCGCGAAGCGCATGCTTCGAAAGAGCCCGCGGTGCGCGCGCGTCTCGCCTCGGTCGGCAAGCCGCTGCCGACCGTCGAAATCGAAATCCGCGATGAAGAAGGCCGCCAATTGCCTGCCGGCGAAAGCGGCGAAATCTATGTGCGCGGCGATCAGGTGTCCGGCGAATATCGTGAGCGCAGCGCGCTGATCGCCGATGGTTGGTTTCCTACCCGCGACGCCGGCTACATCGACGCCGAAGGCTACCTTTTCCTCTCCGGGCGCGCTGACGATGTGATCGTGCGCGGCGGTGAAAACATGTCGCCGGGCGAAATCGAAGATGTGCTGATGAGCCATCCCGCCATCGCCGACGCGGCCGCCATCGGCGTGCCTTCGGTTGAATGGGGCGAAGCTGTCGGCGTGGCCATCGTCATTCGCCCCGGCCACAGCGCACCCAGCGATGATGAGATCCGCACTTTGATCAAAGGCCGCCTGCGCTCATCGCGCGTGCCGGAGCGGATCGCGGTCATGGAGGCGCTTCCCTACAATGAAATGGGGAAATTGCTCCGCCGAGAACTCCGCACAGCACTCAGCACATAGGAGAGACCGCCCTCAAAAATGAACAATAATCGAGGGCATCTCATTTTTTATTGACAAGCCGCCGCATCTGGCCTGAGCTAGAAAAAAACAAGCTTAGGAGAGGAAACGGTGGCGAGCGGTCTAGACCCCAATAAGGCGAAAACCGCCCGGCGGGTTATCGAAGTCCTTGAATTCTTTAGCGAAGATAATCGCAAAGCAACGGTGATGGACATTGTGCGCCGCTATAAACGGCCGCAATCGAGCACGTCCGAATTGCTCGCGAGCTTGGTGGAAATGGGCCTGCTCTATAAGGACCCTGCCTCCAAATTTTATACGCTGACCCCGCGCGCGGCTATTTTGGGCTCGCTCTCACAGCCGAGCATTGTCCGTGATGGCCGTCTGCTCGGCTTGGCGGACCAATTGCAAGCGCGCACCGGCCTCGGCGTGGCGCTGATGGGCATGGTGGGCCTCAACGCACAGATCTTCCTCTGGAAGCCCGGCGCCAAGCCGGACGCCAAAGGCGCGCTCGCGCATATCGCGGGCGGCATGCAGGAGCGCCTCTGCGACAGCGCGGCGGGATTGTTGCTGCTCTCGACCCTGCCGCAGCAACGCTGCGACGGCGTTCTGCGCCGCCTCAACGCCGAAGCGCCTGCGGAAAGCAAATTCGCGCACGCCGAGATGCTCGAACGCGTCCAAGCCTGCACGCGCGACGGCGCGGCCGAGGGCGCGGCAGGCTTCGGCACGTCCGCGCAAATGTCCGCTGTATTGTTGCGCAGCGAACCAAACGACCGCCCGATGGCGGTCGCCTTTATCCATGAGACCGCGCAACAGAGCGCCGAACTGACGGCCATTCTGCGCGAAGCGGTGCAAGATTGCGTGGGCCAAGCCAGCAGCGCTGCGCCGGCTCAGGTTTCAAACGCAGCCTAAGCGCCCTAAACTTCACGCTGTAACGCGCTGAATGCCAAGCGGCACAGCGGGGCCAAAACGCCTGCCTCACAAAAAGGGAGCTCTCCTCCAATGCCAGCCTATGTCGTCTTCGTGCGCGAAAGCCCCGTCCGCAATCAGGAAGAGATGGACAAATATAGAAGCAAGAGCGCCAGCGCCGGCTTCACCATGAAACCGCTTTGCGTTTACGGGCCCATGGAGACAATCGAAGGCGAGCCTGCGGACGGCATTGTCGTTCTGGAGTTTCCAAGCCTCGAAGATGCGCAGGCTTGGTACAACAGCCCGGCCTACCAAGAGGCGGCGAAGCACCGCCAAGCCGCCGCCGATTATCGCGGCTTCATTGTCGAGGGCTTCGATCTCGCCAAATTCAAGGGCTGATACAGGCCGAAAGATGAGAGCGCGGATCCGCCGATCCGCGCTCTTTCAATTTAAGCCGCTTCGCTTTGCTTCTTGAACATTTTGGCGATGTCCCCGGACGTCACCACGCGTTGCGCTTCGCCTTCTTCCAGAGGCGTGGCGCCGCCATACGATTTCAGCGACACGTCAACACCGTCCTTCTTCGCCTGCTCGCGCAGCGCGCCGACCGTGAGATCGGCCTTCTTGTGGTGCTTGAACGGATCGAAATTGAAGAACCGCATCGCATTCAAATGCGTGATCTTGTCGATCTGCGCGTCGTTGAGATGCTTGATCGTTTCCCACAAGCGCTCCGGCGCTTCCGGCCAGACACAATCGGAGTGCGGGTAATCGCACTCATAGCTGATCATGTTCTCATCCATGAATTCGAGATTCCGCAACCCGAAGGAATCTTCGATGAAGCAGGTCATGAAGTGCTTCCAGAACACTTCGCTCGGCTTGGTCCCGTGGAAACGTGAATGGGTCCACGCCTTGTGCTGCTGATGGCTGAAGTCCGAGCGTTCGAGGAAATACGGCACCCAGCCGATGCTGCCCTCGGAAAGCGCGACCTTCAGCGGATAGCGCTCAAGCGCCTCCAGGTGCAGCCAGTCCGCCGCGCCGACCACGATCGAGATCGGCATCGTGCTGATCCACGCTTCGATCGGGCTTTCCATCGACGCATGCGGCGCGGGATTGCCGCCGCCAATGTGCAGGCAGATCACCATGTTGGTGTCGGTGACGGCCTTCCACAGCGGCTCCCAATAGGCGTTGTGGATGGAGGGCAGACCGATCTTGGTCGGGTTCTCGCTGATCGAAACAGCGGTGCAGCCCTTCTTGGCGATGCGGTGAATTTCCTTCACGCACGCAT
>JAUIJZ010000037.1 GCA_030430715.1 Alphaproteobacteria bacterium
CCTAAAAATAAAGCGCGGAGCACGCGCCCCGCTCCCATCTGGGAGACAAGACAAGCAAATCCGGATCGCCGGACAATGGCGCGCGGCTTTAGCCTGCCACTTTCAACAGCGGATCGTAAGCGAGGATCGGCGACAGCCAGCGCTCGGCCTCGCGCAACTCCCAGCCCTTGCGGCGTGCATAATCTTCCACTTGATCGCGGTCGATTTTGCCGACGCCGAAATACTCCGCATCCGGGTGCGCGAAATACAAGCCTGACACCGAAGATGGCGGCGTCATCGCGAGGCTTTCGGTCAGCTCCATGCCTGTATGCGCGCGCGCGTCGAGCAAATCGAAGATCGTGCGCTTTTCAGTGTGATCGGGCTGCGCCGGATAGCCGGGCGCGGGGCGGATGCCGCGATATTTCTCGCCGATCAGCTCTTCATTGCTGAGCGCTTCGTCTTTCGCATAGCCCCACAATTCGCGCCGCACCTTGGCGTGCATGGCTTCAGCGAAGGCTTCCGCCAGGCGGTCGCACAAAGCCTGCGCCATGATCGCGGAATAATCGTCATTGGCGCGCTTGAAGCGGATGGCGACCTCTTCCTCGCCAATCCCTGCGGTGACCGCAAATGCGCCGACATAATCCTCGCCCTTCGGCGCGACGAAATCCGACAGCGCGTAATTGGCGCCGCGGCCTTCGCCCTTATCCATCTGCTGGCGCAGCGTGAACAGGCGCGCTTTCTCCTGCGTGCGCGCTTCATCGTCCCAGAGCACGACATCGTCGCCATCGGCATTGGCCGGCCAGAACCCGATGACGCCAGACGCCGTCACCCAATTTTCCGCGACCAGTTGCTCCAGCATGGCGCGCGCATCCTTATAAAGATTGCGCGCCGGCTCGCCGACAATGTCGTCGTTCAAAATCGCCGGGTAACGGCCGACGAGATCCCACGATGCGAAGAATGGCGTCCAATCGATATAATCGACCAGATCCGCCAGCGGATAATTCTTGAACGCGCGCACGCCGAGGAAGCTCGGCTTCACTGGCGCAAAGTCGAGCTTGGCGCCGCGCTGACGCGCCTTGGCGATGGGCAAGCGCGGGCGTTTGTCTTGGCCCGCCAGATAGGATTCGCGCGCCACCGTT
This sequence comes from Alphaproteobacteria bacterium, assembly GCA_030430715.1. GTDB lineage: Bacteria > Pseudomonadota > Alphaproteobacteria > Caulobacterales > Aquidulcibacteraceae > Vitreimonas. The sequence continues at coordinate 1,119 of JAUIJZ010000037.1, forward strand.
TGGTCAGCTTTGGTATCGTTGATCAGTTTTTCCCGGTCGGCGCCCAACAGTTTTTGCACCACGGGCACGGCTTTCGATGCGTCCGTCACGTAAATGGTTGCGCCCGAATAGGCCGGGGCGATCTTCACCGCCGTGTGCGTGCGCGAGGTCGTGGCGCCGCCGATCAACAGCGGCGTCTTCATGCCAAGACGCTCCATCTCGCTGGCGACGAAAACCATTTCATCGAGGCTCGGCGTGATCAGCCCGGAAAGGCCGATCGCGTCGGCGCCGATTTCCTTGGCGCGTTCGAGGATTTTTTCGCACGACACCATGACGCCAAGATCATCGATCTCATAGCCATTACATTGCAGCACGACGCCGACAATATTCTTGCCGATATCGTGCACGTCGCCCTTTACGGTCGCCATCACGATCTTGCCGTTCGACTTGCCGGCCATGCCGGTGCGCTCTTTTTCCTCTTCCATGAAAGGCAAAAGATACGCCACCGCCTGCTTCATCACCCGCGCGGACTTCACCACCTGCGGCAAGAACATTTTTCCCGCGCCGAACAGATCGCCGACGATGGACATGCCGTCCATCAGCGGCCCTTCGATCACGTGTAGCGGACGCTCGGCCTCAAGCCGCGCGACTTCGGTATCTTCGACGATATAATCGGTAATGCCGTGCACGAGCGCATGCGCGAGCCGCTCCTTCACCGGCTGTTCGCGCCAGGAAAGATCTTTGACGGCGTCTTTCTTCTTCGTGCCCTTCACGGTTTCGGCATGTTCGAGCAGACGTTCGGTCGCGTCTTCGCGGCGATTGAGCAGCACGTCCTCGACGCGCTCGCGCAGTTCCGGCTCGACATCATCATAGAGCGTCAGCGAACCGGCATTGACGATGCCCATATCCATGCCGGCGCGAATGGCGTGATAGAGGAAGACAGCGTGCATCGCTTCGCGCACCGCCTCATTGCCGCGGAACGAGAACGAGACGTTGGAAACACCGCCCGACACATGCGCGTGCGGCAGGCTTTCACGGATGCGGCGCGTCGCCTCGAAAAAGGCCAGCGCATAATCGGCATGTTCTTCAATACCCGTCGCGACCGCGAAAATATTCGGGTCGAAGATGATGTCTTCGGGCGGGAAGCCGACCTTCTCGGTCAGAATGTGATAGGCGCGCGTGCAGATCTCGACCTTGCGCGCTTCGGTATCGGCCTGACCCTTTTCGTCGAACGCCATCACCACGGTCGCGGCGCCATAGCGGCGCACTTTGCGCGCGTGGTGAATGAACGCCTCCTCGCCTTCCTTGAGCGAGATCGAGTTCACAATCGACTTGCCCTGAGCGCATTTCAGGCCCGCCTCGATCACTTCCCATTTCGAGGAATCGACCATCAGCGGGATGCGCGCGATGTCCGGTTCGGACGCAATCAGATTGAGGAACCGGCGCATGGCGGCGGGGCCGTCGATCAGCGCTGCATCCATATTGACGTCGAGCACATTGGCGCCGCTTTCTACCTGCTGACGCGCGACAGCGAGCGCGCCGGCATAATCATCGGCCTCGATCAGCTTACGGAATTTGGCCGAGCCGGTGACATTGGTGCGCTCGCCGACAATGACGAAATTCGCGAACGGATTTGCAGTGGTCATGGTCTAGGCAGCCGATGTGAATGGTTCGAGGCCAGCGAGACGCAAGCGCGGCTCGTATTTCGGCACGGCCCGCGGTTTAACGCCTTTCACGGCGTGACCAATATGGCCGATATGATCAGGCGTGGTGCCGCAGCAGCCGCCGAGAATGTTCACCAAGCCCGCCTTGGCCCATTCGGCGTAATGCTCTTCCATATCGTGCGCATCGAGATCGTATTGCCCCATCGCATTGGGCAGGCCCGCATTTGGGTAAGCACTCACAGGGCATTCCGCAACGCGCGCCAGATCGGCGAGGAAGCCGCGCATATCGTTGGGCCCGAGCGCGCAATTCAAACCAATCGCCCAAGGATTGGCGTGGCGCAGCGAATTATAGAACGCTTCCACGGTTTGTCCCGACAAGGTGCGCCCGCTCTTATCGGTGATGGTGCCGCTGACCCACAGCGGCAATTCCACACCGGTTTTATCGAACGCCTCCCAAGCGCCCCAAAGCGCAGCCTTGGTGTTGAGCGTATCGGTGATGGTTTCAATCAGCAGCAGATCGGCGCCGCCTTCGATCAGGCCGCGTGTCTGTTCCTCATAGCCATTGGCCATGCTGTCGAAATCGCTATCGCGGCGGCCGGGATCTCCCACATCTGGAGACATCGAGAGCAGTTTCGTCGTAGGCCCGATGGCGCCGGCAACAATTCGCGGCCGCCCATCTTTCCCTTCGAACGCATCGCAACGTTCCCGCGCCAAACGGGCACCCTCAACGTTCAGCTCATAGGCGATTTCTTCCAGAGCATACTCTGCCTGGCTGATGCGCGTAGCGGAGAACGTGTTGCTTTCGACGATATCGACGCCGGCTTCGAGATAAGCATCATGCACGCGGCCAATAACATCCGGACGCGTCAGCACGAGAATGTCGTTATTGCCCTTAAGCGACATGGGGTGCTCGGCAAAGCGCGTGCCGTGAAAATCGTTTGCCGTCAGCCCGAAGCCTTGCAGAAAGGCGCCCATCGAACCGTCGAGAATGAGAATGCGCTTAGCCAGCTCTTCGTTGAGCGCTTTCAAACGTTGCTCGCGATTCATTGCGCCTTCTCCTGCCCGCGCACGCCCAAGACACGGCATATGGCCAACGTCAGATCGGAGCGATTGAGGGTGTAAAAATGGAAATCCTCGACACCTCCAGCAGCCAGTTGCGCGCAAAGCTGCGCCGTCGCCGCGGCAGCCACCAGCCGGCGCGTATCGGGATCATCGTCGAGCCCTTCAAACAAGCGGACCAGCCAAGCCGGCAGCGACGCACCGCAGCCCGCCGCCATCTTTGCGAGCCCCTTCACGTTCGAAACCGGCATAATGCCTGGCAGCACCGGCGCCGTGACTCCCGCTGCCGCCAAACGGTCACGGAAGCGGAGAAATATCTCGGCATCGAAGAAGAATTGTGAAATCCCGCGCGACGCGCCGGCGTCGAGCTTGCGTTTGAAATTATCGATGTCATGCGCCCAATCGGGACTGGCCGGATGCTTTTCCGGATGCACCGCGACGGAAATTTCAAAATCGCCAATGCGCTTCGCGCCTTCAACGAGATCCACCGCGCTCGCGTAACCTTCCGGATGCGGTGTGTAAGCTGTGCCCACGCCGCCAGGCGGATCACCGCGCAAGGCAACGATATGGCGCACGCCCGCATCCCAGTAGCCGCGCAGCACATCGTCGACTTCGCCACGGCTGGCGCCAACGCATGTCAGGTGCGCGGCCGGCTTCAGCGATGTTTCGCGGACAATGCGCGCAACGGTGCGGTGCGTGCGATCCCGCGTGGAGCCGCCCGCGCCATAAGTTACTGAAACGAAGCTGGCGTCTAGCGGCTCAAGCTTGCGGATCGAGTCCCATAATTGCGTTTCGAGCGCTTCCGTCTTCGGCGGGAAGAATTCAAAGGATACGCGCGATCGCCCGGCGCGTTCAGCCGCCTCGGCAATCAAATTGTGGGCGTGCACGCTCATGTTTTGTCTCCAGCCCAAATCTTTACGGTCAATGCATCGGCGCTCTTCGGCGCAAGCGTCGTCGTCTGCAAATTCTCTATCCCCACTGCCGCGCACCAATCAGCGATCTCGGCCTGTGAGAAACCGAGCCGGCGATGCGCATGCTCTTCACGCAGAAACTCCAGTGCATGCGGTGCGAAATCGACGATGACAAGGCGCCCCGCCGGCCCAAGCAGCCGCGCGGCGCGGTCAATCGCGCGCGCGGGATCGCTCAGGAAGTGCAGCACCTGGTGCACAGTGACCAAATCCGCACCGCCCGGCTCAATCGGCGGCGCATATGCGTCGCCATAACGCACGGCGGCTTTCGCTTTCAAACCATCCAGCGATGCACGCGCGATGGCGAGCATTTGGCGCGATGTATCAAACCCCTCAGCACGCTCAACACGATCAGCAAACAATTGAATGATCCGCCCCTGACCGACGCCGACATCAATCATGAAATTGAACGGCCCCGGCCCTGCCGCGGCGAGGATCGCGCTATCGATATCGGCCTCAGGCAAATGCAGAGCGCGAACGCGCTCCCAATCGGCGGCATTGCGCTCGAAATAGGCTCCCGCCGCCGCCTCGCGCGCCGCACGAATGGCGCCCAGACGCTCTGCATCGGCGACCAAAACCGGGTCTTCCGGATCAAGCATGGCCAGCGTGGCTTCAGCCCAGCGCCGTTCGGGCGTGTGGGGACGAGGCAAACGGTAAAACACCCATGCGCCCTCGGGGGAGCGCTCCAGCAGGCCAGCTTCAGTCAATAATTTCAGGTGTCGGCTGACGCGGGGCTGGCTCTGCCCCAAAGCCTGCGCGATTTCTCCAACTGCGAGTTCGCCCTCACTCAGCAAAGCCAGAACCCGCAGCCGAGTCTGCTCTCCGGCAGCCCGTAGCGCGCCAACGACGCGATCCGCGTCGCGCCGCTCCGGCTGCAGCTGGCTTTGAGATATAAACATATCTTTATATGCCACGGAAACAGAGCCCTTTGGAAGCCCGCTCGCCCGGTTTTTAACCGCCGTCGTGGCGCCAGCGCCGCAGCGCCGGAAAAATTGCCCTCCTGGGGCTAGGCTCATCCCAGGTTCAGGGCCAAGTGATCAAACTGGCGCGGAGGCTTTGATAAGATTGGTTAACCCGCCATTCCCATTATCAGCATCGACGAGGGGGCTCGCATGCGGGGCGCAATTGCAGCTTTAGGCGTAGCGGCATGTTTCATGCCGGCTGTCGCGGCTGCGCAAGATACGACTGTTCAAGATCCCTGGGAGGATCTCAACCGCGATCTTTATGCGGTGCATGACGCCGTGGACCGCGCCGTACTTGAACCAGTAGCGCGTGGCTACCGCGCGGTTGCGCCGGAGCCCGCCCGGCAAGGCGTGCGTAATTTTCTGAACAACCTGCGCAGCCCGGTGATTTTCGTGAACGACGTGCTGCAGGGCGAGCCTAGCCGCGCCGGCGTCACCGTCGCGCGATTTGGCCTCAACACCACGATTGGCCTGCTCGGCGTGCTCGATCCGGCAACCAATTTAGGGCTTGAACGTCACGACGAAGATTTCGGTCAAACGCTTGCGGTCTGGGGCGTCGATTCCGGCCCCTACCTGTTTGTACCGGTACTTGGACCGACAACAGTGCGCGATAGCTTCGGGCGCATTGTCGATATCGCGTTCGATCCTCTGAATTGGGCCGATTTTGATGACGTGGATACTGTTCGCGTCTCACGCACCATCGTTTCCGGCGTCGATACACGCGAAGGCTTACTCGACGCGGTCGACGATGTGCGCAACACCTCAATCGACCCTTACGTCACCTTCCGCACCACTTTCGAGACCTTGCGCGCGGGCCAAATCACAAATGGCCGCACCGATGTCCTGGATTTGCCTAGTTTCGATGAAAGTTTCGAAAGCTACGAGGAGCCGGCCGCAATTGAGCCTGCCGCTACGGCGCCGGCGCCCGAAACTGAGGAAATTCCGCAACACTCAGATTCATTCCGAACTTCTCAGTTGGCGGTGACGTTGGTGGGTGACCGGGACACGCCCACATCTTCGTTTCACACAGGAGAGACACCGTGAAGACCAGCTCCCTCACCCGCACCGCATTCCTTTCCGGCGTGCTGGGCTTGAGCGTATTCGTAGCAACGCCGGCTTTCGCCGCACGTAACCAAGCCGCAGAGCAATACGTGCAGGAGAATGGCACAGCGGCATTGCGTGCGCTCGGCGACCGCGGCGTCTCTGCGCCTCAGCGGCGAGAAACCTTCAACCGGCTAATGGCGCAATTCGCCGACATGCCGCGGATTTCAACGTTCGTTCTGGGCCGTTACGGCATGCAATTGCGCGGTGACGCGGCTTTGCGCGCCGAGTGGCAACGTACATTCCAGGATTACGCAATCGCGGTCTATGAGGACCGTCTGCAAAGCTATAGCGGCAGCGCCATTCGTGTAACCAACTCGATTGAGCAATCCGGAAGCCCGGACGTCGTAGTGCAGAGCACGATCGAACCTGCGGGCGGCGGACGCGCGCTTCCCGTGCAATGGCGCCTGCGTCGCAACGGTTCGGCGTGGAAGGTCATTGACGTGTCGTTGTTGATCGACGGAACGCCGGTTTGGCTTGCCGTTCAGCAGCAAGGCGAGTTCTTGGCGCAGCTTGATCGCAGTAATGGCGACATTCGCGCACTGATGACGATGCTGAGCCAGCAAACCACCACGATGCGCCAACGCGTGATGGCGCGGAACTAAGCTAACGCAAGCCCGCGCCGACCGCTTCGGCGATGCTGTCAAAGCCCTCCGCGGCCAAGAGCGCATCGAGTTCGGAGAGGATTTGCGCGGGCAAGCTTGGCCCCGCGAACACCATGCTCGTGTAAAGCTGCACAGCGCTTGCGCCTGCTTTGATCTTCGCGAGCGCCGTCAGGCCGTTATCAACACCACCCACGCCGATCAGCGGCAGGCGCCCGTTCAAAGCCTGCGCAAACAAACGCAGAATTTGTGTTGAAAGCTGAAATAGCGGTTGGCCAGAAAGCCCCCCCGCTTCTTCGCCATTATCGGAAGTCAATTGCGGCGGACGTTGCAGCGTTGTGTTCGAAACGATGAGCGCATCGAGCTCATAGGCGATGGCGAGTTCGGCGATGTCGCGCACAGCGGCGTCATCGAGATCCGGCGCAACTTTAAGAAAAAGCGGGCGATGCCCATGCGCGGCCGTAAGCAGCGCGCGCGCCTCTCGCATGCGGCCGAGCAGATCCTCAAGCGCGCCGCGCTCCTGCAATCCACGCAAGCCCGGCGTGTTTGGCGAAGAGATGTTCGCGGTCACATAAGAGGCATGCTTCCACACTTGGCCCATGCCCCGCACATAATCGGCTGGCCGGTCCGCGCTTTCCTTGTTGGCGCCGACATTGGCGCCGACAATTCCCGGCTTGCCGGCGCGCGCCGCCAAGCGATCTGCGAAAGCAACAACACCTTCATTGTTGAAGCCAAGGCGATTGATCACTGCGCGGTCTTCGCTGAGGCGAAAGAGGCGTGGTTTGTCGTTGCCCGGCTGCGGCAGCGGCGTGACCGTGCCGCATTCAACAAAACCAAAACCTGCCGCAAGCAAAGCATCCGGCGCGGCGGCATTTTTATCAAAGCCGGCGGCCAAGCCGATAGGGTTGGGCAGGTCGAGCCCCGCAAGGCTGGCTTTGAGGCGCGGATATTTGTCGGCCCGCGCGCGCGTCCCCAGACCAGCGCGCAATCCCCACAGCGCGATATGGTGCGCGCTTTCGGGCTCAATCAGGCGCAGGACACGCGTGGCGGCATTGTGTGGCAGGCTCACGCTTTGCGCTTTGCCGATTCTGACGCGGCTGTCGCCTCCTCACGCCTCCTGATGCTTTGCGTAGGCGATATTTCTGCCAAGAACACCCCTCCCAATCTTGGGTTTTGGATCATTTTCCTATCAGTGGGTTGTCAATCCTTGCCGGCTGACGGTATAGAGGCGCACCATGAGCCATGTCCAGATTTGGCGCGCAATTGATGCCTTGGCGGCGCAGCGGGGCCTTACTCCCTCCGGATTGGCGCGCGCTGCGGGGCTTGATCCCACAACCTTCAACAAATCCAAGCGCCAAGCCGCCGATGGCAAACCGCGCTGGCCGTCCACCGAAAGTGTCACGCGCGCACTGGCGGCGGCGGAAGCGAATTGGGATGAGTTCGCGGCTCTGCTAGCCGGCCGCGCAAGCGGCACGGGACGCTCCGTGCCCATCGTCGGCATGGCGCGTGCGGGCGCCGACGGCTTCTTTGACGAGCAAGGTTTTCCTATCGGCGCAGATGAAACGGTGCGCTTCCCCGACCTTGGCGAGGATCGCGTTTACGCGCTTGAAATCGCCGGCGAGTCGATGGAGCCCACATACCGCGCTGGCGACATCGTCATCGTACAACCCGGCGCGCCAGTAAGGCGCGGCGACCGTGTCATCGTACGCACGCGCGAGGGTGAGGTCATGGCCAAGGTGCTTGGCCGGCGCAACGATCAGATGATTGAGCTTCTCTCGGTCAATCCCGCCTATCCGGCGCGTGAATTGACGGTGAAAGACGTCGATTGGATCGCGCGCATTTTGTGGGCGAGCCAATAGGAGAAGGGCTAATCGTCACCCTTTTTCACTGGTTTCCAAGCCGAGATTAGACGCGGCCCTGCAGCCTCCAGCAAACTGCCGCGAATTTCAAAAGCGGCGAATGCGGCGGTGGGAAAGTGGCCGCTGAAATCGCGCGCGAGCTTTGAGCCGTCATGCGCCTGAGACACCAGCATGGAAACAAGCTCACCCAGACCAGGATTGTGGCCGATCACCACGACGCTCTCCGCTTCTTCCGCGCTGAATGCATCCCATACGCTTTCCGGACCGGCGTGATAGAGCGCGTCCTCGAACTGAGGCGCCACCCGGTAGCCCTGCAACGCATACGACGCTGTTTCCCGCGTGCGTTCCGAGCTTGAGACAAGGGCGGCTTGAGGCCTTAGCCCCGCATCCTCCATGGCCGCACCCGCAGCCGCCGCATCGCGACGCCCACGATTGGTGAGCCCGCGCGCCTTGTCGCTATCCGCTTCGTGTGGACGGACCGCCTTGGCGTGGCGCATGAGGATAAGTGTTCGCATCGCCGACAGTGTGCCCAGACCAGCCAAAAGCGCAACGCCCCGCAGCCGATGCGCGAGCCTGCGAGTTGGCGCGCGCGCTCGACCGGTTTAAGCACGGTATCCGCTGGATTCGCTGCTCATGTCTGATCTCGTCACGCTCACCGCCGCCGCCAAGGCATGGCCATTCGAACAAGCCCGAATGGTCGTGGACCGTCTGAAGAAAGAGCCGAAAGAGACGGTGATCTTCGAAACCGGCTACGGGCCGAGCGGACTGCCGCACATTGGCACCTTCCAAGAAGTGGCGCGCACAACCATGGTGCGCCACGCTTTTCGCTGCATCACGGGCGACTCGATAAAAACGCGCCTCATCGCCTTCAGCGACGATATGGACGGCTTCCGCAAGGTGCCGACCAATCTGCCGAACCAGGACATGCTGGGGCAGCACCTGCACTTGCCGCTGACCAAAGTGCCCGATCCATTCGGCTGCTGTGAAAGCTTTGCCCACCACAACAATGCGAAGCTGCGCGAATTCCTCGACGGCTTTGGCTTCGATTACGAATTCATGTCGTCAACCGAGCAGTACAAGTCTGGTGCGTTCGATCAGACGCTGCTGACCATGCTCGACCGCTACGACCAGGTGATGGCAATTATGCTGCCGACGCTCGGCGAAGAACGGCGCGCAACCTACTCGCCTTTTCTCCCAATCAGCCCGAAAACTGGAAAAGTACTGCAAGTGCCAACGCTGGCGCGCAATTTCGAGCGTGGCACGATCACATTCGAAGATGAGGATGGCACACGCACGGAAGTGCCTGTGACGGGCGGCAACGTTAAGATCCAGTGGAAGCCCGATTGGGCGCTGCGCTGGACCGCGCTTGGCGTCGACTACGAAATGGCCGGCAAGGATCTGATCGACAGCGTGCAGCAAAGCTCGAAGATTTGCCGCGCGCTGGGCGGATCGCCGCCCGCCGGCTTCAATTACGAACTCTTCCTCGATGAGCACGGGCAGAAGATTTCAAAGTCCAAGGGCAACGGTCTCACCATTGACGAATGGCTCACCTACGCGCCACCCGAGAGCCTCGCCTACTACATTTACGGCAAGCCGAAGACGGCCAAGAAGCTCTATTTCGACGTCATCCCGAAGGCCGTGGACGAATACATCTCGTTCATTGACGCCTATCAGAAGCAGAACGAAGCTGAACGGCTCGAAAATGCAGCGTGGCATGTTCATAGCGGCAAGCCGCCGGCGAATGTCTCGCCCATTTCATTTGCGCTGTTGATGAACCTCGTCTCCGCATCAAACGCGGAAACGAACGATCAGATCTGGGCCTTCATTCGCAAATATGCTCCTGATGCTTCGCCGGAGACGCACCCATTCCTCGACAAGCTCACGGGCTATGCGCTGCGTTACTTCACCGATTTCGTGAAGCCGACTAAGAAATTCCGCGCAGCAACCGATAAAGAGCGCGCTGCGTTTGAAGATCTGATCGCACGGTTCGAAGCTTTGCCGGCTGACATCACCGATGGCGAAGCGATTCAACAAGAAGTCTATGCGGTCGGCAAGGAGCATGGCTTCGAGCCGCTGCGCGATTGGTTCAAAGCGCTCTACGAAGTTCTGTTCGGCGTCGAGAGCGGCCCACGCTTCGGCGCCTTCGCGGCAATCTTCGGCGTGCGCCAAACAGCGCAATTACTGCGCAAAGGTCTCGCCGGCGAGTTGCTGAACAACGCCGGCTAAGCCGTCTTATTCCGCAGACGCATCCGCGACAAAAGCCGGAATGGCGCGGATGCGATATTGCGTAGAGATCGACGTGCAATTGCCGGTTTCCGCATCAGGGTGTCCGTCAGCCGCCGCGACAAGCGCGTGATACGCGCCGTTACAAGTGTAGCCGGAAATCATCGAATTCCCCATCGCAGTGCCGAAGCGATCCGGCGCGGGTTCCCCCTCCGCATTGCGCGCGCTTCGAAACCCGTAATGCAGGTCAAACATGGCTTCGATCGGCGTATAGCCCGCAAGATAGCCTTCCAGAGCGCCGTCAGCGCCAATAGTCATACGCACGCGCGCATCTCGCAGCGGTCGTTCCATGTAAAGGCCATTGGTCGTTTTCTGGAAACGAACGTCCACCGGATCGGTGGTCAAGACGCCGTTGACGATGCGTCCCCGCGTCGTGCCTCGGAAACGCGGATCTTGTATCGGCGCATAGGTGACGTCGGTTAGCGGCTCCCGCGATGCGCTAAGCTGGATCGGATCGGCGTTGGCATAGAAGCTCACCTCAACGTCGTCGTCATTGCGAACGTCATCAACGCCGCGCAAACGGATAAGGACGCCCCACGCGCCGGTGAACATTTCCGTCGTGCTGCCGCTTTCGCCATCCGCACTAGGCTGAAAGCCACGCGTGCAACCGGCGACACGGAAGAATTGGTTGTCGATCCCGTGTTCGCCGTTAAATCCGTTGAAATCGGTATGCGCGCACGTGCCCGACGCAGGGCGTCCATTCGCGCGCGCGTCCTGACCATCGAGATCAATGCCATATACGCGAACATTGTTCGCGGTCACGGTACGGAAATTCGGATCAACCGCAGACCCGGCCGGGTTCACGCAAGCATTAGCAGATGCAGCGATGGTTTCCTGAAATCGCCTTACCAACGCAGCTTGCGCTTCTGGATCTTGCGGCGGCTGAGCAGACGATCCGCCGCCGGGCCGTCCCCCGCCCGCGCCAGCAAAGCCTGCTCCGAATGAATCCAGGCCACGCGCCGGCATCACGCCCTCGGGGCACGCACCTGTCTCATCGCCGCCGCCGTTCGAAAAGGCGTAGTCGAAATACGTAACAACAAAGCCAGCTTCGCCATCTTGCACAAAACTGGCCTGGCCATGCGCAGGCGCAACCGGGTTTGACAGGCCGACGCCAAGCAATGCCCCGCCAACAACGAGAGGAAGAAGCACCGAACGCGTGTTGAAGCGCAAACCCATCGCACTGCCCCAATTCAGCTTTGAAGGGGCAAGCCTACTATGGTCGCCGCGACAAACTTTGTCTTAGCGGCGCCAATCTCTCTCAAACCCTTCCCCGTTCAGCCCGCCAAGCCGACACGATCGCGTCCGCGGCGAGATCGACGTCGGCTTCGGTCGTAGCCGCGTTAATCACGGAAACGCGCATAATGCGCTTTGCGCCCCAGGCCGCACCGCCGACGAAGCACACGCCTTCGCGCTGAATCCGCGCGATGGTCCGATCAGTGAGTGCGTCGGCGTCTGAATCGCCAAGGTCGGCGCCCAGACGCACGGCAACCTGGTTCAACACCACATCGTTCATAATGGTGATGTCGCCTTCCGCGTTAAGGCGTTCGGCCATACGCCGCGCCAAAGCGCAATGGCCGCTGATCATGTCGGCTATGCCGCGCCGCCCAAGGTTTTTGATAATGGCCCAGGTGGCGAAACCGCGTGCACGGCGCGAAAGCTCCGGCACGTAATCGGCAGGATGGGCTTCACCCTCAGGCAAATAGCTCGCTGCGATACCCATGGCGCGGCGATGCGCTTCGCTATCGCGTACAATCACGTAACCGCAATCGTAGGGAGTCTGGAGCCATTTGTGACCGTCCGTCGCCCACGAATCCGCCAACTCCACGCCTTCCGCAAGATATGAGCGATCGGGGGCTGCGCGCGCCCACAGGCCGAATGCGCCATCGACATGCAACCACGCGCCCTTCGCATGTGCGGCCGCTGCAATCTCGGGAAAGGGATCGAACGCGCCGGTGTTGATCTGCCCCGCTTGTGCGATAGCGATCACCGGCCCTTCCAGCGGCTTAAGCGCGTCGGCAAACGCCTCCGCGCGCATCCGTCCCTCCGCATCGATAGGCACGCGCACGACACGCTGATCGCCAAGGCCGAGATACCGCAGCGCCGAAAACACCGTTGAATGCGCTTCTTCGCCTAGCACAACGTTGATAGGTGGCGCGCCGAACAAGCCCCGCGCCTCCACATTCCATCCGGCACGGCGCAGCACTTCGCTGCGCCCGGCGGCAATGGCGGTGAAATTGGCCATTGTCGCGCCAGTGACGAAACCAACCGAAGCTGTGCGCGGCAAATCAAGTAGATCAAGCAGCCATTGCGCGGCGGCGGCTTCCGCCGCAGCTGCCGATGGCGTGACCGCGCTATTGCCGACATTCTGCCCCCAAGCACTGGTGAGCCAGTCGGCCGCGACGCCGGCAGGCGCGCTGCCTCCAATGACGAAGCCAAAAAAGCGCGGACCAACGATATTGGCGAGGCCAGGCTCGGCAAGCGCCGCCAGTTCGGCGACGACTTCAGCCATGGGCGCCCCAGCTTCCGGCGTCGCTTGCGCGAAACCAGCCAGCACGTCTCCATAAGCCATCTGTGGACTATGCGGCCGCGCTTGCGCCCCCGCGCGATACGCCGCCGCGCGTTCAGCCACATCCTTGAGCAGCGCTTCGAATTCCCGCCCGTTCATACGCCCTCCACACGCGCGCATCGCGGCTTCATCTACACCTTTGCCCTGGCGGGCGCGACGCGCAATTTGACAGAAGCACCGGCGGCACCGACACACTAAAGCCGATGCAAGATCACGGGCTCATCACCAACCTGGTATTCGCGCTGGTGCTCGCCTTCTTTCTTGGCTTGCTCGCGCAGCGCCTGCGCATCTCGCCGCTGGTGGGCTATCTGCTTGCGGGCGTCGCGGCCGGCCCTTACACGCCAGGCTTTGTCGGCGACGCCAATCTCGCCAATCAATTCGCGGAGATTGGCGTCATCTTGCTGATGTTCGGCGTTGGACTGAAATTTTCGCTGGAAGATCTCTGGTCCGTGCGGGGCGTCGCTTTGCCCGGCGCGTTGCTACGCATGGCCGCCATCACGCTTCTCGGCGCCGGGGCCGGCTTACTTTTAGGCATGGGCGGCGCGGAAGCAGCCATGCTTGGCTTCTCCATTTCCATCGCCAGCACCGTTGTCCTGCTACGCGCGCTTGAAGAGCGCGGCATGGTCAAAACCGAAAATGGACGCATCATGATCGGCTGGCTGGTCGTCGAGGACATTGCCATCATCTTAGCCATCGTCCTGCTGCCAGCGCTTGCTATGAGCGGCATCGAGACCGGGCCGACGCTCAGCGGCGCCCTGCTGGCGCTGGCGATCACAGCTGGAAAAATTGCCGCCTTCGTCGTCATCATGCTCCTGGTCGGCACCAGATTTTTCCCATGGGTGATCGTGCGCATTGCTCACACCAAGTCGCGTGAACTGCTTTCCCTTGGCACGCTCACCCTGGCGCTGGGCGTTGCTTATCTCGCCGCCACGCTCTTCGATGCGTCTTTCGCACTCGGCGCCTTCCTTGCCGGCGTCGCCCTCAACGGCACCAAGTTCACGCACAGGGTCGCTGAAGACTCGCAACCGCTCCGAGATACTTTCGCCGTTCTCTTCTTCGTCTCTGTCGGCATGTTGTTCGATCCGATGACGCTTGTGCGTGAACCGCTTGGCGTGCTGACCGTCGTCACCATCATCATCGTCGGCAAGGGGTTGGCTGCATTGGCCATCACCAGTTTCTATAAATTGCCGGCACGCACGAGCCTGGTGATCGCCGTCGCGCTGGCGCAAGTCGGCGAATTCTCATTCGTGCTCGCAGGCATGGGCGTGCGCCTCGATCTTATGTCGCAAGAGACCTATAATCTTATCCTCGCCAGCGCGCTCATTTCGATCGCCCTCAATCCGCTTTTGTTCAAGTTGGCGGAAATTGTTTCGGAACGACAGGAAGCGCGCGCAGCCGCGAGCGGCGACCTCGGCTAGCCAGCCGCCAACAACCCCTGATTGCTAGAAACTCCCGCGCAACGCGCACAATCTTAAATTGGCATGGGGGACGGAGCGGAGGATGCGCAATCGGCCGCGGCGTCGCTTGACGACGTGCAGCTGGAGGCGGCGTGCATTGGTTTTCACCGCGCCTATCCGCGCCGCTCCGCCAAACGCGTTCTCCACGTCACGCAAATATTTATCCTGCTTGCGCTGCTTGGCGGTGCATTATGGGCGCTCACGCAACACACGGCGCTCACACTCATTGCACTACACTGGCTTGCGGGACTGCTGTTCGCGACCGCAATTCTTTGGCGCTTCGCCGCCGCAGCGTATCTGCAACCGACACTTTCACGGCTCGCAAACCCCGTTGAGTGGCCAACTTATACAATTCTTTGTCCGCTCTACCGCGAAGCCAATGTGGCAAGCGAACTCGCGGCCGCACTGTCACGCATCGACTATCCAGCCCGAGCATTGGACATCAAGTTGCTCGTCGAGGCGGATGATCGCGACACTGTTTCCGCTGCGCTCGCCGCAGCCAAGGCTTCGCATATCGAAGTCGTAATCATCCCCCCCGCCGCGCCACGAGCCAAGCCGAAGGCGCTGAATGCCGGCCTCGCTCGCGCGCGCGGAGACTATGTCGTTGTCTATGACGCTGAGGATCGGCCTCATCCGCAACAATTGCGCGCCGCCCTCGCCGCCTTCGAGGATGCAGATGTGGGCCTAGCCTGCGTACAGGCGCCGCTGGCGATCGATAACGCGGGCGTAAGTTGGATTGCTCGTCAATTCGCCGCCGAATATGCGATTCAATTCCGCGAGCTTGTGCCCTTCCTCGCGCGCTGGGGACTGCCTTTGCCGCTTGGCGGTTCTAGCAACCATTTCCGCATCAATGCGCTGCGCGCCATAGGCGGATGGGATCCGTACAACGTCACCGAAGACGCGGATCTCGGTTATCGCTTCGCACGTGAGCACTATCGAATTGACGTGATTGGTCCGCCTACCTGGGAGGAAGCGCCGATACGCCTCGATGCATGGCTCGCGCAACGCACACGCTGGATCAAAGGGCACATGCAAACCTGGCTTGTGCTTATGCGCAACCCGTTCCGGACATCCTACGATATGGGTCTCGCAGGTTTCGCGGCGATGCAGCTTGCACTTGCCGGTGGAATAGCCGCCTCATTCGCGCACGGCCCGTTAGCAGCCATCGTGCTCTACGCTGCGCTGTCCCCGCAAGACATTTTGGGCCCAGCGGACTTCATCCTGGCGCTTTGCGGCTATTGCGTCGCTATGTTCGCCACACTAACGGCCTGCGCCCTATCCAACGAACTCGGCCACGTCCGCGCCGTTCTCACAATGCCGCTCTATTGGCCCCTCGCATCCATAGCGGCATATCGCGCGCTCTGGGAGATCATTTCCCGCCCTCACCATTGGCAAAAGACTGAACATGGCGTGTCGGAGCGCGCAGACCGAAATAGTGACTAAAACCTTTCATGATGTACGCGGCGCCTCCCGCCACCGAAACTATTGCTTCACACTTTCGTACAGATCGACTGCGTTTTTTGTGCCGTATCGCAACAGACGCCATCCCGCGCCAACTCTTGGTTTACACGCCGCCTCTATGATTATCGCCGCATTAGGCATTGGGGCGCGTCGTGCGGAATTTGATAACCAGGAAAACTGCTGAGCAGGCAGCCGTCAAACTGACAACCGGCCCCTACGCCAGCTTGTACATAATGACGATGCTAGCCGCCTGCGTAGCGGCCGCATCAAACATTGCGCTTGCAATTGCCTGGCTCGGCAGCGCGATCTTCGTTGAAGAAGCAGGAAAATCATTGCGTTCGAGGACGTCGCGATCACCCGCGCATAGCGTTATATCGAACATAACGGAATTTACCGCCGCAGGCAGCTTGGCTGCCGCCCCGGCCTTGGTGTGGTTCTCCAGCGCGCAGCATAGCGCAATACTAACCTTAAGCATGCTTGCCGCGCTCATGTTGCGCACAGCACTTTTCGGCAACCAAGGGCGCATGCGAAGCGCAATAGCTTGCGCGCCTTACGCCATTGTCGCGATGTTGTTGCTCGCGGGCATTGCCGCGAAATCCCCCGCACTGGCCTGCGCCATCGCGCTCATAGGCGGCTTCAGTTTCGCAATTGCGCTGCAATATGCTCACGCTGCGGCGCACGCCCGCCAGCAAGATGCGCAATGGCTGCAACAATTGAATACAGGCTTCTCCGACGGACAGGCCGCAGCATGGGAGATTGATTTCTCACGCCGCCAATTGGTCGGCGCGGATCGCCTTTCGGCCCTTGTAGGTCAGACGCTGAGCTATAACGACATCATTGAAGCAAGCTTTGCTGCTCCCGAAGATAAACCCATTGTTTCCGCAGCCATGAAGCCAGAAGGCATAGGCGCGCGCCGCATCGCTATTGAGCACGGCCTACCCAATGGCAGACGCGTGCACCATATCGCGTTCATTCGCAGTGCGCCCGACGGCGCCCCCCTCAGCCTCGCATGTGTGTCGCGCATCAGCAGCGCACCGGCAGAAGCGGAGAACGATAAAGGGGCCGCTCTAGAAGCCGTGCTTGAAACGCAAGCGGAATGCCTCAAAACGCTTAGCAACGAGCTTTCCACCGTTCTTTCTGCGAACACCACGAAAGAGACGCCACTTCAGGCGATCCGCGATCAGCAAACAATGATTCTTCGCGGCATCGACGCGCTCGCACACGCGCGCCATGCAGCCGAAAGCGCCAATCTGAGCAAATCGCAATTCCTGGCAAATATGAGCCACGAACTGCGCACGCCACTGAATGCAGTCATCGGCTATGCGGAGATGCTGCATGAGGACGCTGAAGATTCCGGTGATAGTGCGACTGCGCAAGATTTGGCGCGCATTCTCGCTGCAGCGCGTCACTTGCTCACCTTACTGAACGAAATTCTTGACTTGTCCAAAATTGAAGCTGGGCGCATGGACGTGTCGGCAAGCGAATTCGACCCTTGCGAATTGCTGGACGAACTCATCGATACGATGGCGCCGCTCGCCAGCCAAAACGACAATACACTTACCTGGGTTGGAGGACGGCCAGCCGGCCTCGCGTCAACGGATTCAATGAAGCTACGCCAGTGCCTGCTCAACTTCCTATCTAATGCCTGTAAGTTCACCAAGAATGGCGCGATCGAGATTCATTACGAGCGCCGCATGTGTGGCGGCGCAGAGCACCTGTCCTTCAACGTTCGTGACAGCGGCATTGGCATGACTTCCGAGCAAGTCAGCCGTCTGTTCCAGCCCTTCGTACAAGCCGACCCAGCAATTACGCAGCAATATGGCGGAACAGGCCTCGGCCTCACCATCACGCGTAGACTGGCGCAATTGCTCGGCGGGGAAGTCAGTGTTGAAAGCGAACAGGGACGCGGCTCGACGTTCACCCTTTCCGTTCCCGTCAATTATGTCGACCCCGCGCAAGGCGAGCACACCACCATCGACGACATTCAGGGGGCAGACGGCGCGCCGCTTGTCATCGTCATTGAAGACGAACCCGATGCACGCGAATTGGCTGCCCGTGCGCTGACCCGCGCCGGCTTCGCTGTGCAAGGCGTAGGCGGCGGCGAAGCGGGCCTCGCGCTCGCGCGCGCCAAAGCGCCAGCCCTGGTGTTACTAGACATCTTCCTGCCCGACCGCTCTGGCTGGCGCGTGCTGCAAAGCCTGAAGCACGACCCGAAGACAAAGGACATTCCCGTTGTGGTGCTCTCGGTTAGTGAAGACCGCGCGCACGCGCTTTCGCTTGGCGCCGCTGAGCATATTGTGAAGCCTGCCGATCGAGACAAACTCGCGGCCACGGTGATGCGATATGCGCGGCTGCGGCCCGTTGCGCTTCACGAGGGCGTCACGCCCGCGGCTATTCCGTTGCGCGCAGCGAACTAACCGAAAACATGGAGCGGGCAGCGGGAATCGAACCCGCGACATTCAGCTTGGGAAGCTGACGTTCTACCTCTGAACTATGCCCGCAATATCGCCTGAGAAATATACATCCCCACTTGGGCGATAGAGCACCCTCTGGACCTTTACAACTCGGTTTAGGCCCCTTGCTCAAGTGATCACTTGCATCGCGCCCCCGTCGCACGCCCCCCTCATGCGGCGATCAAATTAAGCCGCCCGCCGAGCGCTCGCCTGCCCTTACAAGTACACGCGGTAAATCGCTCTTCCCGACGCCCCCTGCCTTGCGCCCATTTTCGCTTGACGAAGCCCGCCCCCCAACCTACCCATTAAGCTGACCATTTGGACCATACAATACGGCCGCCATGGGGAGAGGCAGATGGTCCACCCCGAAAGAATGCGACCGCACGAATGATGCGCACTTCAGAGGTCTGACAGATGATAAAGCCCTGGCTTTTTGAATTTCAGCGCCGACACTGGGATGCGCATGAGGTCGGCGCGGATTTTGGGGTCGAGAAGCGTCTGCGAGACCTGCATCAGTCGAGCACCGCCATCAGATTGCACACAATCTTGACGTCTGGATCAAAATCGCCTGCGCCCGAAAATGCGTGCCGCGTCGGTCGTGCTTCCGGGTCAGGGAACATCGCGACCCATTCACGATTGAGAGCAGCCTTGTCCGACAGGTTCAGCAGCCAAACCTCTACTTTGACAATATCATCGATGCTCCCGCCCGCCGCCGCCATCACTGCGCGCATGTGTTGGAAAACGTTGCGGCACTGCTCATCCAGCGAGGCGGGCATGTCGCCTGTTACGGGATCTTTGCCACTGAGCCCGCCCGTCACGACGATGCCGTTCTTCATGCATCCGGATGGCACCGGCGCGCCATGAGAAAAGCCGGGAATTGAGAGGGAACGCCGCTTCATACGCGTCCGCCTCAAGCCGCGGCTGCGTAAAAGAGACCAAAGCCTATACTTGCGACGCCAACCGCTAAACGCGCGCCACGCCAATTGACGAACTTTTCTCCGCCTAAATCGAGTATCCGGCCTGCCGCCCATGCACACGCGAACATGGATACGCAGGTCATTGCGGAGAACAGTAAGAGCGCTGGAATTTGAAGCGGTGCGGCCGCAACAATCCTTTCCGCGCCTCTACAGCTCAATAAATATGTGACGCTGAAGAACCGGCTCGTGATGGGCCCAATGGCAGCTCATGCCCCAACCCCGGAAGGAGGCCCAAGCCCGCAAACATTCGCGTTCTTTGAAGCGCGTGCAAGAGGCGGCATTGGCATGATCATCGTAGGCGGCATTTCCTCTACTTCATCGCGTGAGGGTATGGGCCCCGCCTTGCGCTTCAACGTCGACATATTCATCCCTGAGTTCAAACAACTCGCTGATGTCGTACATGGCTATGGCACGCCAATCATCGCGGAGCTGGTGCCGAGCCTTGGAAGAATGTCTCGCCCGCCAGGAGACGGACGGATTATTTCCGCTAGCCCGCTCAATGTCGTCGTTCCCGAAAGCAGTCTCCCGCATGGGATACGCATGCCAGGGGGATTTGCAACACGCACGCCCGATGAGGCCACCATCGGCGAAATTCAGCAGTATGAACGTGAGATGATTGAATCCGCGGCACGTGTTCAACGTGCAGGCTGGGACGGCGTCGAGGTTGCGGCTCACATGAGCTATTTCGCAGCTTCATTTCTCTCGCCACGAACAAACTGGCGTACGGATGAATATGGGGGATCGCGTGAGAACCGCGCGCGAATACTGACCAACACCGTCAATGGGATCCGCGCGATCACCCGGCCAGAATTCGTCGTAGGACTTAGAATCCTATCGAACGATTATATGCCCGACGGCCAGGGTGCAGGAGAGTTCGCAGCGATAGCTAAATTGGTTGAAGAAGCTGGTGCGGATTACGTTGCGATGGCGCCCGGTTGCTATGAGACGATGAATCTCTCAGCGACTTCTGAAGATGGATACGCAGTCGATTGCGGGGATGCGCGCGTTTTCAAATCCGCGCTTTCAAAGCCGCTCTTTCTACAAGCACTGCATGATCCACTACGCGCTGCGCAAGCTATAGCCGATGGGCACGGCGATGTTGTGATGTTAGCCCGCCCCCTGCTAGCGGATCCAGAATACGCCAACAAAGCATGCCAAGGCCGTTTCAATGAAATTGTACGGTGTGACCGGCAGAACCATTGCCTGAGACGCCTTATGCTCAACATGCCCATGCGCTGTTCTGTGAACCCGCAAATGGGGCGCGAACACCGCAAGTCTGGCTCGTTGCCGCCGCTTCGGCGGATAGTACAAGCTCCTATTGAAGCCGCGCTGCTTGGACTTACTGGTTCCAAAACAATGATGGATCTCGTAGCTCTCGCCACACGGAAGTAAGCCGCCACGAGCGACGCACATGGCGAAAAGACTAAAAATACATTCCAAAACAGCACCCTAGGGCGAGCAATCTGATCCGCATGGACGAGATTGCCCCCGCACTCTATTCTGTCCATCCGGTTAGCTTATATCGCCGTTCATTTTGGCTTCGGCGCCCGGAGATCATAAGGTGCGGGCACAAACCCCGAAATTGTCGGAAAGCGAAATTGTTACTGTGCGGCGCAGGCAACACCGCGCAGCCGTAACACGCAAAAAAATTGTCGCTGCCGCCGCAGATGAGTTCTCGGAAATAGGCATCGAAGGCGCCACCACTCGTTCGATTGCGGAGCGGGCTGGAGTGCCCCACAGCCTCGTCATCTACCATTTCAAGACGAAGCTTGGCGCGTGGCAGGCGGTTCTTGAGCAAGCGGTCGCCGAGTTCCAAAATGAGTTTGAAGAAAAGATCAAGGAACTCGGATTCGAAGACCCGGTGGCCACGCTCAAAGAAAGCCAAGCACATTTCATCCGGACTTTGGCGCAGCGGCCGACTCTGATCTGGCTTATTTCCAAAGAGGGTGGCCCAGAGTCAAAGCGGCTTGAATGGTTTTTGGAGAAGTACCGCGATCCAGCAATCCGAACGTCAATTGAATTGATCAAGAAAGCTCAGGCGTGCGGTCGTTATATCGAAGGAGACCCCGCCCAGCTTCATTATTGTTTCGTCGGGGCCGTGACGTTCGCGTTTGCGCATCCCACCGAGATCACGAGAACGACTAAAACATCCCCCTTTGACGATGCGTTCGTCGAGCGGCAAGTCGATATATGCCGCCGAATGTTCTTCAGAGAAACGACGGACTAAAGACCATCTCAGGGACGACAGCTCGCGCGCGCCAAAGGCGCGCGCGCTGCTTACTGGATGCTATTGGTCGGCCGCAGCAGAGGCTTGGGTGTCTCGCGCTTGCACGGCCTCAGGCTGAGACTTCAACAGAAGAAACAGCAAGCTGCCAATGACCACAGCGACGCCGCACGAGGTCAGGAACAGAACATAACTGCCCGTGGCCGCGAGCGAGATGGCGAGCAATATGGCGCCAGCCGCAGATGAAGTGGCGATCGCCGCCGTCATGAGGCCAAGCACGCTACTGAATATTCTCACGTTGAAATTGCGCGAGATGAGATAGCCGACCAAGTCACCTTCGGCGCCATAAGACACGCCAATCAGGAACAGGCAGAACGTCAGAATTGCTGGCGCATCAAGACTCGAGGCAATCAGGAATAACCCCATACTGGGCACGCCCATCGCTATTGCCGATACGAGCGGTGCTGGAAAGCGGTCCAACGCAAGCCCACAGCCGAACCGGCCGAGCAACATGCCAATAGACAAAGCAGAAATCATCACACCCGCATCGCGTGCCGCAATGCCGTTTTCGCTCAATAAAAGCGTGACCTGCGACAACACAATGACCTGAGGCAAATTGCAGAGCAGCATCGCGCCGAGCATGATCCAAAACGCCCGGCTCGAAACGATCTCTCCATAGTCACGGCGAAGATTTCCAGCCGGACGGCTCGCCCCTGCATCCGCCAAAACGCGCGGACGCGGCATCAGCAAAAGCGCAATTGCGCCGGCTACAGCACAAAACACAGCAAGCGCGATATAGCCCTCGCGCCAACTATTCGCTTCGACAAAACTGTTCAGCAGCGGCCCGCCGATGGCGCCAGTGATGGCAGGGCCGGAAGCAACAATAGCAAGCGCAAGCCCACGCGACTTCTCAACATATTGCACTACCACGCGGCTGTACACGGTCGCCGTGGTGGTGATGCAGATGAGCGCCTGAATTAGAAAATAGGTTCTGTACGTATCGATCGACCCGTCCATGCGGCTAAGGCCGATGAAGGTCAGCGGCAACGTGATGACGCCAATCAGGGCCGTGCGACGTACGCCAATGACGTCCGTCAAACGCCCCACAATTGGAAACGCCAGAACCATGAGGATCGACCAGCTATTGATCGCCGCGAAATCCGAACGCTCCCAGCCGAGGTCAGCGACAAGGCGCGTGCCCATGATGCTGGCGGTGGTGTTGGTGAACGAGTAGCCCGAACCCAAGCCGATCAATGCCGCGATCAACGCGCGCCAATTGACTAGCAATTCTTTCAGATAACCCATTCCGGCCCCGCCCTTTTCACCCTCATTCTTATTGGCGCGCCAAGCATGGAAGCTTGCCGCGCCTACGCTACGTGTTTGTTCTGTTTCTTATTCCAGAGCAAGCGACGCTTGACGCTCTTAGCGTCCGCGCAACTCTATATTCTCACCGCTTGGCGCGGCGGCCCCGCCTTCCGGCACAGTCAGGCTGCCCGTCGCGGCCAGCAATTGACGCTCAGCCACCGCGAGATCGCGTTCCGATTGCGCAAGGGCGATGCGTGCATTCAGAAGATCAGCCTCCTGATCCAGCACTTCGACCGTGGAGCGCAATCCCGTCTCCTGCTCAAGACGCACGCCCTCATAGGCGAGTTCAGCGGCTTCCACCTGCTCACGCGCCGAAATCACCGCAGCTTGCGCGCTCGCCAGTCCCGTCCATGCGTTGGTGACGCTCTCCTGGACGCTACGCTGAGCGCTCGCGAGATCAAGGTTCGCGGCAGCGCGATTGGCGCGCTGCTGACGCGTACGCGAGCGCACTGCGCCGCCCTGAAAAATCGGCACGCTCACAGTGACGCCGATGGAGTCACCCCTTGAGTCGGTATCGGCTTCAAAGTCACCATTGATGGATTGCGAGCCATCCAATGTCACACGCATGCGCCCAGCGGACGCCGCAGCATCGACATTCGCGTCGGCAAGCTCGGTGTCGGCGATAGCCCCGCGCAGAACCGGGCTTTGTCGCCCGGCGGCATCAAGCGCCGATTGCAGATCCAGCGGCAAACCATTGGCTGGAAGCGGCGCCTCCAACCCTGACGGCGGGCGTCCGACAAGCCGTTGATAAGCCTGCACCGCGGCGGCCAGGCTGCCCTGCGCTTGCACAAGCTGCGTGCGCGCCTGCGCTAAACGCGCCTGCGATTGCGCAACGTCGGTGCGTGTAACCACGCCGGCTTCGAACTGCGCCTCCGCATATTCAAGCAGCGTCGAAAGATTGGACACCGTCGTTTCGCGCGCCGCGACCACGGCCTGCGTTTGCCGCACATCGGCGTATGCACGCGTGACATCCAGCAGCAGATTCTGGAGCGCGTTATCGTAATCAGCCACCGCACCGCGTATTTGCGCGCGCGCCGCGCGCGTCGAGGCGAGCACACGGCCGCCGCCGAACAAGAGCTGCGACGCCCCCGCGCGAGCGTTCCAGGTTTCAGACCCAGGGTTCAATTCGCTGGACGTGCGGGTTGCCGAGCCTGAAACGCTGATCTGCGGCAAAGCCTCCGCCCATGCCTGCGGCAAAGCCTCGCGCGTTGCGTTGAGGCGCTGACGCTGCGCCGCTAGCGACGGGTTGGACTCCACAGCCGCGGCCATGGCTTCAGGCAGCGTATCGGCTGCCGCTGGCATGGAGACGGCAAGTGCCAGCATCGAAGCGATTAGCGTGCGCATGAAATGCTCTTCCTCATTTCCCGCGAGCGGGCCTGGGCGAGTCGCGCCGACCACCCCTTAAAACCGGTGATGCCAGTCGCGTTTTGCGACCACATTACAAACGGCACGTTAACGATAATCCCTATTCACGGCGCAGCGCCTCGATGGGATCGAGCTGCGCGGCGCGCCACGCAGGATAGGCGCCAAAAACCACGCCGACGAGCACGGAAAAGCCTATCGCCATCCCCGCATTGGTCGGCGAAACGACCAATGGCAACCCGACAAGCGAGGTAATCCCCCAGGCGCCCAGCACCCCGATGGTAAGACCGACAAGGCCGCCGGCCACCGAGAGCGTAACCGCCTCAAGCCCGAACTGATTCATGATATCCGATTGGCGTGCGCCAAGCGCCTTGCGCAGACCAATCTCGCGCGTGCGCTCCGTCACCGAAACGAGCATGATGTTCATGATGCCGATGCCGCCCACGAGGAGCGAAACCGCTGAAATGCCGCCAAGCAAATAGGTGAAGACCTGCGTCGCCTGCCCCATCGCATCCGACACCGCGCTCAGATTTTGGACGGTAAAATCATCTTCGTCCTCGCGTGTGCGGTGACGCTGACGCAATAGGGTTTCGATATCCGCCTGAACCTGATCAAGGATGTCCTCCGACGCGGCCTTCACGGAAATCTGGCTCACCGTATCCGCGCGCCTGACGCGCCCAGAGATGCGCCGTTTAACCGTGGTAAAAGGAGCGAGAACAACATCGTCTTGGTCCTGCCCGAAGCCAGACTGCCCCTTCGACTCCATCACGCCAATGACTTCATATGCGCCGCCATTGATCCGCAGCGTCTCGCCGATCGGGTTCACATTGGGGAAGAGTTCGGTGGCGACGGTTTCGCCAAGCACGACGACACGGCGCGCCTGCCGCTCTTCGTTTTCATCGAAGAAGCGTCCTGCGGCGATATTCCAATCCCGCGCGGCAAGAAATGACGGCGTTACGCCCTCGATTTGCGTATTCCAATTCAGCCCGTTGGCAATCAGCTGGCCACGGCTTCGCTGCGACGGCGCCACCACGGTAACGCCATTGACTTGCGAAATAGCCTGCGCGTCGCCCAACGTAAGGGAGTCGAAGCCGCCCGCCTGACCGCGCACGCCGCCGCCCTGACGCATGGCGCCCGGCACCACGATCAATAGGTTCGAACCCAGACTTGAGATCGATGACTCAATGGAGCGCTGCGCGCCCGACCCCAGCGCCACCATCGCGACGACCGACGCAACGCCGATAATGACGCCAAGCGCCGTCAGCGCCGAACGCATTGGATTGCCCCGAAGCGCGCGTGCGGCGCTTGAGACGAGATCGGCGGTGCGCATCATGCTGCGTCCCTCGCATTGCGGCGGTCAGACACGATCTTGCCGTCACGCATCTCAATGACACGACGTGCGGCTTCAGCGACCTCAATATCGTGGGTGACCACGACAATGGTGACGCCCTCATGATTGAGCTCATTGAAGAGCTCGAGGATTTCGTTCCCCGTATTGGTGTCAAGCGCGCCTGTCGGCTCGTCCGCGAGCAACAGCGCGGGTGTTCCCGCCAGCGCGCGAGCAATCGCCACACGTTGTTGCTGCCCGCCCGACAATTGCGTTGGCTTGTGCGTCATACGCTCGCCCAAACCTACTCTGTGCAGCATCGCAATCGCGCGCTCGTGACGCTCCTTCGGAGGAATGCCGGCATAGATGAGCGGCAGCTCGACGTTCTCAAGAGCCGTCTGCCGCGCCAAAAGGTTGAAGCTTTGAAAGATGAAACCGATGGTGCGGTTGCGGAACGCCGCCAACCCTTCATCGTCGAGCGAGCCCATATCCGCGCCATCGATGACAATACGTCCGCCGCTCGGTTTATCGAGACCGCCGAGAATAT
>JAUIJZ010000147.1 GCA_030430715.1 Alphaproteobacteria bacterium
GCCATCGCCATTGCCGCACCCTCGGGGCTGATCACCGAATAGTTCTGATGCTGGAGCACTCGATCTATTCGGTGATCAGCCCCGAGGGTGCGGCTTCCATTCTGTACAAGAGCAAGGGCGGCGAAGAGCCGAAGACGGATCGCGTCAAGGAAGTCGCCCATTCCATGCGGATTACCGCGCAGGATCTGCTTGAGCTCAAAGTCATCGATTCCATCATCAAGGAGCCGATGGGCGGCGCACACCGCGAACCTGTCGCCGCTGTCGCTTCTGTCGGCGCCGCCGTGGCGCAGGCGCTCGACGGGTTCGCCAATCTTTCTGAGGCGGAAATAAAAAAACAGCGCCGCGAGCGTTTCATGGCCATCGGCCGTTTCGAAATGGACGCCGCCGCCAGCGCATAACATCGCCGCATCATCCGGGGAGGAACGATGAGCGACGCAGCCGCGAATGTGCCGAAGCACCACAAAGCGACCGGCAAAGAGAAGTTTGTGATCGGGGCCTCGTCCCTGGGCACGGTGTTCGAGTGGTACGATTTCTACCTCTACGGCTCACTCGCGACTTACATTTCCGCGCATTTCTTCTCCGCCGTGAACGAAACGACGGCGTTCATATTCGCCCTGGCCGCATTCGCCGCCGGGTTTGCCGTGCGCCCGTTCGGCGCGATCGTGTTTGGACGCATTGGCGACATTGTCGGGCGCAAGAACACGTTTCTCGTCACCATGGCGATCATGGGCGTGTCGACTTTCGCCGTCGGCCTGCTGCCGGGCTATGACCAGATCGGCGTCGCCGCGCCGATCATTCTTGTGCTGATGCGTTTGCTGCAAGGCTTGGCGCTTGGCGGCGAATATGGCGGCGCGGCCACTTATGTCGCCGAGCACGCGCCCAACAACAGACGCGGGCTTTATACCAGCTGGATTCAGACCACGGCGACGCTGGGGCTTTTCCTTTCGCTCATTGTCATCATGCTCACGCGCGGGCTGGTGCCGGCTGAGGAGTTCGCCGAATGGGGCTGGCGCATTCCCTTCCTGCTTTCGGTTGTGCTCCTGGTGATCTCGCTCTGGATTCGCCTGCAGCTCAACGAAAGCCCGGTCTTCAAGCGCATGAAAGAGGAGGGGCAGACCTCGAAGGCGCCTTTGGCGGAATCGTTCGGCCGCTGGAGCAATCTCAAGCTGGTGCTGATTGCTTTGTTTGGCGCCGTCGCGGGCCAGGCTGTCGTCTGGTACACGGGCCAATTCTATGCGCTGTTTTTCCTTGAACGCACGCTGAAGGTGGACGGCCTCACCGCCAATTATCTCATCGCCATCGCGTTGCTGATCGGCACGCCGTTCTTCATTTTCTTTGGCTGGTTGTCCGACAAGATCGGCCGCAAGCCGATCATCCTCGCCGGCTGTGTGCTGGCGGCGCTCACCTATTTCCCGTTGTTCAACGGGCTCACCCACGCCGCTAATCCCGCCTTGGCGCAAGCACAAGCTAATGCGCCGGTCGTGGTCGCGGCTGATCCCGATACGTGCTCGCTGCAATTCGATCCGGTCGGGCGCAATCGCTTCGATCAAAGCGGCTGCGACATCGCCACCGCCGCACTGGTGCGTGCAGGCGTTTCCTATCGCAGCGAAAGCGCAAGCGGGGACGCCAGCGTGCGCATTGGCGACATCAATCTCGATACGCCGCGTCCGCAAGGCATGGCGCCCGAAGCGCGCGCCGCTGCAATCGCCGCGTTCCAAACCGATTTGCGCGCCGCGCTCGATGCGCAAGGATATCCAGCCGCCGCCGCGCCTGACGCGATCAACAAGCCGCTTGTCGTCGCCATCCTGGCCTTGCTCGTCATCTATGTGACGATGGTCTATGGACCCATCGCAGCGATGCTGGTGGAGTTGTTTCCCGCGCGCATCCGCTACACCTCGATGTCGCTGCCGTATCATATCGGCAATGGCTGGTTCGGCGGCTTTCTGCCTACCACCGCCTTCGCCATCGTTGCGGCCACCGGCAATATCTATAGCGGCCTTTGGTATCCGGTGATCGTCGCCGCCGCGACGGCGATCATTGGCCTGTTGCTTTTGCCGGAGACGTCAAAGCGCAACATTGACGATTGACCCATTCATCTTGCGCTCAGCGCGCATGACGCCAGATATAAGCAATAGAGCGGAGGTCATTGAACCATGTCCGATCCGATATCACGCCGTAACGTCGCCATAGGGCTTGCAGCAGGCGCGCTCGCACCGGGCGCTGCGTTCGCGCAAAACGACACCTATTCCGAACCGGAGATCGTGCGCGCCGCCAGCGATTTCTTTGGCGCGGGCGCTGAAGGTTTGGCCGCTGTGGTGCGCCATGTCTTTGCCGAGAACGGCCGCCCCAACGGCTATATTCAAGGCGAGGAAGGCTCGGGCGCCATCGGCATCGGCTTGCGTTACGGGCAGGGCGATCTGCGCCTGAAGGGCCGCGGCGGCACGACGCGCGTGTTCTGGCAGGGCCCTTCGATTGGTTTCGATACCGGCGGCAACGCGGCCAAAGTCTTCACGCTGATTTATGGCATGGGGGACCCGGATGAGATTTTCCATCGCTATGCCGGCGTTGACGGCTCGGCTTATTTTGTCGGCGGCGTCGGCGTGAATTATCAGCGCCGCAATAACGTGACGCTGGCGCCGATGCGTTTCGGCGTCGGCCTGCGCCTGGGCGCAAACGTCGGCTATCTCGCTTACTCGCGCAGGCGGCGCATCAATCCGTTCTAGGTGCTGTGGGCGAAGGCGTTAGTCGCGTGCCGCGACGATCAAACCTTCAAGCTCTCCCGCGCTGCGCCAGTCCTCTACGAGTTTTTCAAACGCGGCCCAGCCGGGGCCATAGGATTCCCCCAAATACCAGCGCTTTTGCGACGTATCGCCATCGTTGTTGAAATAGCTTGGAGGGCATTCCAGCTGCAGCTTTGAGATGTCGATCGCAGTAGCCCGGATTTCTTTGACCCAGGCATCTTGAGCCGCTTCGCTTGGCTCCAGGCTGGTTAGGCCCTTGTCCTGCGCTTGCTTGATGATCTGGGCGATATGGAAACCCTGGCGGCTGAATTGCTCGATGGTTGTCGCGAAGAATCCACCCTGGATGTAGCCGGTGAAAAATTGATTGGGAAAGCCGTGCGTCATCGCACCGTGCAAGGTGCGATAGCCATCGGCCCAATGATCATAAAGTGAAACGCCGTCACGTCCCTCGATGGTCTTAATTGCCCAGCGCCGGTCGAGATCGCTGGTAACCTCAAAGCCGCTGGCGCAGATCAATGCGTCGATTTCGTATTCGCGGCCGCCGTGAACGAAACCGTGCGCTGTGATCTGCTCCACGCCTTTTGTCGCCGAAACATCAAACAAAGTGACATTGGGTCGATTGAAGGTGGCGTAATAATCGTTGTTCGACAGTGGCCTTTTGCAATTCATGCCAAACCACGGTTTTAGCGCTTCGGCTGTCGTCTTGTCCTTGACGATGCTGTCCACGCGCCGCCGCAGGCGTTCCATAACGCGGAAGTCCATCATCTCCCGGCGCGTGAGATATTCCTCCAGAGAAAGCTGAGGCCAGCCTTCGGCCTCAAGTTCTGCGGCGAGATTGCGCGTGATTTCGGTCCAGACGTCGCCGATCATGTCCGCTTCGCCCGGCGCCAGGCCCTCGATTGCGCCGTGTTGGAAATTCATCTGCCGCGCTTTTTGCCAGCCGGGCTTAAGGCTTGCGGCCCAATTCTGGTCGGTTGGCAAATTGGGCCGCTGGTCTACGCTCGGAGGCGTGCGCTGCAGCACGTAGAGTTGCTTGGCGTAACGGCCAAGATAGGGGATCGCTTGGATGGCGCTGGCGCCTGTGCCGATGATGGCGACGCGTTTATCGGCCAATTTATCGAGCGTAGGATCTGTCCAGCTTCCGCCCGTGTATTCGTAATCCCAGCGCGCGGTGTGGAACAGCTTGCCTTTGAACGATTCAATGCCAGCAATCCCAGGCAGTTTGGGCCGGTTGAGCGGCCCGCCGCACATGATCACAAAGCGCGCGCGAATGTCGTCGCCCCGGTTCGTTGCGATGCGCCAGCGGTGGAGCGCTTCATCCCAGCGAAGCGCGGTGATGCGCGTATGGAAGAGCGCTCCGTCATAGAGCTCAAATTGGCGCGCGACGCGTTGGCAATGCTGCTGGATTTCCGCGCCATCGACCCATTTCTTGGACGGCATGTAGCCGGTCTCTTCGAGAAGGGGGAGGTAGCAATACGCGTCGTTATCGCACTGAATGCCCGGATAACGATTCCAGTACCAAACACCGCCGAAATCGCCGCCATGTTCGATATGACGGAAGTTGGTTATGCCCGCATTGCGTAGATGGACGCCTGCCAAAATCCCAGTCCAGCCAGCGCCGAGGATCGCCACCTCAATGTCGGCGGCCAATGGCTCGCGCGGCCGGACCGGCATGTGCGGATCAATTTCGTAGCTGTCGGCGTAGTCGTTCTCTGTGATGAGATATTGGCGCTGGCCGTCGCCGCGCATCCGCTTTTCGCGTTCGGCCGCATACTTCTTGCGCAGGGCTTCAATGTCGATCTCGTCTGCGGCGGGGACATCCGATGGCGGATAAATCATGTCATCTCTCCGACCCGGCTGGCGGCCACGTAAACATTTGCCCCAACGGAGAGGGCATGAAAATATATGCTGCCGCCCTGGCCATTTATAGTCGCTGCGAAGGCTTTGTGAGATGCCCGTGGAGAACGCAACAGACAAGCTCCGCACCATATTGATCTGCGCGGAGGTCTTCGCATGATCGCCCACCTTCCCGCCAA
>JAUIJZ010000038.1 GCA_030430715.1 Alphaproteobacteria bacterium
CGTTGTAGCTAGTGCCGACGACGTTCTCGATGCTGACGTATGTGTCACCCTCGGCTTCGCCGCCAAGGCCGTGATTGAGAGACAGATTGACCTCAACGCGAAAGGCGCTGCGGTTGTAGATGGCAGTGTCGGTTCCCGCGCCGCCATTGAGTTCATCGCCGCCGTCGCCGCCATACTGCGTGTCGTTTCCGTCGCCGCCTTCAAGCAAATCGTCGCCGTTGCCGCCAAAGAGGATGTCGTCACTCTCGCGGCCGATTAAGTAGTCGTTTCCGTCGCCGCCGATCAGCGTATCGATGCCCACATCGCCGCGGATGGTATCCGCGCCGTTCGTCCCGGTGCGTGTGATTTGCAGGTGGTATGCGAGATCAATGATCTCAAACCCGGTTTGCGTATCTAGGAAAAGCAGCCGTCCCGTTGCATCGATGTCCATCAAGCCATGCGAGGCATTATTTGGCGCAAAGTCCACGTTGCTGGAGACGTCCATTCGCGCAAGCTCGGTCCATGTGGTGGTGTCATAGACGAGGATGTCGTCCAGAGCTGAATCCCAGAGATAGAGAAGGTCGCCGCTTGCCGAGAAGTGGACGCCGACCATTTTGCCAGCGCTCGTTAGCGCGCTGAGATTGCAAACAAGATTCAGTCCCAGGTCTAAGACGAATATGTTGTTGTAGGTCAAATTGACAACAAGGCCGGCGCCTTCGTGAATGTCCGCGTGGCCCGTGTTGAAAGCGCTCGTGCCTAGTGCGTAAAAATTAGTGGAGGCAACGATACGGTTCTCCACCGCATCGTAGATGTGCATCGGAGCGTTTGAGATATTATTCTCAAGTATGAATATGTAGCGCCCGTCGGACGGAATAAGGTAGCTGGACTGACGGATGTCTGTCAGGCCATCGACCAGTTCCGGTTCGAACGTTTCAGCATCCGCATCGAATTGTCGGAATGAAACCCAGCCGGAGCCAGCAACGTCTGTTGTCATTAGGGCGGTGTCGTTTCCCGCGATCGCGACGTCTGCTACGCCTCGCTCCAAGCCCTCAACAACAAAATTTATATCCTCCACGCTTGAGTCACTCAGCGTGACGCGATGCAGAGTCGCTTCAAAGCTGTCCCCCAACCATGAATCTTCATCAGTGATTGTGGTGAAGTCGCGCTGCGCCACCAAGAGAAACGCGCCATCTGGTGAAAGCGCCATGTCTCCCAATTGGCCGCCAAGGTTGAGGTTGGCCCCGAAAGTCTGAGTGAATGGCGACCAGCTCTGTAGATTGCCGTCGCTGGTGGCGAGCCAAAACAGCTCCCGCGATGGGTCGTACAGGCTGGACGAAAGATTGCCGAAGGCAACCGTTGTGCTGAGATCTGGCATTTTTGTCCCCCAGCGGCGGCTGCCGTCACGCTTTGCGAGCTAAGCTCGGTCGCCATTTCCGCCCATCGCAAGCCTAATGCTCCACAACCCAGCGTGGCTAGTGACATTCGCATCGCAACCCGTTATAGCCCCGCTTCCCGCGTGGGAGGGGACCCCAAAGTCCTTGGGCCTCCCGGACCACGCACCCCCTCAGGCCGGGCGGTTTAGCTATCGTCCGGCGTCAAACGAGAGGCCAAAATGGCGAAGAAGATTCTGGGGCAGATCAAGCTCCAGGTGCCGGCTGGCGCGGCGAACCCGTCGCCCCCGATCGGCCCCGCGCTGGGTCAGCGCGGCCTGAACATCATGGAATTCTGCAAGGGCTTTAACGCCCGCACGCAGGACATGAACAAGGGCGATCCGTGCCCGACGGTCATCACCTATTACCAGGACAAGAGCTTCACCTTCGAGATCAAGACGCCGCCGGCGTCATTCCTGATCAAGAAGGCGGCCAAGATCCCGACCTCCTACAAGCCAGGTCACGGCGCCAAGAAGCCGGGCGTGGATGTGGTTGGCAAGATCACGTTCGCGCAGTGCAAGGAAATCGCCCAAGCCAAGGCGAAGGATTTGAACGCCGAAGATCTCGATCAAGCCGCGAAGATGATTGCTGGCACCGCGCGCTCTATGGGCGTGGAAGTGGTGGAGTAGGGCCATGCCGAAGACCACAAAACGCATGGCCAAGAGCCACGCCGATATCGATAGCCGCAAGCTGCACACGCTCGATGAGGCGGTGAAGCTGCTCAAGGAACGCGCCAGTGTTGGCGCCACCAAGTTCGATCAGACGATCGAAGTGGCGATGAACCTGGGCGTTGATCCCAAATATCCCGATCAGCAAGTGCGCGGCGTCGTCTCGCTGCCGAACGGCACGGGCAAGACGCTGAAGGTCGCGGTGTTCGCCAAGGGCGCCAAGGCCGATGAAGCGCGCGCCGCCGGCGCCGACATTGTCGGCGAGCAAGACCTGTTCGAAACCATCAATGGCGGCAAGATCGAATTCGATCGCCTGATCGCCACGCCGGACCTGATGGCTCTCGTCGGCCGTCTCGGCAAGGTGTTGGGCCCGCGCGGCCTGATGCCGAACCCGAAGGTCGGCACGGTGACGATGGACGTGAAGAAGGCCGTCGGCGACGCCAAGGGCGGTGCTGTCGAGTTCCGCGCCGAGAAGGCCGGCATCATTCACGCCGGCGTCGGCAAGGTCAGCTTCACCGAAGATCAGCTCAAGCAAAACGTGCGTGCGCTGGTCGATGCGGTGACGAAGGCCAAGCCCTCGGGCGCCAAGGGCACCTATGTGAAGAAGATTGCATTGTCTTCGACCATGGGCCCCGGCGTGCGCATCGATCCATCGAGCGCCGCGCAAGCCTAATCAGTACAACATTCAAGCGGAAACGCCCCGGTGAAAGCCGGGGCGTTTTTGTTTTTACCGCCACTGCATGCTGAAGCTGCCGTTCAAACGCCGCTCATGCGCAGTGCGCGATGGTCTGTCCGTTCAAGCGCGAGCGAGGGTGCGCTCAACGAACGGGAGCTTGAACATGAAGCGTTTTCTTTCGGCAGTAGCCGCTGCCGCACTGTTCGCAAGTCTTGGCGTTGGTACGGCCGCTGCGCAAAACCGCGCCGTCGTAAGCCAATGGGGTTATGCAAACGCCGCCGGCGCCGCGCAAAACGGCCACCGCAACGGCGCTGTCGTCAATCAAAACGGGCGCGGTCAATATGCGCGCGGCGTGCAGGACGGATACCGCAATTTTTTGCGCATGGATCAGTACGGCACGCGCAATAGCACGTCCACGACGCAAGTCGGCTCGGACAATTTCTCGGCGACTGGCCAGGAAGGGCGCCGGCTGACGGCGGACACGATCCAAACAGGGCGTGGCAATGTCGCCGGGGTGGCGCAGATCGGCAATGGCAGCCGCGCCGTGACTGATCAGGACGGGTACAACAACACCTCCGGCATCATTCAGATCGGCAACGGCCAGGATGTCGAAGTGCGTCAGCGCGGCGAAGGCAACATCTCCGTCGTTGTGCAGAGTGGCTACAATTGAGATCGAGCGGGAATGACGCCGGCGCGTCATTCCCGCCTGTTTTCCCGGAATGGGAGCGAATTATGAAACCGACTTTTGCCGCTCTTGCAGCGGCTTTGATGATCAGTGCGTGCTCGGCCGTCGCGTATCAAGCCGAACAACCGGAGCCCGCATCCGTTGCGGCGTATGACGCGCCAGCGTATTTCACGCCGATCCACGACAGTGCGCATGCGGCGTCATGCGATGTGCGCGTGCGGCGCACCGCGAACGGCGCGTTGATCGAAGCGCGCGCATTTGCCGATCGGGCGTTCGATGGCGAATACGATCTTGTCATCACCAAGTCCGGCGGCGGCGGCTCCGCGGATATCAGCCAAGGCGGGCCTTTGGCGATGGCGGCCGGAGAGGCGGTTACGCTTGGCGAGAATGAGATCAGCATCGAGCGCGGCGCGCGCGTGCGTGCAACGCTGCGCCTGATCAATCATCGCGGCGAGGTGTGCCGCGATTCCTTCCGGCTTTAGGAGGACATGCGATGAAACGCATCAAACTGACCGGCGCCGTTGCAGCTTGTATTCTCGCGCTTTCCGCTGCGGGCGCGGCGCATGCCGAGGAGCGTGGACGCGGCATGACTGCGCGCACGCTGCTCAGCGGCATGTTGACGGCCGCGATCACCAACAGCGCTTCGGTCGATCAGCGCGGCGGCGGGCATGCCGGCGCCATCGTGCAAAATGGTGAAGGCAATTCGGCGGCGCTGCGCCAATATGGGCGCAACAATACCGGCACGATCAATCAGGATGGTTCGTACAATACGGCCTGTCTGGTTCAGCTCGGGCGCGGGCTTGACGGCTCGGTGGTGCAGTCGGGCAGCAATTACAGCAATGGCGTGCTGCAAACGCGCCGTGGCGTTACCGAATTTCCAGCCGAGCTTTGCTATTTGGGCGAAGAACATCGCGGCTATTGGCAGGGCCGTGTGCGTCAGGCGATCCGCAGAGCGGGCTAGGCGATATCCGCGTCGAGGCGGCGCACAAAGTCCAGGATGGCGGCGTTGAACGCGTCGTTCTTATCGCCCGCCACCATATGCCCGGCGCCCGCCACATCGACATATTCGGCGTGCGGCATCACTTCGCGGAAATGCGCGACCTCCGCATCGCCGACAATGTCACTCTGCAGGCCGCGCACGAGCAGAGCGGGGACTTTCACTTTCAGCGCGGCGGCTTCGAGCGTGCGCCACATATCTTCGGGCTCGATCTTCGTCATGTTGAGGAAGGCTGGATCCCAGTGCCAATACCAGCGTCCGTTCTTCTCGCGCAGATTGCGCTTCAGGCCGGAAACATCTTTCGGGCGCGGACGATGCGGGTTGTAGGCTGAAACGGCGTCCGCAGCTTCTTCAACGGATGCGAAGCCGTCCGCGTTGGCGCTCATGAAGGCGCTGATGCGCTGGGCGCCTTCCCAGTCGATGCGCGGGGCGACATCGACCAAAATGAGCGCGCGCGCAATTGGTGTTCCACTCTCGGCGATGGCCAGCATCGACACGATGCCGCCCATGGAGGCGCCGACAAGAATAGGCGTGCCCGGAATTTGCTTCAGCACGGCATTGAGGTCGTCGCTCATGCTGGCGGCGCTGTATTCGCCGTCCTTGTCCCAATCGCTCTCGCCATGACCGCGCGCGTCGAGCGCGTAGCAGCGATAACCGGCTTCCGCGAAAGCGCGGAGGCCGTTCTTCCACGAATAGCGCGTTTGTCCTCCGCCATGCAGCAACACGATTGGCGCACCGTTTTCCGGCCCGGCAATGTCGGCGGCGATGCTTTGGCCTTTTACCGAGGCGAAGCGCTGCTGTGTGATCGCGATGCTCATGCATAGAGCGGAGCAGACTTGCCGCGCGGGCAATCAAGGGCTTTCGACATGCCCACGCGGCAAGCCGAGCTTATTTCGCCAGTTCTGCGTCGAGCACTTTCAAAAGTTCTGGATTGTCCGGCGTGGTGTCGGGCGCGAAACGCGCGACGATGTCGCCATTCTTGCTCACGACGAACTTCTCGAAGTTCCAAAGGATTTCCGGCGCCGGGTTCGGGGTCATGCCGTAATTGACGAGGCGTTCGCGCATCGGGCCTTCGCCCGTCGCTTTCGGCTGCGCTTTGGTGAGCTCCTGATAGAGCGCGTGCTTGTCGTCGCCGACGACGGAGATTTTCGAAAACATCGGAAACTGCACGCCATAATTGGTCGTGCAGAAATCCGCGATCTCGGAATCGCTGCCGGGTTCTTGCGCGCCGAAATTGTTGGCTGGGAAGCCGAGCACTTCGAGCCCTTGCGCGCGCTTGGCTTCAAATAGTTTTTCCAGGCCCTCGTATTGCGGCGTGAGCCCGCACTTGGAGGCCACATTGACCACCAGCAGGACCTTGCCCTTGTGTGCGCCAAGCGTATCGGGCGAGCCGTCGAGGCGGTTGAGCGGAATGTCTTGAATGGCGGTCATGTGTCTGTCTCCGTCGGGTGGGGGCTCTCGCCGCAGCGGCGCCGCTGGCGCTGTCCAGAGATGATAGGCGGGGCGCGTCAGGGCAACCAGCGGATCCAAGAAGACGGGGGCGCTGCCAATGCGGCTTGCGACGCGGAAGAATTTGTGCGCCGCGCCCTTGCTACGCCTTACTAAAGCGTGCATATGCGGCGGTCCGGTGGGGTTAACCCCTCGCCGATCCTGTCCGAGACTGCAGGCGCCACGCATATGGCTCGCCCGAAAGGGGACTATGCGCGTGGCTTAATCCGTTGAAAGCCTTGGCTTTCATGCCCTGCAATAGACAGAAGCTGACGTTTTTCGGGTCGGACTGTCAAGTCCGCATCCGCAGGCCGGCCTCTGGGACAGGCTGCGCGTGGACCGCGCGCCGCTCGGGGGTTTTTTTCCGCCGGCCGGCAGGTCCGCGTGCGCAAGGGCGCCCGGATTGGCCGGGGGCCCAACTGAGGAAGGACCCGCAATGGATCGTGCTCAGAAGGCCGAAGCGGTTGAAAGCCTGAAAGGGGTTTTCGCCGGTGCTGGCGTGGTGGTGGTAGGCCATTACGCTGGTTTGACTGTTGCGGACATGACGGTACTGCGGACCCGCCTGCGTAAGGAGGGTGCGTCTCTTAAAGTGGTGAAGAACCGGCTGGTGAAGCTGGCTGTCGACGGCACGCCTAAGGCGTCCGTGGGCGACCTGTTCACTGGCCCCACGGCCATCGCCTATTCCGAGGATCCGATCGCTGCCGCCAAGGTCGCTGTCGCTTACGCCAAGGAAAAGGAACAATTCGTCGTTCTCGGCGGGCTGTTCGGCGACCAGCTGCTCAACAAGGACGGCGTTCAGGCTCTGGCCACGCTGCCGTCGCTGGACGAGCTGCGCGGCAAGATCGTGGGCCTGCTGCAAGCCCCCGCGACCAAGGTCGCCGGCGTGCTGGCCGCTCCGGCCGGGCAAGTGGCGCGTGTGCTCAACGCCTACGCCACCAAGGACGCCGCCTAATCGTCATTTCCGCATTTCGCATTGAAATCAGACACTAAAACGTCAGGAACCAAAATCATGGCAGACCTCAACAAACTCGTCGAAGACCTTTCGGCGCTCACCGTTCTGGAAGCGGCCGAACTGTCCAAGCTGCTGGAAGACAAGTGGGGCGTCTCCGCCGCCGCTCCGGTGGCCGTCGCCGCCGCTCCGGGCGCCGCCGCTGGCGCCGCTCCGGCCGAAGAGCAGACTGAATTCACGGTCGTGCTTGCCGCCGCCGGCGACAAGAAAATCGAAGTGATCAAGGAAGTCCGCGCCATCACCGGCCTTGGCCTCAAGGAAGCCAAGGACCTAGTCGAAGGTGCGCCGAAGCCGATCAAGGAAGGCGTGAACAAGGCCGATGCGCAAAAGTTCAAGGAACAACTTGAAAAAGCCGGCGCGAAGGTCGATCTGAAGTAGATCACACAAAGTAAGCGGAAGCAGGGATCGTCGCTGACGGTGCCGGCTTCCGCCATTTTGCGCGCCTGAGGCGCGCCGAATGCGCCGCCCGCCCGCGGCGCTTTCGTAGGGTCGGGCTCGCCGCCGCTGAATTTTCAGAGGCGCGAGGCTGGGGCGAAAAAAGGCGGCTCATGCGCCGCGCTTGGCGGGCCTAGTGGCCGGGGTCCGCACATAAGCGCAGCGCGCATTGGGAAGAACAGATGACTCTGTCGTACACCGGTAAAAAGAAAATCCGTAAGTCGTTCGGTAAGATCCCTGAGGCGGGACGGATGCCGAACCTGATTGAGGTGCAAAAGAGCTCCTACGATCAGTTCCTGCAGAAAGACCAGCGCTCGTATGAGCGTATCGATGAGGGCCTGCAGGCCGTTTTCAAATCGGTGTTTCCAATCCGCGACTTTTCCGATCGCGCGGTGCTCGAATACGTCTCCTACGAATTCGAGGAGCCGAAATTCGACGTCGAGGAATGCCAGCAACGCGACATGACCTACGCCGCGCCGCTGAAGGTCAAGCTGCGCCTCATCGTGTTCGAAACCGACGAAGAAACCGGCGCCAATTCGGTCAAGGACATCAAGGAGCAGGACGTCTATCTCGGCGACATCCCGCTCATGACCGATAAGGGCACGTTCGTCGTCAACGGCACCGAACGCGTCATCGTTTCCCAGATGCACCGCTCGCCGGGCGTCTTCTTCGACCACGACAAGGGCAAGACACACGCCTCCGGCAAGCTGCTGTTCGCTGCGCGCGTGATCCCGTATCGCGGCTCCTGGCTCGATTTCGAGTTCGACGCCAAGGACATCATGTTCGTCCGTATCGACCGTAAGCGGAAGCTGCCGGCCACGACGCTGCTCTACGCGCTCGGCATGTCGAGCGAGCAAATCCTCAGCACATTCTACGACACCTCCATCTACAAGCGCACGCGCGCCGGCTGGACCACAAAATACCGCGCCGAGCGCTGGCGCGGCGTAAAGCCGATGTACGATCTGGTCGACGCCAAGACCGGCAAGGTCGTGGCCGAGGCGGGCAAGAAGATTTCCGCGCGCATCGCCAACAAGCTGGTTGAAGACGGCGTTGCCGACATCATGGTGCCGTCGGAAGACCTGTTCGACCGCTACATTGCCGAAGACATCGTCAATCCTGAAACGGGCGAGATCTACACCGAAGCCGGCGACGCTTTGAGCGAAGCCGTGCTGGCGACGCTGATCGAAGCGGGCATCGACGAATTGCCGATCCTCGACATCGATGCGCTCACCAACGGTCCGTACATCCGCAACTCGCTCAATCTCGACAAGAACGAGAACCGCGAGCAGGCGCTGTTCGACATCTATCGCGTCATGCGTCCGGGCGAACCGCCGACCATCGAAACGGCCGAAGCGCTGTTCAACGGCCTGTTCTCCGATTCCGAGCGTTATGATCTTTCCGCGGTCGGCCGCGTGAAGATGAACATGCGCCTTGGCCTCGATGCGGACGATTCCGTGCGCATCCTGCGTCTGGAAGACATCATCGAAGTGCTGCGTACATTGTCCGATCTTCGCGACGGGCGCGGCGAAGTCGACGACATCGACAATCTCGGCAACCGCCGTGTGCGCTCGGTCGGCGAGTTGATGGAAAATCAGTATCGCATCGGCTTGCTGCGCATGGAGCGGGCGATCAAGGAGCGCATGAGCTCGGTCGATATCGAGACGGTCATGCCGCACGACTTGATCAACGCGAAGCCGGCTGCTGCGGCGGTGCGCGAATTCTTCGGCTCATCGCAGCTGTCGCAATTCATGGACCAAACCAATCCGCTCTCCGAGATCACGCACAAGCGTCGTCTCTCGGCGCTTGGCCCGGGCGGTCTGACGCGCGAGCGTGCGGGCTTCGAAGTCCGCGACGTGCACTTGACGCATTATGGCCGCATCTGCCCGATCGAGACGCCGGAAGGCCCGAACATCGGTCTGATCAACTCGCTTGCCACGCACGCGCGCGTGAACAAGTACGGCTTCATCGAAAGCCCGTACCGCCGCGTGGAAAGCGGCAAGCCGACGAGCGAGATTCACTATCTGTCGGCGATGGAAGAGGCCAAGCACAAGATCGCGCAGGCCAATGCCGAACTCGACGATAAGGGTCATCTTTCCGAGGATCTGGTGCAGGCCCGCGAAAGCGGCGAAGCGCAGCTGATCGCGCGCGAAGAAATCGACCTGATGGACGTTTCGCCCAAGCAGGTTGTGTCGGTCGCCGCGGCGCTCATTCCGTTCCTTGAGAACGATGACGCCAACCGCGCGCTGATGGGCTCCAACATGCAACGTCAGGCGGTGCCGCTGTTGCGCGCCGATGCGCCGATTGTCGGCACGGGCATGGAAGGCACCGTGGCGCGCGATTCCGGCGCGGCCATCACCGCGCGCCGCACCGGCATCGTGGAGCAGGTCGACAGCCAGCGTATCGTCGTGCGCGCCACTGAAGAGCGCGACCCGACCAAGCCGGGCGTCGACATCTATCGTCTGCGCAAGTTCCAGCGCTCGAACCAGAACACCTGCATCACGCAGCGCCCGATCGTGAAGGTCGGCGACCTCGTTGCCGCTGACGACATCATCGCCGACGGTCCCTCGACCGAACTTGGCGAACTGGCGCTCGGCCGCAACGTGCTCGTCGCGTTCATGCCGTGGAACGGCTACAATTTCGAAGACTCGATCCTGATCAGCGAGCGCATCGTGAAAGACGATGTGTTCACCTCGATCCACATCGAGGAATTCGAAATCGCCGCGCGCGACACCAAGCTCGGCCCGGAAGAAATCACCCGCGATATTCCGAATGTGGGTGAAGAAGCGCTGCGCAATCTCGACGAAGCCGGGATCGTGGCGATCGGCGCCGAATTGGAGCCGGGCGACATTCTGGTCGGCAAGGTGACGCCCAAGGGCGAAAGCCCGATGACGCCGGAAGAAAAGCTGCTGCGCGCCATCTTCGGTGAAAAGGCCTCCGACGTGCGCGACACGTCGCTGCGCTTGCCGCCGGGCGTCAACGGCACGGTTGTCGAAGTGCGCGTGTTCAACCGCCACGGCGTCGAGAAGGATCAGCGGGCTCTGCAAATCGAGCGCGAAGAAATCGAACGCCTGTCGAAGGACCGTGAGGACGAACTCTCGATCCTCGAACGCAACATCTTCGGCCGCCTGCAGGAAATCCTGATCGGCAAAGCCGCCGTCACGGGTCCGAAGGGCTTCAAGAAGGGCGAGATCACGCAAGAATCTCTGGAGCCGCTCTCGAAAGGGCAGTGGTGGCAGATCGGGGTCGAAGACGAGCCCGTGATGACGGAGATGGAAGCGCTCAAGAAGCAATACGACGACGCCAAGAAGCGTCTGGAAGCGCGCTTCCACGATAAGGTCGACAAGCTCCAGCGCGGCGACGAACTGCCGCCAGGCGTGATGAAGGTGGTCAAGGTGTTCGTCGCGGTGAAGCGCAAGCTGCAGCCGGGCGACAAGATGGCCGGCCGCCACGGCAACAAGGGCGTCATCTCCAAGATCACGCCGGTCGAGGACATGCCGTTCCTGGATGACGGCACGCATGTCGATATCGTGCTCAATCCGCTCGGCGTGCCGAGCCGGATGAATGTCGGTCAGATTCTGGAAACCCACCTTGGTTGGGCGTGCGCGGGCCTCGGCCGGCAAGTGCGCCAAGCCTTGGAGACGTTCGAACGCGATGGCGATCGTAAGCCGCTCGAAAAGAAGCTGCAGGACGTCTACGGCGCGGATCAAGAGCTGCCGACCACGGTCGAGGGCCTGCGCGAACTGGCGCACAACATCGAAAAGGGCGTGCCAGTGGCGACGCCCGTATTCGACGGCGCCAAGGATTCCGATATCCGCTCCATGCTGAAGGATGCGGGCTTCTCGGAAACCGGTCAGGTGCAGTTGCGCGATGGCCAAACCGGCGAGACGTTCAAGCGTCCCGTCACGGTCGGCTACATCTACATGCTGAAGCTGCACCACCTCGTGGACGACAAGATCCACGCGCGTTCGATCGGCCCGTATTCGCTCGTCACGCAACAGCCTCTGGGCGGCAAGGCCCAGTTCGGCGGTCAGCGCTTCGGCGAAATGGAAGTGTGGGCGCTCGAAGCCTATGGCGCCGCTTACACGCTGCAGGAAATGCTGACGGTGAAGTCCGACGACGTCGCTGGCCGGACCAAGGTCTACGAAGCGATCACGCGCGGGCACGACACGTTCGACGCCGGCATTCCCGAAAGCTTCAACGTGCTCGTGAAGGAAATGCGCTCGCTCGGCTTGAACGTCGAGCTTGCGGACGGGCGCGTGCCGAAGGCCGCTGAGTAAGTCACGGGCCGCCGGCTTTTAGCCGGCGTGCCGGCAGGGCGCCGGCGGTCCGAGTTGAAAATAAACCACGGTGCTCCGGCCGCACACCGGAGCGACGGAAGGTCAAAACGATGAACGCGATGAACCAAGACCTGATCAACAACACCTTCGGCAACCAGCCGCCGGCGCCGGTGTTCGATCAAATCAAAATCTCGATCGCCAGCCCCGAGCAGATCAAGTCGTGGAGCTTCGGCGAGATCAAGAAGCCGGAAACGATCAACTATCGTACGTTCAAGCCTGAGCGTGACGGC
This sequence comes from Alphaproteobacteria bacterium, assembly GCA_030430715.1. Taxonomy (GTDB): domain Bacteria; phylum Pseudomonadota; class Alphaproteobacteria; order Caulobacterales; family Aquidulcibacteraceae; genus Vitreimonas. Next base: position 11,935 of record JAUIJZ010000038.1, read on the forward strand.
CTGTTCTGCGCGCGCATCTTCGGCCCGATCAAGGATTACGAGTGCCTGTGCGGCAAGTACAAGCGGATGAAGTACAAGGACATCATCTGCGAAAAGTGCGGTGTCCAAGTCACGCTGCAGCGCGTGCGCCGTGAGCGCATGGGCCATATCGAGCTGGCAGCTCCGGTGGCGCACATCTGGTTCTTGAAGTCGCTGCCCTCGCGTATCGGACTCATGCTGGACATGCCGCTCAAGGACATCGAGCGCGTGCTCTATTTTGAGCAATACATCGTCATCGAGCCGGGCCTGACGCCGCTGAGCGCCAAGCAGCTGCTGACCGAAGAAGATTACATCCGCGCCCAGGACGAATACGGCGAAGACAGCTTCACCGCGATGATCGGCGCCGAAGCGGTGCGCGAACTGTTGATGCAGCTCGACCTCGAAAAAGAGGCCGAGAACCTGCGCAAGGAAATCGCGGAATCGACTTCGGAATTGAAGCCGAAGAAGCTCGCCAAGCGTCTTAAGCTGGTCGAAGCCTTCATCCGTTCGGGCAATAAGCCGGAATGGATGGTGCTCACCATCGTGCCGGTGATCCCGCCGGAACTGCGTCCGCTCGTGCCGCTCGATGGCGGCCGCTTCGCGACGTCCGACCTCAACGATCTCTATCGCCGCGTCATCAACCGGAACAACCGCCTGAAGCGCCTCATGGAGCTCCGCGCGCCGGACATCATCATCCGCAACGAAAAGCGGATGCTGCAGGAATCGGTCGATGCGTTGTTCGACAATGGCCGCCGCGGCCGCGTCATCACGGGCGCCAATAAGCGTCCGCTGAAGTCGCTCGCCGACATGCTGAAGGGCAAGCAGGGCCGCTTCCGTCAGAACCTGCTCGGCAAGCGCGTCGATTATTCGGGCCGTTCGGTCATCGTCGTCGGTCCGGACCTCAAACTGCACCAGTGCGGCCTGCCGAAGAAGATGGCGCTCGAACTGTTCAAGCCGTTCATCTATGCGCGCCTCGATGTGAAGGGCCTCTCCGGCACCGTGAAGCAATCGCGCCGCATGGTGGAAAAAGAGCGTCCGGAAGTTTGGGACGTGCTCGAAGAAGTCATTCGCGAGCACCCGGTTCTGCTGAACCGAGCGCCGACGCTCCACCGTCTCGGCATCCAAGCGTTCGAACCCAAGCTGATTGAAGGTAAGGCGATCCAGCTGCACCCGCTCGTCTGCGCGGCGTTCAACGCTGACTTCGACGGCGACCAGATGGCTGTGCACGTGCCGCTTTCTCTGGAAGCGCAGCTCGAAGCGCGCGTGCTGATGATGTCCACCAACAACATCCTCAGCCCCGCGAACGGCAAGGCGATCATCGTGCCGTCGCAGGATATCGTGCTTGGTCTCTATTATCTGTCATTGATGAAGGACGGCGAGCCGGGAGAGGGCAAGCTGTTCGGGTCGATCGGCGAGATCGAGTCGGCGCTGGAAGCTGGCGTTGTCACGCTGCATGCGAAGATCAAGGCGCGCTACGAGACGGTCGACGCCGACAATAATCCGGTGCGCCTGACGCTCGACACCACGCCGGGCCGGATGAAGCTGGCTGAGTTGCTGCCGCGTCACCCGAAGATCAGCTACAAGCTGCTGGATCAGACGCTGACGAAGAAGGAAGTCGGCAACCTGATCGACAACGTCTATCGGCACTGCGGCCAGAAGGCGACGGTGATCTTCGCCGACCGCATCATGCAACTCGGCTTCCGTGAAGCCTGCCGCGCCGGCATCAGCTTCGGCATGGCCGACATGGTCGTGCCGAAGGCGAAGGAAACGCTCGTCGAGGACACGCGCAAGCGCGCCGCCGAATACGAGAAGCAATATGCCGACGGCCTGATCACCAAGGGTGAGAAGTACAACAAGGTGGTCGATGCCTGGTCGAAGTGCACCGACAAAGTCGCTGACGCGATGATGGAAGAGGCGTCCAAGCCGGTCAAACTCAAGGACGGCCGCACGGGCGAGCTCAACTCGGTGTTCATGATGGCGCATTCCGGCGCCCGTGGTTCGAAGAACCAGATGAAGCAGCTTGCCGGCATGCGCGGCCTGATGGCCAAGCCGTCGGGCGAGATCATCGAGACGCCGATCATCTCGAACTTCAAGGAAGGCCTTTCGGTTCTCGAATACTTCAACTCCACCCACGGCGCTCGTAAGGGCCTCGCGGATACGGCGTTGAAGACCGCGAACTCGGGTTATCTGACGCGCCGTCTGGTCGATGTCGCGCAGGATTGCATCATCACCGAAGACGATTGCGGCACGCAGGACGGCATCCAGATGATGGCCGTGATCGACGGCGCCGACATCGTGGTCACGCTCGGCCAGCGCATTCTCGGCCGCACGGCCGCGGTCGATGTGGTCGATCCGACCACGGAGAGCCTGATCGCGCCGGCCGGCGCCTTCCTCGAGGAAGACCTCGTGGCGGCGATCGAACGCTCGGGCGTGCAATCGGTGAAGGTGCGCTCCGTGCTCACGTGCGAAACCCGCACCGGTGTTTGCGGCTCCTGCTATGGCCGCGACCTCGCGCGCGGCACGCCGGTCAATATCGGTGAAGCGGTGGGCGTCATCGCGGCGCAATCGATCGGTGAGCCGGGCACTCAGCTCACCATGCGTACGTTCCACATCGGCGGCGCCGCGCAGGTCGCGGAAACGTCGGCGATGGAATCCGCGCATGAAGGCGCCGTGCGCTTCCAGAACCGCAACACGGTGAAAAACGCGCAGGGCGATCTGATCGTCATGAGCCGCAACATGCAGGTTGTTGTGGTCGATAATGACGGCGTGGAACGTCAAAGCTTCAAATTGCCGTTCGGCGCGCGTCTGCGCGTGGACGAAAAGTCGAAGCTGAAGCGCGGCGACCGCATCGCCGAATGGGATCCCTACGCGACGCCGATCCTCACGGAGCTTGGCGGCAGAGTGAAGTTCGACGATATCGTCGAAGGCGTTTCGGTGCGCGAAGAGTTCGACGAAGCCACCGGCATTTCCTCGAAGGTGATCATCGACTGGCGTTCGACCACTAAGGGTTCGGATTTGCGTCCGGGGATTACGGTGACCGACGCCAAGGGCAAGACCAAGACCTACTCGCTGCCGGTGGGCGCCATTCTTTCAATCGCCGACGGCGATGAGGTGACGCCTGGTCAGGATCTTGCGCGTATGCCTACTGGCGGCGCCAAGACACGCGACATCACGGGCGGTCTGCCGCGCGTGGCGGAATTGTTCGAAGCGCGGCGTCCTAAGGATCACGCCATTATCGCGGAAGCGGATGGACGCGTGGAGTTCGGCAAGGACTACAAGAACAAGCGCCGCCTCCGCGTCGTGCCCGAGAGCGAGGACGAAGACGCGATCGAGTACATGATCCCGAAGGGCAAGCACATTCCTGTGCAGGAAGGCGACTTCGTGAAGAAGGGCGATTACCTGCTCGACGGCAACCCCGCGCCGCAGGACATCCTCGCCATCATGGGCGTGGAAGCGCTGGCCAATTACCTCGTCGAGGAAATCCAGAAAGTGTACCGCCTGCAGGGCGTGCCGATTAACGACAAGCATATTGAAGTGATCGTGCGTCAGATGCTGCAGAAGGTCGAAATCATGGAAGGCGGCGACACCGAGTTCCTGAAAGGGGAAGCGGTGGAAGCGCTCGATCTCGAAGACGAGAACAAGCGCGTGCAGGAACTCGGCCTCAAGCCGGCGACGGCGCAGCCCATGCTGCTCGGCATCACCAAGGCGTCGCTGCAAACGCGCAGCTTCATCTCGGCGGCGTCGTTCCAGGAAACCACGCGCGTGCTCACCGAGGCGGCGTCCTACGGCAAGTCGGACACGCTCGAAGGGCTGAAGGAAAACGTGATCGTCGGGCGTCTGATCCCGGCCGGAACGGGCGGCCAATTGCGCCGCTATCAGAAGCTTGCGGCCGAGCGCGATGAGCAATTGGCGATTGAACGCGGCGAAGATGCGCGTCTGACGCAAACGGAAGCGGCTGAATAAGTCCGCATCCGGCAGATAAATAAAGCACGGCCCGGGAGCGATCCCGGGCCGTTTCTTTTTTTGAATGTTCGCCGCGAATTAGAACGGTGGCGGACCGCCTCCATCCTCGCCGCCGCCTGGGAATCCATCCTGCGGCTGTTGCATCTGCTGCATTTGCTGCATCTGCTGGCTTCGCGGCGGCGGTGCGCCGAACTGATAATTCAGCGAAAAGCGGATGCGTTGTCCGTCGCGGTCGATTTCCGAGCGCTCGAAATAGTCGACAGTCGTGACATCGGACGTCTGATCGGAACTGTCGAAGATGTCTTGTACTGACAACGTGCTCGTGAGCTTGTCCGTCAGTCTGTGCCGCCAGGTGAAATTGGCGGTGATGTAGGGATCGGTTTCGCTCTGAAGCGAATAGCGCGGTCCCCGGAAGCGCAGGTCCAGCTGATAGAAGTTGGAGTGAATCGCGTTCTGGTCCGGGTCACGATATTCGATCTGGGCGTTGCCATCATATTCGAATTCACTGCGCTGCGAGACGCTCCCGCCGCTGAGCACATCGAATTCGCGATTCAACAAATTGACGCTCGCCGAATAGCGCCAATTTTCCCATAGCGGCCCGCGCAAAATGAATTGCGCGCCGCGTTGCACGCTTTCACCCGCATTGACCGGCATGGTGACGATGACGCCGTCGGCGTTCACTTCGGTGAGTTGGGAAACGATGTCGTCGCTCGTGCGATCGAACAGCGTGACGCTGAAGCTTCTCCGGCCACTCTGATAATTCAGGCTGGCTTCGAAGGCATCGGTGGTGGTGGGCGCAAGGTTGGGATTGCCTGAAGACGCGCGGTCGGCATCCGAGAAGCGCAGTGACGGATCGAGCTGCGAGATCCAGGGGCGCTGAATGCGGCTGGAATAGCTGAGGTCGACATCGATGCTGGAATTGAGGCGCCGGCGGATGTGCAGGCTCGGGAAAATCCGTTCATCCCAATCGTCGGTTTCGAGGCCGCCGGAAACGACTTCGCGGCGGTAGTTTTCGAACCGCACGCTGGGCAGCCAGGTCCAATCGCCAGTGTCGAATTGGTAGGTGGCGTAGGCCGCAACGGTTTGATGATTGCCGTCGAGGCTAGAGCGATAGTCGGCGGTGCTTGGCGCGCCGATCAGCGTTTGGCGTGCGCTGTCTACTTCTTGTGTGCCTTGATCGTAGGCGGCGCCGACCGTCAGAAAATGATCGTTCGGCAGCGGCCGTTCGTAGTCCAGCTCAATATCCAAGGAATCCGAGAGGTTGTCCGATGTCGTTGCGAACGCGCTGTCGGCGCCGCCAACGGGGCTCAAATTGATGCGATTGTAGGTGTTGTGTTCGAAGCGCCGCAGCGATGCGCGGAGTTTCAACACTTCGCGGTCGTCTTCCTCGCCCGTTTGCTGGAAATCAAAGTCGAGCGTGCTGTGTCCAAATTCCGTTTCGCTTTGCAGGCGTTGCGTCGCCAGCGGGCCGGTATTGTCCGCGCGTTCGAGAGCTTGATCCTGCTCCGGGCGCATATTGAAGCTGTTTAAGCTGAGGGTGAACCGGCGCTGCTCGTTGGGCCGATAGGTGGCCTGCGCGTTGCCGCCAAACATTTCCCGGTCGGAATCTGTGTGCGCGCGCTCTGTCGTGACATTGCCGCTAGCAAAGTCGCGGCGCTCGCGGTCGAGGTCGCTTTCGTTTGGGGAAGCGCCGTACATGGCGCGCCCGGAAAAGGTCCAATGGTCTCCGGTCCAGTTGGGGGAGACGTTGAGATTGTAGCCGCCCTGGGTATCGAGACTGCTTGTGAGCGAACCGCCGAAGCCGCCATCATAGCGCTGGCGCGTAATGATGTTGATGATCCCGCCGGTCCCCTCGGACGAGAATTGCGCCGAGGGATTGGTGACCACTTCGATCCGCTCGATTTCGCCGCCCATCAGGCCGCGCAGCACTTGCTCGGCGCTCCCCGCCGGTAGCGGCTGGCCGTTCACCTGAATGTTGACGTCGCCGCTGCCGAGCAGGCTGACCGCGCCCGACGGATCTACGCTTACGGAGGGAATGCGTCCCAGGACGTCCAGCATGTCTGTGGTTTGCGCCGCGGGATCGCTGCGGACGAGATAGGTGCGCCGGTCGATGCGCGTTTCGTTTTGCGGCGCCACGACAATGATCTCGTCGCCATCATCGTCTCCGAAGAATGCGTCCTCGGAGGGTGTGGGCTCGGGCGGCGTGGGTGTTTGCGCGGCGGCGCCCCCTGCGGCGAACATGGCCCATGCGGATAGCGCAAGTGCGTGGCGGCTAGATTTTCCTGACATCGCGTCCCCTCGATGGCTCGTCCGAGCCTGGCGGGGCTAGTGAGTGAGGTTTGTGTCCAAACTTTTTCTGAGTGTTTCGGCCGTGTCTGTGAGTGGACAAGAACTAACAAATAAAAAGGAATGGGGCGCCCGCATCGGCAGGCCTCAATTTAATGGGCGCCGAAACGAATGAGAGGCGCTGCTCGTTTGCCCAGGGCGCAGGCGCATGCTGACGCGACATCCCAACGCTTGATCCTCGCATGGCGGCGTTGCACTTCGGGCGCATCGGAAGAGCAATTTTTCCCCTAGGCTGAAGGCCGCGATATAGAAGCGCCGTGAGGGCCCTCCGAGGGCTGCGCGGCGCGGGGTTTTCGTCTAGGTTGGCGGACATAAGAAGGATCGGACGCGTAAAAATGACGACAGTTTCTGACGCTCTCAAGCGCATCAAGCCCTCGGCCACGCTGGCCGCGAGCGCGAAAGCGCGCGCGCTGAAAGCCGCTGGGCGCAACGTCATTGCGCTCTCCGCAGGCGAACCCGATTTCGACACGCCCGACAACATCAAGGCAGCGGCGATCAAGGCGATCCGCGAGGGCAAAACCAAATACACCGACGTCGATGGCATCCCTGAGCTGAAGGAGGCCATCGTCGCCAAGTTCAAGCGCGAGAACGGGCTTGAGTACAAGCGCACGCAGATCAACGTCTCGCCGGGCGGCAAGTCGGTGATCTTCAATGCCTTCCTGGCGACGCTCAATCCGGGCGATGAAGTCGTGATCCCGACGCCGTACTGGGTCAGCTATCCCGATATGGCGATGCTGTGCGGCGCGACGCCCGTCTTCGTCGACACCAAGCTTGAGACCGGCTTCAAGGTCGATCCTGCGACGCTGGCGAAAGCGATCACCCCGCACACGAAATGGGTGATGCTGAACTCGCCGTCGAACCCGTCGGGCGCGGCCTACACGGCGGACGAGCTGAAGGCGCTCGCGGCGGTGTTGGTTGATTTCCCGCACGTGCATGTGTTCGTCGACGACATCTACGAACACCTGACTTATGGCGACTTCAAATTCTCCACCATCGCGCAGGTCGAGCCGCGCTTGTTCGAACGCACGCTCACGATGAACGGCGTGTCGAAAGCCTATTCGATGACGGGCTGGCGCATCGGTTATGCGGGCGGGCCCGAATGGCTGATCAAGGCGATGGCGGCGGTGATGAGCCAGTCGACATCCAACCCGTCCTCGATCGCGCAATGGGCGGCGGTGGAAGCGCTGAACGGCACGCAGGATTTCATCCCGAAGAACCAGAAGCTGTTTCAGGAGCGGCGTGATCTGGTCGTGTCGATGCTGAACCAGGCGCAAGGGCTGAAATGCCCGACGCCGGAGGGGGCCTTCTATGTCTATCCGTCGTGCGCGGGCCTGATCGGCAAGAAGAGCGCCAAGGGCGTCGTCATCGACAATGACGAAACCTTCGCGACCGAGCTGCTCGAAGCGGAAGGCATTGCTGTCGTGCATGGCTCCGCCTTCGGCCTAGCGCCGCACTTCCGCATCTCCTACGCAACGTCGAACGCTGAACTTGAAGATGCGTGCGCGCGCATCCAGCGTTTCTGCGCAAGCTTGACTTGACGTGCTGACGCAGCGCGCGAAGTACGGACTGAAGGCGCTGTTGCATTTGGCGTCGCTCGGCCCCGGCGAAAGCGTGTCGGCGTCGGCAATCTCGGACGCTATCGGCGCGCCCAGGAAATTTCTTGAAGCGATCCTCGCGGATCTGCGCGCGCGCAACATCGTCGAAAGCCGGCGCGGCGCCGCTGGCGGCTATCGTCTTGTACATGACGTGAGCGCGCTCAGTTTCGCTGACATTATCCGCGCGCTCGACGGTCCGCTGGCGCTTGCGCCGTGCGCGTCGCGCACGGCCTATCGCGCTTGCGCCGATTGCGAGGATGTCGAGACCTGCCAAATCCGGCCGGTTCTGCTGGCGGCGCGCGATGCTGTTGCCGAGGTGCTGGAGCGTTCCCATTTCGCGCCACCGAAGCCCGCCAAGAGGATTACAAAAAAGTAAGTATAATTCCTATGGGAATAGTAGAGATTGCCTCAGGCATTTGAGCCAAGGGGTGATCATGTCATTGAGTTTCTGGCTTTTTCTCGGTGTTGGCTTCCTGGCGCAATTGGTCGATGGCGCGCTAGGCATGGCCTATGGCGTCGTCTCCTCGACCGTGCTGCTGTCTTTCGGCGTATTGCCTGCGCAGGCGTCCGCCAGCGTTCACGCCGCCGAACTCTTTACCACGGCGGCGTCCGGCGCATCTCACTTAGCCCACCGCAACGTTGAATGGCCCAAATTCTGGCGTCTCGTCTCCGCTGGGATCGCCGGCGGTGTGGTGGGCGCTTTTATTCTGACATCAATCGATGGCGATGTGCTGCGCCCGTTCGTGGCGGGATATCTGGCGATTATGGGCGTCATCATTCTACGGCGCGCCTTCAAGAAGAGCGATGAGAAGCCGCGCGAGCTCGGCCCCCGTTCACTCATTCCGCTTGGCGGCGCCGGCGGCTTTCTCGACGCGGTCGGCGGGGGCGGTTGGGGGCCAATCGTGACCACGGCTTTGATCGGAGCGGGGCAAACGCCGCGCTATGTAATCGGCACCGTCAATGCTGCCGAGTTTCTTGTGACGGCAGCCATCTCCGCCACCTTTGTCATTGCCTTGGTGACTGGCCATTGGGACGACGCCGAAGGGCTGATGGAGAACGCGACCGCCGTGTTGGGGCTCATCATTGGCGGCGTGATTGCTGCGCCGTTCGCGGGCTTCGTGACCAAGCGTCTGCCTGTCAAAACAATGACGCTCATGGTGGGCGTCCTCGTATTGGCGCTGGCGGCTTACCAGGGCGCTCGGCTGTTACACTTGATCTGAAAAGGCGAGGGATGTCTGGCGAGGCGGCGCGAGCATGCCTATGCTGGCGGCTTATGGCCGATTTGCAGATCATCCGCATAGAAGACGCAAAGGCTCTGGTGCGCGTGGGCGTGCCGGAGCCTGAGCGCGCAAACCCGCAAGAGGTGCGCATTTCGGTGACGCTCGGCTTGGCCGAGCCGCCCGACTATGTCGAGAATGATCGCATCGGCGCGACCGTCGATTATGATCGCATCATCCATTTCATCCGCGACGATCTTGGCGCCCCCGCGCATCTGATCGAAACGCTGGCGGACCGCGTGGCCGGCCATTGCCTCTCGCTTTCATCTCGCGCCGTTTGGGTTGAGGTGAGCGTGAAGAAGCCGTCCGTGCTGTCGGGCGATGGGCTTGTGGCGGTGTCGATACGGAGGGAGCGCGCATGAGCTGGGCGCTGGTCACCGGCGGGGCGCAGCGGCTCGGGCGCGCGGTCGCGCTCGATCTGGCGCACCATGGCTGGAACGTTGTTGTACATTACCGAAATTCGGCGCAGGAAGCGGCCGATGTGGTGAAGGAGATTCGCGCCGCGGGCGCCAAGGCGGTTACTGTCGGCGCCGATCTCGACGATAAAGCCGCGCGTCACGGCCTCATCACTCACGCTGCGCAGCAGGCAAAAGAGGGCGTCACGGCGCTGGTCAATTGCGCCGCCATGTTCGAGCACGACACCATCGACACGCTCACCGAAGAAGCGCTGCACAAGCACATCGCCACCAACACGTTCACGCCGGCTTTGCTTGCGCGCGAGTTCGCCGAAGCGCTGCCAGAAAGTGCGCGCGGCGTTGTGGTCAACTTCCTCGATTTCAAATTGGCGAGCCCGTATCCGGATCATTTCTCCTACACGCTGTCCAAATACGCGCTGGCCGGGGCCAATGATCTGCTGGCGCGCGCGCTGGCGCCGCGCGTGCGCGTGAACGCGGTCGCGCCCGGCTATGTGCTGCCGGCGCCGGGGCAGGCGGATGCCGATTATCAGCGCCTGCACGCCGACACGCCGCTGGAATACGGCCCGTCGCCGGAGGACATCGCTCACGCCGTGCGCTTCCTGATCGAGAACCCGGCCGTGACGGGGCAGACTGTCTATGTCGATGCGGGCCGCCGCTTTCAGAGCTTTGAGCGCGACATGGGCTTTATGTGATGGATGCGCTGACGGCGTTCGGCCTGTTCGCCGTGACGGCCATGCTCGTCTGCTACGCGTTCGAGAAGCACTCGCCCTGGTGGATTTTCGGCTTCGCCATCGCCTGCTGGCTGGGCAGCGCCTACGGCTTCCTGCAAGGCGCATGGCCGTTCGGGATCGTCGAAGCGATCTGGGGCGCGGTGGCGCTCAAACGCTGGATGGGCGTGCGCGGCGCCTGAGCGCGGCGCCGAAGACAAACAATGCGAAATGCACATGCTTGAAGGGCGTCGGCTTCCACCGGCGCCCTTCTTTAATTTTGGGCTTGATGACGTGAACCGACCTCTTTGGGGAGCTTGTGGTCCTTATTCGCGCTCAGGGAGAAGAGGGACCACTGTTTGCAGCTAGCGCGCAAAATGGAGCCAAGGGGATTCGTCGAATGCCGGAAGCTACCGCGGCGGCCCAATGGTTTCGGGCCAAGATTGAGTTTTTAGACGAAGAGATCGCCAGTCCGGCTGATCTTTCGCAATACGCCGCCCGATTTCAGAAACAGGTTGTGCTGCAGGTCAGGGGGCAACTGCCACCCGAGTGGGAAGCGACCATTGTTTACAAGGGGCATCCTGAAGAAGGCTGTTTTCTCGACACAGCATGGATTTTCGTAAGCTCGACAACCGAGGCCATCGTTATCGCAGAAACGCTTAGCGGAGGAATGCTTCGAGACGCGGTCGTGCGGGCTGCCCACAACACATCGCGAGAAAATATTAAGTCGCTAGATGTGCGGGCGTCCGATCCCCTCGATCCAGACGAAGCGCATGGCATTGAAGCGCCTGCTACAAGGGTAAGCACCCATTTTGAGGAGAACCCTACGCCAAAGGTGGAGGTAGTAAGGCCCGGCGTCACACCTCCTCAATCAAGAGAAAGGCACCGTTTTGGATGGATCGCGTGGGCCCTGTTGGTGGCGTTGTTTTCGGCCGGCTTTCTCAGAGCAGAAATGAGAGCCTCCAACAACGTGAAAGCACTGCACGATGGTCATCGACGGATCGAAGCACAACTTGCCGAAGTCAGTGGCCCGGCGGTGCTCAACTGCCCGCCGCCGCCCGAAGTTCGACTGAGCTGCCCACCCCCAGCCCCACCATCCCGTGAGCGCCGCGTTCGCAGATATTGCGCGGGGAGAGATTGCTAGGCCAACTGCAATCGGAACAAATAAAGAGCATACTGCTATACAGGCTGTCAGTTAAGGACTAAAGTCCTATGCATGGGCGAGAATCCCCTGCATGGGCGCGGCGCGCGCACGAACGCCACGGGCCGCTATGAGCGCTTCGTGCGCTCGGCCTATGACGATGGCTGGGCCTCCGAGCCGGTAAAGCGGCTGGAGACCATCGTCACGCCCGAAGCGGCCAAGTCCATCATCAGCCGCAATCAAAGCCCCGACATTTCCTTCGACCAGTCGATCAATCCCTATCGCGGCTGCGAGCATGGTTGCATCTATTGCTATGCGCGGCCCAACCACGCCTATGTCGGGCTGTCGCCGGGGCTCGATTTCGAAACCAAGCTGTTCGTCAAAGCCAATGCGGCTGAATTGCTTGAGCGCGAATTTTCCAAGCCCAGCTATCGGCCGCGCACCATCATGCTGGGCGGCGTCACCGACATTTATCAGCCGATCGAGCGCGGCTATGGAATCACGCGTTCGCTGCTTGGCGTGATGGAGCGCTGGCGCCATCCGGTGGCGCTCATCACAAAATCACAGCTGGTGATGCGCGACATCGATATTCTCGGGCCTTTAGCCGAGCGCAATCTCGCCAAAGCCGCCATTTCCGTAACGACATTGGATCGCCGCATCGCGCGCGTGATGGAGCCGCGCGCCGCCGCGCCACACCGGCGCATCGAAGCCATTCGCGTGCTCGCGGAAGCCGGCGTGCCGGTCACGGTGATGGTCGCGCCGATCGTGCCGGGCATCAATGACAGCGAGATCGAAGCCGTGCTCGAAGAAGCCGCAAGCGTAGGCGCCAGCGCGGCGGGCTATGTGATTTTGCGTCTGCCGTTGGAGATCAAGGATCTCTTCCGTGAATGGCTGAACGAGTATTTTCCCGACCGCGCTGGGCGCGTGATGACGCTGGTGCGTCAGATGCGCGGCGGCCGCGATTACGATCCTGAATGGGGCAAGCGCCAGCGTGGCGAGGGCCCATACGCGCGTCTGATCGCCGACCGCTTCGCGCGCGCTTGCCGCAAGCTCGGCCTCAACCAGCCGCGCCTGCCGCTGGATCACACCCAATTCCGCCGTCCGATCGAACCGGGCGGCCAGCAGGATATGTTCGTGTCCAACTGAAAGGTCGCGCCGCGTTTTTCCCGCTGCTAGAGAGGAGTGGGACGAGCAGGAGGACGTGCGCCATGCGGATGGATAATCAGCGGGAGTCCAGCAATTTCGAAGATCGCGGCCGTGGCCGCGGTGGCGGCGGCATGGGCGGCGCCGCAGGCGCCGGCGCGCTGATGGGCGTGTTCCGGCTGCTCGGCTTTCGCGGCGTGGTGATCGCCATCATCGTGCTGGGCGCTGTGTATCTGTTCAATCCATTCGGCCTGCGTGAATCGATCTTTGGTCAGGTGGCCGGCCTCGGCGGCGGCGCTGCGCAACAAGCGGCGAGCGGCAGCGGCACATGCGACGCGTCGCAAGCCAATGCGGCTGCCTGCACCTTCTCGCGCCAAGTGCTCGCATCGACCGAAGATGTGTGGGCGCAGCAATTCAGCCAGGGCCGCTTGCCGAATTATGGCAACACGCCAGCCGCTTACAGTGAACCGACATTGGTGGTGTTTTCCGATTCCGTGAACACGGCGTGCGGTTCGGCGCCTTCGTCCGTCGGGCCGTTCTACTGCCCGGGCGATAACCAGCTTTATATCGACCCGACCTTCTACACCGTGATGGAGCAGCGCCTGCGCGCGCCCGGCGATTTCGCGCAGGCTTATGTGATCGCGCATGAAGTGGGGCATCACATCCAGAACCTGATCGGCGCAACGCAGATCGGCGTTCGCGGCGAGACGCAAAACCAAACCTCGGTGCGCGTTGAGCTGCAGGCCGATTGCCTCGCCGGCGTGTGGGGCCATACCGCGCAGGCGGATCTGGCGATCGACGATTCCGATTTGCGTGAAGCGCTGACGGCGGCGCACGCCATCGGCGACGACACGCTGCAAGGGCAGGGCGCGGGTTCGGTCAATCCGGCATCGTTTACGCACGGCACGAGCGCGCAACGCATGCGCTGGTTCCGCACCGGCTTCGATTCCGGCGATGCGCGCCAGTGCGATACGTTCAGCGTGGCGCAAAACGCGCTCTGAGGCGGAGGCCGAGATGAGAAAAGCACTGGCCGCAGCCATCAGCATTGTTGTGTTAAGCGCGGGCGCCGCGTTCGCGCAGACGCCGGACATCGTGGCCGCGCTTGATGCAAACCAGGACGGCATGATTCAGCGCGCTGAATTTTCCGCGATGGTCGAAGCGAATTTCGCGCGGCAGGACGCCGATGGCGATGGCCGGCTGACCGGGGACGAACGCTCCAATCATCACGGCCAACCGGGGCCCGAGCAGAACCAGGAAGAATTCACGACGCTGGCGTTGACCGTGTTTGACGGCGAAGACACCGATAGTGATGGCGTCATTGCGGGGGACGAACTCGATCGCTTCCGCGCACACATCGCAGAGGGCGGCCAGCCGCGCCACTAAGCGTAGGCTTCGCGCGGCGCCGCGTCTCATTGTCATGCGGGGCGGATAGGACACTCTGCCCGCATGAGTGCGTCCGTTGAAATTCTTTACAACGGGGTTTGCCCAATCTGCCGCGCGGGCGCGTGCGTGGAATGCACGGTCCCCGACGCTGTCGCCTGCGTCGGCGGCCGCGTCGCGCGCTGC
>JAUIJZ010000148.1 GCA_030430715.1 Alphaproteobacteria bacterium
ACTGAGTATTTCAAAAACGGCAAATACGAACTCGAAGGGGAGGGCAAATCGCTCGCTCCCCAGGCGCACGCTGAATACCTCGCCGATCTGGTTGCGCGCTATCCGATCGTGTCGATCGAGGACGGCATGTCTGAGGACGATTTCGACGGCTGGCGCATTCTCACGGAATTGCTCGGCGATAAATGCCAGCTCGTCGGCGATGATCTCTTTGTCACCAACATGGAGCGCCTGGCGCTCGGTATGGAGAAGGGCCTCGGCAACTCCATCCTTGTGAAGGTCAATCAGATCGGCACGCTGACTGAGACGCTGGACGTTGTTGAGATGGCGCAGCGCGCTGGCTACTCGGCCGTCATGAGCCACCGCTCCGGCGAGACCGAGGATTCCACCATTGCGGATCTCGCGGTCGCTACGAATTGCGGCCAGATCAAAACAGGTTCGCTCGCGCGCTCGGACCGGACGGCTAAATACAATCAGCTCATCCGCATCGCGGAAATGCTGGATGACCAGGGCGAATACGCTCAGTCGAGCACCATCGTCGGGCGCTGAAAAAGAAGGTGTTGACGAGTATCGGTCGCCCCTTCAACCTCTAGCTAAGGAGGGTGGGGCATGCCATTTTGGGCTTATACTGCGGTTGCAGGCGTCACGGCGTTCTGCTCGCTTTATTTGATTGTGTGTCTGTTCAAGCCTGTTGGCTTCATTAAGCGCCGTTGGGTTGCGCTGTTCAGCCTCATTGGCCTGATGGCCACTGGGGTGATCTTGAGCAACATCCCGCCATTACGTCCAGCGGGTATCGCAGCCGAGGACTGGACCCAGCGCACCGCTCTCTGTCGCGAACTTAGCGAGGGCCTAACTGATTGTCTTCAGCAATCTCTGACGCAGGCCCCGGCGGAAGCAGTGGCGGCGCTCGAATTAAGGCTGCAGGAAAAGCAGAGCTCAGCGCCCGCTACATCAGAAACATTGCCGGAGTCCGAGGCCGCTTCCGTTCAACACGCTAGCGCTTCGCCCACAGATTCTGATGGCGATCAAAGTGGGGCCACTATGGCGATTGCCGATGTAACGCCTACAGCGTCCGTAGTTTCCCCGCCCACGCCGCAGACCACATGGTCGTACATAAGCGACCAGGATGAGATGCGCGACGCGCCAATTCACCACGCCTGCACGACAAGTACTAACGTAGTGCGGCTTGGCTTCCCATACGGTACCCAGAGAACTCGACTTTGTGTGCGCCAGCATCCGCGGTGGGGGCAGGATGTCATCGTGCGCCTTGAAGGTAACGGGCAGATATTATGCAGTTCATATGATGGATGCACCGTTCGTGTTCGCTTTGATGAAGGGGACGTATCCGGCTACTCGGCCGCAGGACCGTCCGATCATTCGACTGATGTGATTTTTATTCAAAATGATGAGCGGTTTCTGCGAAGCCTGAAAGGCTCCTCCCGGACGATCATTGAGGTAGAGTTCTACCAAGCGGGTACGCAGGCGCTGAGTTTCGAAACCACCGGTTTGATCTGGCCCCGCCCATAAAGCTGCGCTGTGAAAAATTTTCCTACCACCGCAGCCGCAAGTGGCTGCGGTCAGACTCGTTTCGTTCTCACAAGCACTAGATGTGTTGCTGTAAAGCATTGTTTTTATTGGAATAGAACAAAGTAGGAATATTTTTGAATCGATACGATTCTTTAACCAACTCACTCCAAACACCCCGAGCCGAATCGGATTGGGGATCATGGCTAAGCAGGGTGGCACAGCGCTAAGCGTCGTTCTGGGAGCGACGATCCTGTACCTCGCAGGCCATGCCGTGAGCGGCCATCAGGGGCTGCTCGCCTACGTCGATCTGCAAGAACAAGAGCGCGAACTCAGTCAGCGCCTCGCCTCGCTGGAGGCTGAACGCGACAGGCTGGAAATCCGCGCCGCGCGGATGCGTCCGGGAACGCTGGATCTGGACTATTTGGACGAGCGCGCGCGCGTCACGCTCGCTGCGGCCGATCCTGGCGAGGTCGTTTTTGCCCTCGAGACGCCCTAGATCTATCCCTGCATCCACGCAGGGCTGGCTAGCGAGCCCCTTCAATATCGCATAATAGAAACGCGTTGGCGCCTGTGGTGGAAAACACCGGAAACGGGCAATGCTGGCGCTGGAGGAAACGAAATATGGCGGATGGCGCTAACGGAGCGAATGGTTCTCTGGCGACTTCTGCCAGCAAGGATGAACTCCTCTCCTATTATCGCGACATGCTGTTGATCCGGCGCTTTGAGGAGCGTGCGGGCCAGCTTTACGGCATGGGGCTCATCGGCGGCTTCTGTCACCTTTATATCGGCCAGGAGGCCGTGGTGGTCGGGATGCAGGCGGCGCTCAAAGACGGCGACCAAGTGATCACCGCCTATCGCGACCATGGGCATATGCTGGCGACGGGCATGAGCGCCAATGGCGTGATGGCCGAACTCACTGGCCGGCGCGACGGCTACTCAAAAGGCAAGGGCGGCTCGATGCATATGTTCAGCGTCGAGAAAGGCTTCTATGGCGGCCACGGCATTGTTGGCGCGCAAGTCTCGCTCGGCACTGGCATCGGCTTCGCCAACAAGTACCGCAATGACGGGAAAGTGTGCCTTACCTATTTCGGCGACGGCGCCGCCAATCAAGGCCAAGTCTATGAGAGCTTCAACATGGCCGCGGTGTGGAAGCTGCCGGTCGTGTTTGTGATCGAGAATAACCAATACGCCATGGGCACGTCGATCCAGCGCTCTACGTCTGAGACTCACCTGCATCGCCGCGGCATCAGCTTCAACATACCCGGCGAGGAAGTTGACGGCATGGATGTTGTCGCCGTGCGTGAAGCCGGCAAGCGCGCCGTTGAGCATGCGCGCTCGGGCAAGGGTCCGATGATTCTTGAAATGAAGACCTACCGCTATCGCGGCCACTCCATGTCCGACCCTGCCAAGTATCGCACGAAGGAAGAGGTCGATGAGCAAAAGGCCAAGCACGATCCGATCGAACACGTGAAGAAGCAGCTCCTCGATGGCGGCCATGTGGGCGAAGATGAGCTGAAGCAGATCGACCGGGAAATCCGCGACATCGTTGTTGCCAGCGCTGAATTTGCACAGCAGAGCCCGGAGCCCGATCCGAGTGAGTTGCTGACCGACGTTTATTTGTGAGGACAAGAACGTGACGCAGATCCTCATGCCCGCGCTTTCGCCCACCATGGAGGAGGGCAATCTCGCCAAGTGGCTGATCAAGCCCGGCGACAAGATCGAACCAGGCCAAGTCATCGCCGAAATAGAGACCGACAAGGCTACGATGGAAGTCGAAGCCGTTGATGAAGGCGTGATTTCCGAAATTCTCGTGCCGGCCGGCAGCCAGGGCGTGAAGGTCAACACGCCGATCGCCGTGCTTGATGGCGAAGACGCTGCTGCGGCGCCAAAGCAGGAAGCCAAGCCGGCGCCGGCGCAATCCGCCGAGGCTGCAAGCCCTGCCCCCGCCAGAGCGCCGCAAGCTGCGCCGCAACCCGATCCGGAACTGCCGGCGGGAACGCAGCTCGTGAAAATTTCTCTGCGTGACGCGTTGCGCGACGCCATGGCCGAGGAGATGCGGCGCGATCCGAACGTTTTCCTGATGGGTGAGGAAGTCGCGCAATATCAAGGCGCCTACAAAGTCTCGCGCGGGTTGCTCGATGAGTTCGGGCCCATGCGCGTCGTTGATACGCCGATCACCGAACATGGTTTCGCTGGTCTCGGCGTTGGGGCAGCAATGGCTGGCCTCAAGCCCATCGTTGAATTCATGACCTGGAATTTCGCGATGCAAGCCATCGACCAGATCATCAATTCGGCCGCCAAGACCCTTTATATGTCCGGGGGTCAGATCAAATCGTCGGTGGTGTTTCGCGGCCCAAACGGCGCGGCGAGCCGCGTCGCCGCTCAGCACAGTCAGGATTATTCTTCCTGGTATAGCCACGTGCCCGGTCTCATTGTGATCGCGCCGTACGACGCTGCCGATGCAAAAGGCTTGCTCAAATCCGCCATCCGCAATCCGAACCCGGTCATCTTCCTTGAGCATGAAATGCTTTACGGAAATGAGTTCGAGATTCCCGATGTTGAAGAATGGCTGGTGCCGATCGGCAAAGCCAAGGTGAAGCGCGCCGGAAGTGACGTCACCGTCACCGCGCACTCGCGAATGGTTGGCTTTGCGTTGAAGGCCGCAGAGCACCTCGCGGAGGAAGGCATTGACGTTGAAGTCGTCGATCTCCGCACGCTGCGTCCGCTCGACACGGCGACCATCATAGAAAGTGTGAAGAAGACAAACCGTCTCGTCACTGTCGAGGAGGGCTGGGGGCAATCCGGCGTTGGCGCGGAAATCTGCGCGCGCGTCGCTAGCGATGCGTTCGATTGGCTCGACGCGCCGCCCACACGTGTTCATCAGGTCGATGCGCCGCTTGCCTACGCCGCCAATCTCGAAGCGCTGGCGCTTCCAGGCGTGGACGACATTATCGAGGCCGTGAAAGCAGTGATGGGACGCTAGCGGCCATGAGCGAGGGCGAGGTGGTCGAGCAATTGGTTCAGTTCACCAACATCGTCTTGGTGGGCGTATCGCT
>JAUIJZ010000149.1 GCA_030430715.1 Alphaproteobacteria bacterium
CGGCTCTTTCCGAACATGGTGCGCAAGAGAGCCCGCCGCGGGCTCGGCGACTAATCTATTAGGTCGCGACGCCGTTCGCCTGGGTGGCGACCGGCTCATCAACCGCCGCCGACGTAGCCGGGGCAGCCGTAGCGGCTGGCGTTGCTTCCGCTGGCTTGTCAGCGTCCGCCTGCTCCTGGACCGCAGCCTCTACCGCCTCTTCGTCGGCGTGCGGGATCAGCGCATCGCGGGTGACGTTCGCACGGCGAGCGCTGATGGCGGCACGGCGCTGAGCCAGGGCCTCTTGATAAGCCGGACGCTCGGCGCGGTTGGGAAACCGGTAAAAGACGTGGCTGTCGATCGAGGTGGTCTCAACCAGACCGGAATTCCAGATCGGGTTCACCGCATGCGTATGATAGTGCGTGGCGCCCTGCGTCAGCGGACGATGATAGCCAAGCATCATCGCGGTCGCGACGCGCTGCGATTGTGTCCAGGCGCGCCCGCGCGGACGCCGGTTGAGCGAGCCGTCGCAGGTGAAGGTGAATTGGCAGCCGGTCGCGCGATGCGACCCCTGGTAAACGACGCTGCAAATCGTGTTCGGGTATGCCCGCGAACGCACGCGGTTCAGAATGACTTCGGCGACCGCGACCTGACCGCGCTGGCTCTCGCTGCGCGCCTCATAATAGATCGCCTGGCTGAGACAATCATGCTCCCGCGCGTTGATGTCTTGCTCGGGCGCAGGCGCAGACGGCAACTCCGGCGCGGCGCTTGGCCCACGCAGCACGGCTTGCAACATCAGCGCGCGCGCATCGGCGCTTTCAAACAAGGTGCCCGAGCCGCGCGCACGCAGACCGTCTCCGCCATGGAACGCGGTCAGCTCAACGCGCGCATTAGGCTCCGCGCCCTGGCTGAGCTCTTGCTGAAGCTCGGCTTGGAACGCGGTTGAGCGCGCAGCCCATTCCGCACCCTCACGCTGCGACGCAGCGCGATCAGCGATAACAGGCATCGCGACGGCTGCTGCGGCGAGGCACATAATTGTCGCCGCGCCCTGACGCACCGCCAGAGGATTCCGTTCGATCTCAACCATCAATTGGGTCCGAATCTCGCCCGCAAGAATAGCTAAACGTCGCCAGAACAACGGCAAAATCATTAATCCCCGCTTAACACCGTCCAGTTTTGGCACAGATACGACTGAGCAAAGCTGAAGGCAGCCGCCAATAATGCGCGTGAAAACATCTCCGCACAAAGCCCGCGGGACATACAGGACGCGCACGCGGCGGGCGATTGACTTTTTGTTCATAGTCTCGCCTCCAGACCGAGACCGTGTATTCTTTGGGCAGATGCGGCCCAAGGGTCACACGAAACGGGGACAATTCGCCCCTCGTCATGCGAATACCATGCCGTTTCGCTCAAGAAGCGAACGGGGACGCGGCGACGCGCCGCACTGCTGCAACGCAGCATTACCCTAGGGAAGCCCTCTGATTTAGCTCTTTCTGAGCGCTGCCTGAGCAGCCGCGAGGCGCGCGATCGGCACCCGATAGGGTGAACAAGACACGTAATCGAGACCGGCGCGCTCGAAGAACGCCACCGATTCCGGGTCGCCGCCGTGCTCGCCGCACACGCCAAGTTTCAGCCCCTGCCTGGCGGCCCGCCCTCTTTCGGCGGCGAGTTCAACCAGTTCGCCAACGCCTTCTGCGTCCACGGACACGAAAGGATCCGAACTCAACACGCCGCGATCGACGTAGGTTCCCAGAAATTTGCCGGCATCGTCACGCGAGAGCCCCATCGTGGTTTGCGTGAGATCGTTGGTGCCGAAGGAGAAGAACTCGGCAGATTGCGCGATCTCCCCGGCCTTCAGCGCCGCACGCGGCAACTCGATCATGGTGCCGACCAGATATTCCACCTTGCGGCCACGGCGCGCGAACACCTCCTCGGCCGCCGCATCCACACGCGCGCGCAGCAGATCGAACTCCCGCTTCGCGACCACAAACGGGATCATGATTTCCGCGACCGGCGCCGCGCCCTTCTCGGCGACGTCACACGCCGCTTCGAACACAGCGCGCGCCTGCATGTCGTAGATTTCCGGATAGACGATCGCGAGCCGGCAACCGCGGAAGCCCAACATCGGGTTGGTTTCCGCCAATTCCTTCGCACGCAACAGCAGCGCCTTGGCGTCGAGCCCCGTCGCTTTGGCGACGTCTTCGCAATCCTCTTCCGTATGCGGCAGGAATTCGTGCAGCGGCGGATCGAGGAAGCGAATGGTCACGGGCCGGGCGCCCATCGCATTGAAGATATCGACGAAATCCTGGCGCTGATGCGGAAAGAGTTTTTCGAGCGCCGACACGCGCGCTTCCGTCTTTTCCGCGAGGATCATCTCACGCACCGCCGCGATGCGCTCTGCGTCGAAGAACATATGCTCGGTGCGGCACAGGCCGATGCCTTCGGCACCGAACTTCACCGCCGTCTCCGCATCTTCCGGCGTTTCGGCGTTGGCGCGTACCTTCATGCGGCGTGCGCGATCGGCCCAGCCCATCAATTGACCGAAATCCCCCGTCAGCTCCGGCTGCACCATGTCGGCGGCGCCGAGCAGCACTTCGCCCGAAGAACCATCGACCGTGATCGTATCGCCCTTCTTGACGATACGGCCGATGGCGCGGAATTCGCCCGCCTTCAAATCGATGCGCAGATCGCCGGCGCCGGAAACGCACGGACGCCCCATGCCGCGCGCCACAACGGCCGCGTGGCTGGTCATGCCGCCGCGCGCGGTGACGATCGCTTTCGACGCATGCATGCCGTGAATGTCTTCAGGGCTGGTTTCATCGCGCACCAGGATGACGCTTTCACCATTGGCGGCGCGCTGCTCTGCTTCATCTGAATCGAACACCACAACGCCGACAGCCGCGCCTGGAGACGCTGGCAATCCTTTGCAGATGAGATCGCGCTTGTAATTTTCCGCAATGGTCGGATGCAGCAATTGATCGAGCGCCAGCGGATCGACGCGCAGCACCGCTTCTTCTTCAGTGATCAGTTTTTCCGCCGCCATATCGACCGCGATTTTCAGCGCCGCTTTGGCTGTGCGTTTTCCGCTGCGCGTTTGCAGCATGTAGAGATGGCCGCGCTCGACCGTGAATTCGAGATCCTGCATGTCGCGATAATGCGCTTCGAGCTTCTGATAGACCGCGACCAGCTGCCCATAAACTTCCGGCATCGCCTCTTCGAGCGACTCGCCGGTTTCCTTCATGGCGATGCGCGAAGCCTTGGTCAGCGCGCGCGGCGTGCGAATGCCCGCCACCACATCCTCGCCCTGCGCATTGATCAGAAACTCACCGTAGAATTTCTTCTCGCCAGTCGAAGGATCGCGCGTGAACGCCACGCCCGTGGCTGACGTGTCGCCCATATTGCCGAACACCATCGCCTGCACATTGACGGCCGTGCCCCAGCTTTCGGGAATATTGTTGTGCTTCCTGTAGAAGATCGCGCGATCGTTCATCCAGGATGAGAACACCGCGCCAATCGCGCCCCAGAGCTGTTCCTTCGGATCCGACGGGAACGGCTTGCCCAATTCACGCTGCACGGCAGCTTTGTATTTTTGGACGACCTCTTTCCAATCCTCCGCCGTCAATTCGGTGTCGGACCTGTATTCGTTCACATCCTTCAAGCCGCCGAGGATTTCCTCGAACACTCCATGCTCCAATTCGAGCACGACATCCGAATACATCTGAATGAAGCGGCGATAGGAATCGTAGGCGAAGCGCGCATCGCCCGAAAGCTGCGCCAATCCCTCGACCGTCTCATCATTCAGGCCAAGGTTGAGCACCGTATCCATCATGCCGGGCATCGACGCACGCGCGCCCGAGCGCACGGACACGAGCAGCGGATTGTCGGCGTCGCCAAATTTCTTGCCGGCTTTGCTTTCAAGCGACGCCAGCGCCGCATCGACCTGCACAGCCAACTCAGCGGGATACTTGCGATCGTTCTTGTAGAACTCGGTGCAGACTTCGGTGGTGATCGTAAAGCCGGGCGGCACAGGCAGGCCAAGCTTGGACATTTCAGCGAGATTCGCGCCCTTGCCGCCGAGCAGCGTCTTCATGGACGCATCGCCGCCCGCTTCGCCGCCGCCAAAGCCATAAACCCATTGCATCTTCATTGCTCGTTCTCACCGTGCGCCGCCGCTCAACGTAAGCGGACCACCGGCTTCCAGCCGGCCAACGTGCATGCCGGCAAGATGCCGGCGGTCCAAATTGGACCTAGCCCTCGATCTTCGAAAAGTCCGCCACCGCGGACAGAGCCTCACGTAAGCGGGAGAGCAGCAAAAGTCTATTATGACGCAGCGATAGGTCTTCCGCGTTCACCATGACGCCGTCGAAGAAGGCATCCACCGGCGCGCGAAGCGTGCTGAGCGCTTGCATCGCCTCGGCGAAATCTTCCCTGTTGACCGCCGCGCGCGCCGCCGGCAGCGCGTGTTCCAAAGCGGCGTGCAGCGCTTTTTCGGCTGGCTCAACCAATTTGGACAAATCGACTTCGTTCTTGGATTCTTCGACGCTCCACTTACCCTTCTTCTCTTCCG
>JAUIJZ010000150.1 GCA_030430715.1 Alphaproteobacteria bacterium
AGCAGGGGTTGCAAACGTCGGTTTGCTCGATTTTCAGGATGCGGTAATTGGTCACGCCGCATATGATTTGGTGTCGCTGCTGCAAGATGCACGGCGGGATGTCTCGGTTGAGCTGGAATATGAGCTCGGCCGTATCCGTATCGCGGGCGCGACGAAGTTCTCGACCTTCCGCGTCAACAATCCCGACATGCCCGGCTTCAACCTGCAGCAAAGCGGCGCGCTCTATACGTGGGATGGCCAGAGCGCCTACGGCATGATCGAGCGCTCGACCTTGGGCGAGCTGACCGTGGTTGAGGTTTAGCCCGGTACTGCTAAGGCTGGCCCTTTAGAGATTGAGGGCACAGAATGAAGGTCGCCATCGTTACCGGCGCCAGCAGCGGCATTGGCTTCACCACGGCGCAAAAGCTGATCGAGGACGGCATGCATGTCGTCGCGACGGGGCGGGATGAAAAAAAGCTCGAGGCGCTGAGAGGCGCGGTGAAGGATGTGGCGCGGCTGGAGACGGTGGCGCTCGATCTTACCAGCGAGGATGGCCCTAAGCGTTTGGTCGATGCAGCACTCAAGAAGTGGAAGCAGATCGACTATCTCGTGAACAATGCGGGCGTCGGCAGCCCTAAGCCGCTGCACGAAACCGATGACGAAATGCTCGACTATTTTCTCGGGCTGATGCTGCGGGCGCCGTTCCGCCTGGCGCGCGATTGCATCCCGCACATGAAGAAGGGCTCGGCGATCATCAATATCAGCTCGACCTTCGCGGTGACGGGCGGCATGCGCGGCGGCGCCTATTCGGCGGCGAAGGCCGGCATTACCGGCATGACCACGCACATCGCTTGCCAATATGGCGCGCAAGGCATCCGCTGTAACGCAGTGGCGCCGGGCGTGACGATCACGCCAATGGTGGAGAGCCGGCTGCTCGATCCGCGCTTCCGCCGCATCAATATCGAGCTGACGCCAAGCCCGCGTCTGGGCCTGACCAGCGACATCGCCGGCACCATCGCGTTTCTGTTGTCGCCGGGCGCTGAATTCATCAATGGACAGACGATCGTCGTCGATGGCGGTTGGAGTTCGACGAAATATGTTTCGGACTATGCGCTGACGTCGGAATGGACCGCCGCAGAAGGCCATCCGCCGACACGCATGGACACCGATCCAGAATAGAAGTGACGCAAACTATGACGACGAACAAAAGTGCGCTTGATGGCATCCGCGTTATCGATATGTCGCGCGTATTCGCCGCGCCGGTCGCCGGGCAAATTCTGGGCGATCTCGGCGCCGACGTGATCAAGATCGAACGGCCCGTCGTGGGCGATGACGGGCGCGGCTATGGGCTCGCTTGGGTGAAGGACAAGGAGGGCGCCAATACGCGGCTCTCAAGCTTCTTCACGGTGTCGAACCGCAACAAGCGCTCGATGACGCTGAATCATTCCAAGCCCGAAGGGCAGGAGATTTTGCGCGAGCTGGTTAAAACGTCGGATGTGCTGATCGAGAATTATAAGGTCGGCGATCTGAAGCGCTTCGGGCTCGATTATGAGAGCCTCAAGAAGATCAATCCGAAGCTGATCTATTGTTCGGTGACGGGCTTTGGCCAGACTGGCCCTTATGCGGCGCGGCCCGGCTATGACGGCCTGTTTCAAGCGACGGGCGGCATCATGGCCGTGACCGGAAAGCCGGAAGGTCAGCCCGGCGCGGGGCCGCAAAAGTGTGGGCCGAGCCTTGTCGATTTCGTCACCGGCCACAACACCGCGATCGCGATCCTCGGCGCGCTGATGTACAGAACGCAAAGCGGCAAAGGCCAATATATCGACATGGCTTTGCTCGATAGTTCCGTGGCGATGGTCTCGCACATCATGCAAGATTATCTCATCAGCGGCGAAGCGCCGCCGCGCATGGGCAATGGCGGCAATGGCGGCGGGCCCGCCGACCTCATCTATTGCAGCGACGGCATCATCTATCTGACGGCCGGCACGGATGAGCACTGGCGCCGCCTCACCGTTCTGATGGAGCGGCCCGAATTGTTCGAGGACCCGCGCTTCGATTCCAATTTCAAACGGGGCAAAGCGAACCGCCAGGAATTGATCGATTTGATCTGCGAGTGGAGCCGGCAGCGGACGGTCGCTGATCTTCAAGCCGCGTTCGATGAAGTTGGCATACCGGCGGCGCGTTACAACGATCTCCCTGACGTCTGGGAAGAGCCGCAGGTCAAGCATCGCCAATTGCGGGCGCGCACGCCGCTCCCGGTTGCCGGCGATGGTTATGTCGATCTGATCGCCAGCCCGATGGCGCAAATGTCCGAGACGCCGGCAACGATCCGTCTGCCGCCGCCTGTGCTTGGCGAACATACGCGCGAGATTCTGCACGATCTGCTCGGCTATAATGATGCGCGCATCGCTGAACTGGAGACGCTCAAAGTCATTTGAGGACGCGCATGAATAAGCTGACGTTCGGCTACCTCTACGATTTCCGCAATCCGCCGCAATGGCAAAAGCCATGGGCTGATCTTTATGCGGAAACGCTGGATTTTGTCGCTTATTCAGAACAACTCGGCTTTGATGGCGCCTGGGTTCCCGAGCATCATCTCGCGGAAGATGGCTATCAGCCGGCGCCGAATGTCGTACTGGCGGCGATCGCCGCGCGCACCAAGCGTCTAAAGCTTGGCTCGGCGATCGCGCTGGCGCCGTTGCACCATCCGGTGCGGTTCGCGGAAGAATGCGCGGTGCTCGACATTCTCTCGGGCGGCCGTCTCGAAATGGCGTTGGCGGTTGGGTATCGGCGGCGCGAAGCGGAAGCCTACGGCGTCGACTTCAGCAAACGCGGCGCGCGCACGGACGAGTTTCTAGAAATCGTGACGCGGCTATGGGCCGGCGAAAAGGTGACCTTCGCGGGCAAGCACTTCTCCGTGCGCGATGCGTTCATCACGCCGCCCGCGCCGCGGGGAAAGATCCCGCTCTTTATCGGCGGCTTTGCCGAGAAGGCGATCGCGCGCGCTGCAAAATATGGGGCTGGCTATTTCGGCAATGTAGAGATTTGCGATCTCTATGCTGAAAAGCTGCGCGCTGCCGGAAGAGACCCGGCGCAAGGGCGCGTGCGCTTGCTGGGTTTGTTCGTCGCGGTTGCGCGCGATCCAGAGAAAGCGATGGACGAACTCGCGCCGTATTTTTTGCACGTGAACAATGCTTATGGCGTTTGGCTCAATGAGGACCGCGCTGCGACAGGCCTCAGCGATCAGGCGCTCTTGGCGCCCATGTCGCTGGAGCAGTTTAAACAAAGCGGCATCCTGCAGATTCTCACGCCGGACGCGGCGATTGAGATGCTCGAAGGATTGCGCGCCAAGGCGCCGGTCGAGCATTTCACCATGATGTTGCCGCCCGGTATTCCGGCGGAAAAATTCGCGCCTTATGCGGAGCTGTTCGCCAAGGAAGTCATGCCGGCGTTTCGCTAGGCGTGGCGGGCGCCGCGCCATGCGCGGCGAAGGGCGGCGGCTTGAGGCTGGCGAGCGCCAAGCTGCTGAACGCCATCAGCACGATTGTCCCGGTCAGAAAAGGCGCGTAGCTGCCGTAATTGTCAAAGACGGCGCCGGCGGCGAGCGGTCCGAACGCGGTGCCCATCGAGAGCGCCGCGACCATGCAGCCAAACAATCCGCCAAAATTTTTCAGCCCGAAATAACGTGAGGCGAGATAGGCGATGACATCGACTTCGGCGCCGACCGTAAGGCCGATGAGCGCGGCGGCGAGTGTTTGGCTAAGCGGATTGGCGCCGTCGAACAGCAAGAGCAGGCAAGCCGGGATAGGGATGAGATAGGCGAGCGCGCCGACCATGCGCGCGGGAAAGCGATCCAGCAGCAGGCCCATGCCGAGCCGGCCGACAATGGAAAAAATGCCGACCAGCCCGGCGATGCCGGCGGCCGCGAGCGGCTCGGCGCCGAAATCGGTGAGGATCGGCACGAAGTGCACGACAAGGCCAAGCGCGGTGAAGGCAAAAAGGAACGCGGCGGCAAGCAGCTTGTAAAAACTGAAAGACGTGAGGCCTTGCTTGAGGCTGAGGCCGGGCAGATCCGGTTTTGGCGCCGGCGCCGCGGCGCGTTGCGCGCGGCCCTGATCTTGCGCGCCGCGGAAAAACACCAGCAGCGCGATCAGTACGATGCCGCCCCAAAGCGCGCCCATGATTGTGAAGGCGAGGCGCCAGCCATAGGCGCCGACCAAGTAAGTGGTCATGGCCGGGAAGATGGCGGCCGCGAGCGACGCACCCGAGAGCGTAAGCGCGAAGGCAAGCCCGCGTGAGCGCTCGAACCGGCTGGCGACGGCGCTGGTCCAGACTGTCGGCTGCACCCAGAATGTGGCGAAGGCCAGCACGGCCCACAGCAGCACCCAATTTGCAACGGAGCCGGTCGCCGTGCCGAGCAAGGCGAAAGTAATCCCCATCAAAACGGCGCCGAACAGCCCTACGAGGCGGGGGCCAATGCGGTCGACCATGAGGCCGATGGGAAAGGCGGCAAGCGCGCTGACGAAGCCGACAAGGGTGAGGCCGAGCGAAGCTTCAGCGC
>JAUIJZ010000039.1 GCA_030430715.1 Alphaproteobacteria bacterium
GCGGTCAAGCCAGACCTCGTAAAAGCGGTTGCCCAGATCATAGTGGGCAAGAATGTTTTTTCGCGAGCCGGAGCGCGTGTTTTCGCGGGTAAGATGCCGCATCCAATTCAGCGCCTTGCCGATTGGACCGCCCTCAAGCAGTCTCATGAAGCGCTCGATATTTCCCGCAAGGAGTGTCAGCAGCGCCGGTATATCTTCGCTATTCCATTCGCCAGCCATCAAGCCTTCAGCGAAGCCAATATCGCCATGGCTCAAGACACGCTTGGCGAATGCGTAGTCATGGATAGTGAGGTCAATGGCCGCTTCGGCAGGCTCACCGAATAGAACCGGCACGCCATCAGGCAACTGAACTCTGAGCGCTCCGCCTTTGATTTGCATGAGCGCTAACAGAACCGCCTTCGCGCTCGCCGGAGCTGCGAGAGAGGCGATCAGGGTGGGCGTCGCGCGCTCCACCCTCGGATCCGCGTTTGCTTCCATAGCGGTAATATAGCTCATATGCCCTGTGGAGAAAAGTTTGCCGTAGTCACAATTACGGCTCATAGGGCTAGGCGGATCAAAGTGTCTCGAATGCTGCCAGCGAACGCTTCCGAGCTATAGAATGGTCGATCAGAGGGCGCGGATAGGCGTTTCCAAGTTTCACGCCTGCCTCTCGTAAAATGGCGTCGTCTGCTTCCCAAGGGCGGTGAATATATTTCGCGGGCAGTCGCTTCAGTTCTGGAACCCAACGCCGGACATATTCGCCCTCAACGTCATATCGTTCGCCCTGGGTGATCGGATTGAAGATGCGGAAATAGGGGGAAGCGTCCGCGCCTGACCCTGCCACCCACTGCCAGGACGCGGCATTGTTTGCGAGATCGGCATCGACCAGCGTGTCCCAAAACCATTGCTCGCCGCGCCGCCAATCGATCATCAGATGCTTGATGAGAAACGATGCAGCAATCATGCGGGCGCGATTGTGCATATAGCCAGTAGTCCAGAGCTCGCGCATCGCCGCGTCGACCACCGGATAGCCGGTTTCGCCGCGCGTCCACGCTTCGAAGGCTGCGTCGTCGTCGCGCCACGGGAAGGCGTCGAACTGATCGCGCCAGTTTTGTTCGGGCAGGCTCGGCCAATGAAAAAGCAGATTGTAAGAAAATTCGCGCCAACCGATCTCGGAAAGATACTTGTCCGCTGCTGAACGCAGATTCGACTTGTCGTGGGCGGCGGTCTCGATGGCCGCCACCACTTGTGCCGGAGAAATCTCGCCCCAGTGCAAGTGCGGGGACAGCCGTGAAGTGCCGTTTACGCCAAGCTGATCACGCGCGCTTGGATACGCACTCAGCGCACCATCTATAAAATCGGTCAGAGCTTTTTGTGCGCCGCTTTCTCCAGGCGTCCACTCCGGCTCGAAGCCTTTCGCCCAGTTCGGCTTTTTGGGCAGAAGCTTCCAAGAATCCAAGTCATCGCTGGCAATCTGTCCTGACCATCCGTGTAGCTTCATAACGGCCGCAACCGGCGCGGCGTTCAATCCATTTTGCAAGCAGGCGCGCCAGAATGGACTGAACACTTTGTAGGGCTCGCCAGTTTTCGTCTTGATCGTCCAGGGTTCGATCAGAAGCGCACCGTTGAAGCTTTGCACATCGATCTGTTTGGACAACTTCTCCTTCAGAGCCTTATCGCGCTCGGTGGCGTAAGGCTCGTAGCAACGATTCCAAAACAACGCTGCCGCGCCGCATTCTTTCACAACTCGCGGAATTTCTTGGGCGGCCGCGCCTCGGCGCAAAATAAGACGTCCGCCGCGATTTTTGACATGCTCAAGGAGCGCCTCAAGGCTCTTATGAAGCCACCAGCGCGACGCGCCGCCCATGCGCCACTTACCAGCTGTATCGTCGTCAAGCAGGTAGAGCAGTAGAACCGGGCGTTTTGTATCAATCGCCGCGCGCAGCGCCGGATTGTCTGAAAGCCGCAAATCATGACGCAGCCAGACCAGAATGGGCGCTTCAGCGGCGGCGCTGCTCATTCTTGTCCTGACGGCGCTTCAAGTGGATTTCGAGCATCTTAATGTCACGCAGCCAACGGCCATGCGCCGACATGCCGGCGATGGCCCAGCCATAGAGGCCGAGCTTCCAGTGCTCACGGCTGCCAAACATGTGCTTCATAAAGTAGAAGGGCGGGGCGAACATCACGCGCATAGCCACCACCCAAAACGGCTTCAGCTTGCTCTCATGCGCCCGCACCGTGGAAATGCGGTTGAGCTTTCCCATGAACTGTTCGAAGTCGCGGAACGAATGATGGTAGAGCGCGCCTTTGAGCCGGCCGATTTTCATGTCGCGCGGCACATCAAACTGATCCCAGGCCGCATGATCGGGCACGCGAATGATTGTGCGATTGTAAAGCTTGCGTCGTCCGGCGACAGCGACCTTGTGCCAAGGCTCGCCGATTGGCGGCACGGTGACGAGGTTGAGCTGATAGACGGAGTGAGATGGCTCGCCGTGCGCGAATAGGGCTTGAAGCTCCGCAGCAAGCTCTGGCGACACAACCTCGTCAGCATCAAGATCAAGCACCCAATCATATTGGGCCGCATCCTCACCGATGCGCTTCTGCTTGCCATTGCCCAGCCAGGGCTGATGGATCACCCGCGCGCCCTGGGCTGCCGCGATCTTCAGGGTCTCATCGGTAGAGCCGGAATCGACAATCACGACGTCTTCTACGGCCTGCTTGGCCGCATCGATCACCCGGCCGATCATGCGTTCTTCGTTCTTGGTGCGAATGTAGCAGGTGACGGGTGCGAGCGGCATGGACAAGGACTGGCCGGAACTTTTAAGAAGCGTCCTCCCCTGAGACCGAAGGCCCTGGATTGCAAGCAGATTCTCAGACCGGCGCAGACGACGCCTATACGGTGGTGGTCACGTCATGCGGGCGCTTCGATCTTTTGCGCGAAACGCTGCAATCGCTGTTCAAGCATTTGGACCGCGCGCCGGCGCGCATTCTGGTGATTGAGGATTCCGGCGACGAAGCGGTACGCGCTGCGCTGGAAGGTTTGGGGCCTGAGATCGATGTGATCGTGAACCGGCCGCAACTCGGGCAAATGAAGGCGGTGGATAAAGCATACGCTACCGTGACGACCCCCTACATTTTTCATTGCGAAGACGATTGGGAGTTTTTTCGCGGCGGCTTCATCGCGGACTCGCTTGAGGTGCTGAAGGCGCGCCCGGATGTGAGCATGGTGGGCCTGCGCCCGCGCGAAGAACTCAACGTGCTTGTGCGTGATATGCCGGTCGAGCACGCAGGGGAGGTGGAATACTTCACGCTCGATCCCGCGCTGCACCCGGAATATTTCAGCTATTCCTTCAATTGCGGGATGCGCCGCTTGGCTGATGCGCAGGCTGCCGGATCATTTGCGGCGCTCGGCTACGAGCCGGACATTTCTTATGCCTTCAAGCAGCGCGGGTTCCGTATTGCCAATCTCCAAAACCCCGCCGTGCGGCATATGGGCGATGGCCGGCACGTTGAGGATCCGACGCTGCCGAAAAAAGCGCGCACGCCCTGGGCCAAATTGAAGCGCTCAATCGAAAAGCGCATAAAGCGCTGGAAGAGGGCGCGGGGCGAAGCCTAACCGCTGCGCGCCAGCTCTGCTGCTTCCGCATGGCCAAAGATGGTCAGCGCTAGCCGCACCGCTTGGCCGCGTTCGTGTGAGAGGTCCGGATCGCGCTCCACCGCCAAGCGGGCTTCTTTATCAGCCTGCACCAGCAAGTCTCGGTGCGCTTCCCAGCTGATCATGCGCGTCGGCGTTTGGCCGCTTTGGGCCACGCCGAGCATGTCGCCTTCGCCGCGCATTTTGTAGTCCAGCTCCGAGATAACGAAGCCGTCGTCGGTGCGCCGGAAGGCGTCGAGGCGCTGTTTGGCGTGCTCGCTGAGCGGCGGTTTCCAGAGCAGGACGCAAGAGCCTTGCTTTTCGCCGCGGCCAACGCGGCCGCGCAATTGGTGCAATTGAGCGAGACCAAACCGTTCGGCGTGCTCGATCACCATGATGGTGGCTTCAGGGACGTTCACACCGACTTCGATCACCGTGGTCGCCACGAGCAAAAAAGATTCCCCGGTGCGGAAGCGCTCCATGGCGGCTTCGCGCGCGGTGGGAGGCAAGCGGCCATGCACTATTTCGACGCCCTTGCCGAAATAGGTTTTGAGCTGATCGTAGCGATCTTCGACGGCAGCGAGATCAACGGCCTCGCTCTCTTCGATCAGGGGGCACACCCAATAGGCGCGCTCGCCGCGCTTGGCTGCCGCAGCCACAGCTTCAATCACGTCATCCATGCGTGAAGAGGGCATAGTGGCGGTTTTGATCGGCTGACGGCCGGGAGGTTTTTCGTCCAGCACGGATAAATCCATGTCGCCATGAATCGAAAGCGCGAGCGTGCGTGGAATTGGCGTGGCGCTCATCACCAGCACATGCGGCGCATAGCCTTTGGCCACCATGCGCATGCGGTCTGACACGCCAAAGCGGTGCTGTTCATCGATGACGATAAGACCAAGATCGTGAAACACCACCTCGTCTTGGAAAAGGGCGTGCGTGCCAACAACCACGGAAAGCTCGCCCGAGGCGAGCTGCGCCAGGATCGCTTTGCGGTCCTTGCCTTTGTCACGGCCAGTCAGAACAGCCATCGACATGCCCGCAGCTTCCAGGAGCGGGGCGAGTGTCGCGCCATGCTGCCGCGCAAGCAGATCGGTGGGAGCCATCATGGCGCTCTGCAGGCCGGCCTCCGCGGCGCGGGCCATGGCCAATGCGGCCACCAATGTTTTCCCCGACCCGACATCGCCCTGCAACAGACGCAGCATCGGCGCCGGCTCCGCCATGTCGGAAAGGATCTCATCCACGGCGCGGCTTTGCGCTCCAGTGGGTGCGTAGGGGAGGCCCTTGAGCATGCGCGCGCCAATATGCCCGTCGCCGGTCACGGCGCGCCCCTGTGACTGGCGCCTGTGCACCCGGCGCAGACGCAAAGCACACTGACGCGCAAACAATTCGTCATAGGCAAGGCGTGTGCGGAATGGGCTGTCGGGCAGAACGTCATCCGGCGAAGCTGGCCGGTGAATGTGCTCGAGAGCTGTGCGAAAGTCGGGCCAGTCGTGCGCTTTGACAGTGCTGGGCTCAAGCCATTCTGGAAGCTCAGGAATTGTGTCCAGCGTCGCTTGAATTGTTCGCTGCAGGGTTCGCCCGGCCAAACCTTGGGTCAGCGGATAGACGGGTTCGACAGGCGGCGGCGCTTCGCCTTTTGCCGGATCGACCACGTAATCGGGATGCTGCATCTGCCGCATGCCGTCATAGAAAGTGACCTTGCCACTCACGAGTCGTGTCTGGCCTATCGGCCACATGCGCTTGAGCATTTCCTCAGCGCCGCGGAAATAGGCCACGGTCAGGAAGCCACTCTCATCGCGGAGGCGGATACGATAGGGCAGGTTTTTGAAGCCCGGCATATGCCCGTCGACTTCCGCCTCAATGGTGACGATCTCGCCATCTTCAGTTTCGTCTATGGGCACGCGCTTGCGCCGATCGATCGCTGCGTTTGGCGGCAAAAGCACGAGATCCCGCACGAGGCTCCCGCCCGTTACCTTGGCGATCAGATCCATTGTGTCTTTGCGTGCGCCTTTCGGCGCCTTGGCTGTGGCTAGCATCGTGGCTGCGACACTTTGAAGACGGGTGGCGGTTTCGGTGTCCATACAAGCTCGACGGCGCTGACAGTGGCGACCATATGCGTTATAGCGCGGCCCCCTCCGCCTTGGGCGGCCCAATCTTCCCACCGGATCCGATGGACGACCACCGTAAGAAGTTGAAGTTCCGCGCTTGGCGCCGGGGTTTCCGTGAGATTGACCTGATTCTAGGTCGTTTCGCCGATGCAAGATTGCCTGCCTTGACCTCAGGGCAGGTGGACGAGTTTGAGCGTCTGCTGGATGCGCCGGATCAGGATGTCTATGCCTGGATCGTTGGCGCCGAGGCGCCGCCTGCGGAATATGAGACCGAAACCCTGGCGCTCATTCGCGCCTTTACCGCAGAAGCGGCCCAGCCTCGTTGATGAAAGACTACGCTCTCCCATCTCGCTTGATTGAGACTTTCGCCAAGTCCAAGGATGCGTTGGTCGTCACCGGCGCACCGGAGGGGCTCGACGCGGCATTGTTAGCTGAGGCTGCCGCGCAGCGCGGCGGCGTCACGCTCTTTGTGGCGCGCGACGAAAGTCGCGCCGCATTACTCGAATCCGGGGCGCGCTTCTATGCGCCGGATTTGGCTACGCTGCGGCTTCCTGCGTGGGATACGCTGCCCTATGATCGCATATCGCCAGCTGCCACCGTAGCGGCGCAGCGTTGCGCCGCTCTTTCCCATCTAGCCCGCCGCAAAGACAAAGATCCGCCGCTTCTGGTGATCGCCACCGCGTCAGCGGTCGCCCAGCGGGCGCCGCCGCGCGCGCGTTTGGCTCAGGGCGCTTTTTTTGCGCGCTCAGGCGAAGAAGCCTCCATGGAGGCTTTGGAGGCGTATCTGGTGGAGAACGGCTATGGCCGCGCCTCGACAGTCCGCGCCTCAGGCGAGTTCGCGGTACGAGGTGGTCTGATTGACGTTTTTCCGCCGGGCGCAGGCGAGCCTCTTCGCTTCGACTTCTTCGGTGACACGCTCGAGACCATCCGCGCCTTCGATCCGGAAACCCAGATTTCCAAGCGTCCGCTTACGGAGGCCCTGCTTACGCCTGTAAGCGAAGTTTTGCTCGATGATCTGACCGTGCTGCAATTCCGCCGCCGGTTTGGGCAGGCTTTTGGCGCTGTAAGCGATGCGCTCTACGATTCTGTCAGCGCGCGCATTCGCCGCCAGGGCGTGGAGCAATGGCTTCCGTTCTTCTACGAACAACTCGACACCGTATTTGATTATGCTGGCGAGGATGCGCTGATCGCCTTCGACGCACTGGCCGAGGAGGCTGTGCATGAGCGGGTCGAGACTGCGCGAGACCATTACGAATCCAGGCGTACAGCCCCAGTGTCGCGGGGCGCAGCGCCGTTCCGCGCGCCGAAGCCAGACGAACTCTACCTTTCGGATGAAGCCCTCCGCACAGCGCTGGGCAAGCGAGCCGTGCGCCGCATTAGCCACTTCGACAGCAACGAGAAAAAGCAACTCGATGTTGGCGGCCGCATTGGCCGTGACTTCGCCCCGGAACGGCAAACGGCTGACGCAAATGTGTTCGATGCGGCGTCCGCGCATGTCGCCAATCTAATCAAGGCGAAGAAGCGCGTGGTCATCGCGGCATGGTCGGAAGGTTCGGCAGAGCGTCTTGCCGGCGTCTTGGCTGATCACAGGGTCGATTCCCTTTACCGGGCGGCATCATGGCGCGACGTGGCGCGTGCGCCGCGCAATGCGCCCGCCCTGACAGTGCTTCCGCTTGAGCATGGCTTTGAAACCGATGCGCTTGCGGTGGTGGCCGAGCAGGACATTCTCGGCGATCGTTTGGCGCGGCCGCGTAAGCGGCGCAAAGCATCCAGCGTTATTGCCGAGGCTGCTGCGCTATCGCCAGGCGATTTGATCGTCCATCAGGATCATGGCGTAGGGCGCTACGAGGGGCTCAAGACGCTTGATGTCGCCGGCGCGCCGCACGATTGCCTGGATCTGGCCTATGCGGGCGGTGACAAGCTTTATCTACCCGTTGAAAACTTTGAACTGGTGAGCCGGTACGGCGCCGAGGATGCAGACGCTCAACTAGACAAGCTTGGCGGCGTCGCTTGGCAAAGCCGCAAAGCGCGCGCCAAGCAGCGCTTGCGCGACATGGCTGAAGAATTACTGCGTATCGCTGCGCAGCGCGCCACCAAAGTCGCCGAAGCCGTCACGGCGCCGGAAGGCATGTGGGACGAATTTTGCGCCCGCTTTCCCTATGAAGAGACCGAGGATCAGCTCGCAGCCATTGACGATGTAGTAACGGATCTGGCGGCTGGCCGCCCGATGGATCGCTTGATTTGCGGCGATGTCGGCTTCGGAAAAACAGAAGTGGCGTTGCGTGCGGCGTTTCTGGTCGCAATGTCCGGCAAACAGGTCGCGGTGGTGGCGCCGACGACATTGTTGTGCCGGCAACACTACCGCACCTTCAGCGAACGGTTCCGCGGATTACCCGTGCGTGTACGTCAGCTCTCACGCTTGGTGACTGCAAAAGAAGCGTCCGAAACAAAAGCCGCCCTGGCCGATGGCGTCATTGAGATTGTGGTCGGCACGCATGCGCTGTTGTCGAAGCAATTAAGCTTCCGCGATCTCGGGCTAATGATAATCGACGAGGAGCAGCACTTTGGCGTCAAGCACAAGGAGCGCTTGAAGGACCTGCGCGCAGACGTGCATGCCCTGACGCTTTCGGCGACGCCAATCCCGCGAACTTTGCAACTCGCAATGGCCGGCATCCGCGAGATGAGCCTCATCACGACGCCACCGATCGACCGAATGGCGGTGCGTACTTATGTGACCTCGTTCGATACAGTGACTGTCCGCGAAGCGTTGTTGCGCGAGAAATATCGCGGTGGACAAAGCTTCTTCGTCACGCCCCGGATCGCAGATTTGGACGAAGCATCCGAGTTTCTGCGCCGTCACGTGCCAGAAGTGAAATTCGCCGTTGCGCACGGCCAAATGGCCGGTGGGCAGCTCGATGAGATAATGACGAGCTTCTATGACGGCGTATATGACGTGCTGCTCTCCACCTCGATCGTGGAATCCGGCCTCGATATTCCGCGGGCTAATACGCTCGTTGTTTTCCGCGCCGACATGTTTGGTCTGGCGCAATTGTACCAATTGCGTGGCCGTGTCGGACGTTCAAAAGTGCGCGCCTACGCCTATCTCACCACAGCGGCGGAGCAGGCGCTGACTCTCGGGGCCGAAAAGCGTCTGAAAATTCTTTCTTCGCTCGATAATCTTGGCGCTGGCTTCACTTTGGCCAGCCACGACCTCGATATGAGAGGCGGCGGCAATCTGTTGGGCGAAGAGCAAACCGGCCATATCCGTGAAGTTGGCGTCGAGCTCTACCAATCGATGCTTGAGGAGGCAGTTGCCGCGTTGCGTGAGGGCCGAGAAGAGAGTGAGAGCGAGAAATCCTGGTCGCCGCAGATTAATGTCGGCGCCTCGGTTCTCATTCCGGAAGAGTATGTGTCCGATCTCACCGTGCGCCTTTCGCTCTATCGCCGGCTAGCTGATCTCGACAGCGATGACGAGCGCGAAGCATTTGCTGCGGAATTAATTGATCGCTTTGGACCACTGCCGCCGGAGGCGGACCAGTTGGTGGCCGTAGCGGCGTTGAAAGCGTTGTGCCGACGCTGCCACATCGCAAAGCTCGACGCCGGTCCCAAGGGCGCCGTGCTGACGTTTCGTGAGCAAGGCTTTCCTGACCCGATGGCGCTCGTTCGCCACGTACAGGAGCGTCCCGACGACTTTAAGATGCGCCCAGACGGCAAATTGGTTGTTCAAGGTGGATGGCCAGAAGCTAGCCAGCGTCTCAAAGCGCTGCGGGGTGTTCTGGAAACGCTCGCGCGTTTGGCGACGCGTAAAGCCGCTTAGGCGGGAACGCTTTCGATCTCAATCGCCCGGAGTGCACGCGCCAACATGCCGCCGCCACTTTCGCCAGGCTGCAATTCGACGCAACTACGTTCGAAAATCAGCGGACCAATTTCCGCTTCACCAGCCGCGAAAGCAGTACATTCGGCAACCGATGCGATACGCTCCGCCATCCGACGGGCGGCTTGCAGATCTGCTGCGGGTAGGGCGACGGCAATGACATCGCCGCCTATGGCGACGCCGCAATCGGCGTCGCGCATCAGGCGCGCGGCCAAATTGGCGATGTCGCAGAATGCAGCTTTCCATGCATCCACTGCTGGCTCTTTTGCACCATGAGCCGGCAGCATGCGCAGCGTCGCCAAGCTCAGCGGGCGGCCGCTCGCATAGTGGTCGCTGGCCAGACGCGCCAAATGTGCATCAAAAGCGTCACGGCGGAACAAGCCGGTACGAACGTCGCCCATAAGATCTCGCAAAGCACACAAATCATGCTCGGCTGCAGCGCGGCGTCGTTCCCGGCGGATTGCCTCAAACAGCCAACCGAGGCTCGCGCCACTTGATGCGTTCACTTCAGCCACAGCCGATGCGCCACGCTCAATGCCGGCCTTCGCGGTGGCCTGATCGCCGCTGGCGGTCACCATCATTGTGGGGATGTGTGAAAGCGAGGCGTTGCGGCGCAGAGCGGCGCAGAGCGATATCGCGGTGGCGGGGTCCTGTGCGCCATTGAGCACGACCGCATCGAAAACCTCGTCGTGCAGGTGATCGAAACCCGAGTAAGAACTGAATGCGGCGGCGACGAGCCCGCCATGCCCTGCTAGCGCGCGCTCTAGCGAGAGAAAAACTGGGCTGGGGGCGCCGATATAGAGCGCCCGTAATTTGCGCGGTGCATGCGGGGCCAGGGGGGGGATGCCCAAGGCATGCGCCGTTTGCGCCCGGCGCCGTTGTTCATCCTCGACCACGAACAAGCGGATGTAGGCCGCGACTTGAGAGGCCAGTAGCGCCGACGGGGCGTCGATCGCGACCGTACAGGTGGGTGCGTTCTCATCGTCAAGACCAGTGCGCGGCGGTGTGACGGTTGGCATGCCCACAAGGGCGCCGAAACGGTCGCTCATTGCTGACAAGATGGCGGCGGCATCGCCTGCGGAGGCGACCGGGATGAAGCAGATATCCTCGCCACCCGGAGCAGGGCGCGGGGCTCCCGGTAGAGCTACAGCCGTCACGCCCGCGGCGGACAGGCGATCCTGCGCCTCCCGTGCGAGACGCGCGTCATGGCAACGCACCACTATGCGCAAACTGCTCCCCCTTGCCCCCTCCTTTACGAGGGGGCGCCACCATCAATATGACCGCGAAACGCTAACGTAGATGTATCAAGACACGGACGCATAGCGGATTGGTTAATCTGATTTTTCCGTTCAGGCCCGGTTCAAGCTCAAAGTTTTTTACTGTGCGTCGGCTCCGGACGATTTTTTGTCCCTCGCTCGATCCGGAGTCAGGTTCTCGTCCCACCTTAGGGGCGAAACAGAAGCGCCGGCCGCCGGCTCAGCGGCCGGCGCAATCTGTTCAGGCTTTAGGCGCCTTAGCCGATTGTTTTCACGAAATGTTGCGCTGCGGCGCCTCGGTCCGTAACTAGGACGGCAAGTGAGGACACATGGTCAATAAGGTCTATGCCGACGCCAAGTCAGCCCTGGAGGGGCTGAGTTTTGACGGCATGATGGTGATGTCAGGCGGCTTCGGTCTGTGCGGCATCCCCGAAAATCTCATCGTCGCTCTGCGCGATAGCGGGGTGAAGGATATTACCGTCGTTTCGAACAATGCGGGCGTTGATGGCTGGGGCCTCGGTCTGCTGCTGGAAAGCCGGCAGATCAAAAAAATGGTTTCGTCCTATGTCGGCGAAAACAAAGAATTCGCACGCCAGTTCCTGAGCGGCGAACTTGAGCTTGAGTTCAACCCGCAAGGGACGCTTGCAGAGCGTTGCCGCGCCGGCGGGGCGGGGATCGCCGGCTTTTACACCAAGACCGGCGTTGGCACGCTCGTCGCCGAAGGCAAGGAAGTCAAAGAGTTCAACGGCGAAAAGTATGTTCTTGAGACGGGGCTGGTCGCCGACCTCTCAATTGTCAAAGCCTGGAAGGGCGATCACGAGGGCAATCTCATCTACCGAAAAACCGCGCGCAACTTTAACCCGATGATGGCTACGGCCGGAAAGAAGTGCGTCGCTGAAGTCGAAATTCTTGTGCCGACCGGCGAGTTGGATCCGGATCAGATCCACACGCCGGGCATTTTCGTCGACCGCATTGTGAAGGCTGAATTTGAAAAACGCATCGAGCAACGCACTGTGCGTCAGCGGGAGAATGCATAATGCCGTGGTCCCGCGATCAGCTCGCCCAACGCGCCGCGAAAGAATTGCGCGACGGCTACTACGTCAATCTTGGAATTGGCATCCCGACCTTGGTCGCCAACTACATTCCGGAGGGGATGGAAGTTACGCTGCAATCAGAGAACGGCATGCTTGGCATGGGGCCTTTCCCCTTTGAGGGCGAGGAAGACGCTGATTTGATCAATGCCGGCAAACAGACGATCACGGCGCTGGAGAAGACATCGTATTTCTCGTCCGCCGACTCGTTTGGCATGATCAGAGGCGGCCATATCGACCTTTCCATTCTTGGTGCAATGGAAGTGAGCGATCGCGGCGACCTCGCCAATTGGATGGTTCCCGGCAAGATGGTGAAAGGGATGGGCGGGGCGATGGACCTCGTGGCCGGCGTGAAGCGGGTTGTGGTCGTCATGGAGCACACCTCGAAGGACGGCGCCTCAAAGCTGCTGAAGCAATGCTCGCTGCCGCTCACAGGCGTGAATGTCGTGGACTTGGTGATTACCGATCTCGGCGTATTCGAGATCGACAAGCACGGCGGCGCGGCTATGCGACTTGTACAGGTGGCGGACGGCGTCAGCGTTGAAGAAATTAAGGCCAAGACGGAAGCGCCGTTCGAGACCGCGCTTGCGTGACGTCTACGGCGGCTGCGTATCTAAGCCAGCTTAGGTCAAATTTTGAACTCGCACCTGTTGCGAGAAGCGCGCGGCACTGATACGGGCGCTGGCCCGGAGGGATGGTCGAGTGGTTTAAGGCACCGGTCTTGAAAACCGGCGTGGGTGCAAGCCCACCGTGGGTTCGAATCCCACTCCCTCCGCCAGATCAATGACTTAGCCATTTGCTGATTGAACATAGCATGAACGCTTTGCGCATGGAACGAGCCAAGCGCACGGGAGTCCGTCACAAATCCCGGCACAGCGGTTTGTGGCGAAGTTCTAGCCATGTTCGCCCCCAATCGAGGTGATATCGGCAGGGGAGGTGAGTTCCTTGGCTAGCGCGATCTCATCGTCGGTCAGGAAGTCGAGATAGATTTCGGTGGTCATGACCGAGCTGTGGCCAAGCAGGCTTTGCAGGCGGTAGATCGAGCCGCCGCCTTTGAGATAGCGAATGGCGAACTCGTGCCGCAGGTCGTGAAGCCGGAAGGGTTTAAACGTCCAGCCCTCACGCTCGGCGCGGCGCCTGGCTTTTGCGCGCACGTCCTGAAACGCGCGCGACAAATTCGAGAGCTTGTCGCCATTGGCTTTGGCGAAAACGAACGGGCTTCCCATCACGGTTGGCGCCGCGCGCAGATGGCGCATTGCTTCTTCATTGAGTAGGCGTGTGCGGATGCGCCCGCCTTTTGTACGAAACGTAACGACGCCGGTATGCCAATTCACTTGCGGACGCTGAAGCGAAGCGGCATCGACGTTCAAGCGGAAGCCCGACGCCAAGAGAAATTGCAAAAGTGCGGCCCACATGGGCGACGCTTCTTTCACGCACGCATCATAGCTTTTCATGCATGGGCGATGGATCGGCTCGCGCTCATCGCGGATGGTCGATCGATCCCATTCGCGCGCGGGATTGTCGTCGCGATAATCATGCGCCACGCAAAAACTGAGCAGGCGAGAGAGCGCTGTAATGTCTCGTTTGATCGTCGCGTTGGTGACGCCGCCTTCGCGCCGCTTTTTGACATACTCGCCAATCTTGCGGCGTGTGATCTCGTGCATCTTGAGCGGGCCGAACGTGTCCTTCAATTTCAGAACGCTTGTGCCATAGCGGTCGCGCGTCGATTGACTGCGCACGCCCATGCCAGCTTCGGTCCATTCAAGCGCTGCGCGATTGAAGGTGACATCGGAGACCTCGCCAGTGCGCTCCTTTGCGGCGAAGTCCTGAACCTCTTTTACCTTGCGGCGCGCCTCGACCGGATCGCTTGTATTAAGGCTTCTTCTTCGGTCAACGCCGTTGACCTGGATACGCGCGTAGGCGATCCCGTTGCGCCATGTGATGTTCTTTTCCGGCGATGGGGGGCGTCGCTTTTTTGACATGCCTTCTCGTAGCGTTGACGCTTCCATTTCGCCAAGCCCTCCAAATCAAAAGTCCAGACTCGCCCCATCTGATCAGCGTAGGGGTGCAGTTCTCCGCGCTTTGCCATTGCCTGCACCTCGCGCACGGACACGCCCAAGATGCGCGCGGCATCCTTAGAGTGTCCGGGGGGAGGGGGCAGAGGCATGGTCTTACGTGCTCATCAACCTAACTGACGCCGATTAGTCTTCCTCGCGATCGGCGTTGCGCGCGAAGTCGCGCCAAAACTCGTCAACTGTGAGCGGCGATTTCGCGAGCGCCTCTGCTTCGAGCCCTGGGCCGTAACCCTTGGCCCAGCGAAATTGCAGGAGCGTCTTGTTGCGCGCGTAGCTATTGGGATCGTCGCGGTCGGCCGCGCGCATGTCGTCATCCTGGAAGCCAGGAAACTCCAGCGCATAGAAGTAATTGATGTCCTCGTGAACGCCGCTCGTCATGCGGTAGAGCGGATCGCCGCTTTCGGTTTGCGCGCGAAGCAGGCGCTCGGCGAAGTCTCCGATCCACGGGAATCCGTCTTTGCTGCGCGCTGACATGGCGGTGAAAACATGAAAGAGCCGCGCGCCGGCCTGCGTGAGATAGCCGTCCGAATGGCGATAGAAATACACGCGCGCCCCGTTAGGCGAGTGCAGCAGAACATTGCAGCGTGTGCTCATCTTCTTTTCTCCTATCCGTAATCACTCAGGCCGTGCGGTTGCTCAATCGACCCAAGAAACGTCGAGGGATTGACGCTCGCGCTCGTCCTGAATTTCATTCAGGCGCGCGCTTGATTCTTTGATCTGTGGGTCGTCAGAAAGCGCAAACGCATGTGAAATTCGCATCACCCATTCGCCATTGCGTCGGCGCAGCCCGCGTATGGTGTCCTGAACAACGATCTCATTTTCATAAATGTAGAGAATTCAATCAATGTCCGCAATGCGCTCTCCCTGGGCAGTTGCCTTAAGCGCGGCGATCACAGCATCGATATGAATTTCCCATCGCTCCCAGTTGTCTGTGTGCGCCTTCATTGGCGCTGACAGCTTTGTCGGCAGAGGCCATTCGCCACTCCAGTCAGCAAGCGCGAGAGCACGGCCAATGGCTTCCCTTAGCTTCTCATCCTCGGGATCGTGCGCTGCGAGTAGGGCGGCGCGGGCCATGCGCTTGTGGCGTTCGATCATTTCAGAGTGCCAAAGCGCGGCGCCCTTTTGGCGTATGGAGTGTGTTAAGATCATTGCTTCTGCCGCGCGCTCCACCATATCACTCATCGCCTGAGCCTCCTTTGCCGTCGCGTTCAAGGAACAGCGTGAATCCGCAGCCGGAAAATCCACCGAGAGCGAAAAGCCAATCAGCGCTCAGCGTGCTTTTTTGCATGGCGTAGATCACGCAAGGAATGAGGAAGATGGCGAACGCGAATACCTTGTGCCACGGCACCAACCAGAAAGCGGAATGTCTCATTTGTCACCTGACTTGAGAGGGCGCACGTCATCGAAGGTAATTTCGGATAGCCGCTTCCCGGCTTTGAGATCGCGAATGACCACATCGGCGAGTAACGCCGCTTCTGCCTCGGCGCATCCGCGCTCACGCATGAAGTGATCTCGGTATTTGTGGCGCAGAAGTTCGATTTGGTCGTTTGTCCACATTGCTTTATCCGCCATCGTCACTTCTCCTCATCCGCCTCTGGAGAGAGGGCTTCATCGGCGTAATCGTGTGGGATGCCATTGACTGTCTGCCGCACGAAATGTGCGATCGCGTCCTTGTCGTCGGCATTGCGCAGGCGGTAGCGAATGTTCGCCAGCGCCAGCTTGTCGGCTGCCGATAGCGCGTTGAACAGCTCGCGGTCGGCAGCGCGGCGCTCTGCAACATCATCGTCGCTCAACACTCGCATCATGGCCTTACGT
Source organism: Alphaproteobacteria bacterium (assembly GCA_030430715.1). GTDB lineage: Bacteria > Pseudomonadota > Alphaproteobacteria > Caulobacterales > Aquidulcibacteraceae > Vitreimonas. The sequence goes on from JAUIJZ010000039.1 coordinate 15,833, forward strand.
CCTGTGTTGCGCGGTGCGCTCGATATTCAGCCTCTTGTTCCTCAATCCAGTCTTGCGCTTCCTCCAGAGCGCAGATCTCTGTGGATCGCGGCCACCAACCGGATGCCTGGGGGAAGGCGACGCTAGCGGCAAAGAAGCGCCGCCCGTTCTCTTCGGCGGCTTCGATAGTGCCGCCGAAACCATGGATCAGCCGAAGCCCCGCGCGCCACGAAGTTTTCTGTTTGGCAATGCGTTTAGCAATATGTGCCTCGGCCTTGACCTTGGCTTCGTCCCAGTCGGAGGCGATGGCGATATTTCTGCCGCCAACTTCATAGCGCACGGTCCATGACTTGCGCGCGCCTCGATTTGAGAAATAGCCAATGATGCGACCCAGCGGGGTTTCGGCAGACCACCGCTTTGCGAACGGCGACTTCTTCCAATCTAAGGTGCTCATTGTTCGCCTGCCTTATCCGTGCAGTGCTGCTCGTGAACAGCTTTCAGCCGCTTGTAGGTGGCGCTCTGATTGTCTGGCTCAAACGGATTGTAGAGAGCGCCTAGAGCTTCACCGAGCGCATTGTGCAGAGCATCGCGCTCGTCCTTCAGCATAACCGCAAGATCAAGAGCGCGCTCAAGATCGCTGCCTAACGCGACATAATTCTCAGCGTCCGCTGGGGAAGGTGAGCGCTTGTTGACCGGATTGACGACGATCTGCCCCGCGTAGCCCCAACGCTGCGCGAAGCCTCGCCAACGCAGCCATGTCGGGTCTGTTTTCTCCGCGCTCGCATCGGAAGGGTTCATGCCTACCCAGCCGAGCAATGGGCCATCAGCCCAACGCTCGCGCAGCACGTTGCGAAATTCGTCATCGCCTTCCTGTTGGCGGCCCGGCGTCCAACCTTGCGCTACGGCGCGAACTGCACAGCCAGAGAAAACCTCTCCCATCATCTCACCCCCTTCGCCTGAGCCGACGCCGGAAGGGGCTGGCGCAGGGCAGTTCATCATGGCATTTCCTCCACGTAGCGCGCGCCAAGCCAGCGAATGCCGTGTTTGCGCACCCATCCTGCGAAAGCGATCATGTCAGCCTCGGCGGCTTCCTCTGCCTCGGCTTGCGAAACGTAGATGTTGGGCGAACACCATTCGCCCGCCTTGTTGATCTCGCCGTTGCCGAAAACGACATCGCTTTCGGAGTGAAACCAATTGCGCCAGCCGAGCCATGGCATGTCGCGCTCAGCAGACTTCGGCGCTGTTTTCGTCTCACCCATCTTCTCACTCTCCCTGTTCGCCGACGCCGGAAGGGGCGGGCGCAGGGCAGGCGCTACGCACTTGGCGAGAGCGGCGCGCCTTGTTGCGTTCCATGCCTCGTAATCCGCGATGAAGCGCTCAAGTTCAAACCCGCGCTCACCGTGATACTTCGACAGGATCGGCGCGCTATCAGCAACGCTGTGTAGGCATGGCGCCGCCGCGCCCAAGAGCGCGTCTCGTTCTTCCAAGCCGAATGCAACACCGCGAAAATCGTCTCCGGCGCGCGCGAGAATTAGCCACTCGCCATCGTGACCGCCGGGATCGGGCCGGGCGATCCACGGCCCCGGCGTAAATTCTTCTCTCACGAGTTCACTCCCTCATTCTTTGGAGACGGGTAGCGGCGCGCAACGTCGCGCCCAGCGCTCCATCCACCAGCGCCCCTCGATCCATTGCACTTTGCCGCCGCCGACTTCCCACTCGTCGCCATCGAAAGTAACCACGTCATCCCAGGACAATCGCGTATCGTGGCGGTCGATTTCATCGCCTGTGAAGCGGTCATAGAAGATCACGGTCTGCCGATAACAGCACCAAGGATCGGCCTTAGCGGGAGACGGCGCTTTTGTTGGCAGCGGCTCCCAAATAGTGATCCGCCACGGACGCATCCGATTCACGCGGCAATCGCTAAGGTCTGCTGGGTAGTCGCGTTTGTAGGGGTAGAACGTGTTGCGATGCGCCGACGCAAGCCCGCTCACACCGAACGATGGCGGCACAATCCCAACAACCCCGACGATCTCATCGGCCATCGCTGTTCTCCGGCGCGTCGGCAGTCGCAGAGCAGGCGCGGTGCCGTTCAATCAGCGCAAGACAATGCTTCTGCACCCAGGAGTCAGGGTCACACCCGCCATCATCCATGCGGGCCTCAAGAGCATCGACAAGCTCAGTGATGGCGTCTGGCGGCGCTCGCTCGATAACGAGAGCCCATAGGCCATCGGGGCGTTTCCGCCATTCGCCAGCGTTGATGCTCTTACCATCCGCCGTTTCCACCTCAACAAACCGGCCTGACTCGTGCGATGGCGGGCCGTCGAAAACGATGTGCAATTCTTCACCCATCTTACTCTCGCTCCTCTGTTCGTTTCGCGTCGCATGGACCTGAAGAGCAGGCTTCCTCCGCGTCATCATTGGCCGGTGCGAGGTCGCCAACAAAGCAAACGCGCTTTTCGTCGCGATCATAGCTGCCTTGCTTCTGCGCTTTGTTGAACCGGTCTATGGCTTCCAGTAGGTCTTGCGTGCCGTCGAGGTCATGCCATGACGCATCCTCAAAGTGATCTTCCAGCAAGCTATCGAGGATGCTTTCAGCGTCGAGGCTGAACGTGCGGAGCGGTTCGGCGGGGCATACCCATTGCTCGCCAGCTTCGGCGGCTTCCAGGGCCGACCCATAGAAGCCGTCACCCTCTAGGCTAAAGCAATAGTCGAAGCTGTCCGCTGCGACGTGCTCACGCTTGGCGAGCATGCGCTTGAGGCGGCACCCTGGGCAGACCAGCCAATGCTTATCGCACTGCGCGCCGCAGTCCTGACATTGGTTGTGCGTCTTGCAGGTGTAGCAGTTCTCAGCGGCGGAACGCGCCGCGCGGTGCGCCTCCTCATCACGGCAGGCATAAATCGCAGGGGAGTGCCCTGAGCCGCAACCGGTGCAAACGTAGAGGCGCGGCTTGCGTTCGGGATCATCATCGAACACCAGCACGCGCACGGCGCGCTCAACCGGCTGATCGGGGCGCATGACGGGCTTGCCGCGCTTTGCAATTTGCTCGTCGGCTGAAAGCATATCACCCATCTTTACCCTCCGCGTCGCATGCCTGTTTCGCGCAGGCCAGCTGCGCGCGAACCGCGCGCCCTAACTCAGTCGGAACGCCGACGACAACGCGCCCGTAATGGCCGGTGTCGGACCATCGAACGACCTCCGTTTGTCGGCCAAAGGTCGCTAAGCCAAGGCGCTCAAACTGGCGCTGGCGCCCGATGGCGCTCTCGCTCACAACCGCTTTGTCATCGGTCCACATATCGATGGTGAGCTGTGACGCGCCGCTCAGCTCGGAGATGATGGCGTCCACTTCGCTCATGGCTGATCTTCCTTCGTCGGGCCGTTCGGTGCGCGGATAATCACTAGTCCCTCGGCAGCCAAATCTCGGATCATCGCATCGGCGCGGTCGTAGTCGCTCGCGCGCGCCATCCCATCCCGATAGGCAAGATGGCCCTGAAGCATGAAGTCAGCCAGCACCTCGCGAGCCTCTGGCGCTGACGATAGGCCGCGCGTTTGCTTGGCGTATCCGTCCAGCGCATTGCATATATCGGCGAGGCGGTCGCGCTCGTTTCTGTCGCCAACCAAGTCGCGGTAATCGATCAGCCATTGGCACAGTCGATTGATCTCAAGCGGCGTCATTTCTGCGCTCCATCGGCATTCTGGATGCCGACTGCTACACGTCCGGCCTCAGTCCATTTCACCATCGACTCTTTGAACGCTTCAAAGCCGCAGCGCCCATGCACGCGGCGCAAATATCCGGCTTCGACAAGCTGATTGATGACCGGATGTCGCGGGTCAGCAGGCTCCCATGCATTCGGCTCAACAACCGCGATCTTGCGTGCGTAGCGCAACAGTTCGTCTGGCTGTAACTTGCTCATCTATTCACCTGCCTTTGCAAAGACGAAGCTGTAGAGGTCGTGCGCGGCTTCGGCGTCCATGTATGACGTGCCGACAAGAATGTTCTTGCGCGCAAGGGCGTCGGCTTCGCGTTCGTTTATCGCGTTCGCAATCATGAGGTATGAGGCATATGCCTGCGTCAGCGCGCGCGCCTCGTCCTCATCTGAAGCAAGCGCGAATAGTTCCACGCATTGGCCCATGTTCTTGCCGCCATCCTTTCTGAGAGATTCGCAGGCAAGCCGGATTGGTTCACGCATCATGTCTCCTCCGGGGCAGGGGTGTCGGCTTGTGCTGAGCAGGCGCGCCGCTCAGCTCGGAGATGATGGCGTCCACTTCGCTCATGGCTGATCTTCCTGTGCTGGGCCGATTAGCTGCGCCATTCGCGCCTCGCGTCTAGCTGCGGCTTGCTCGCGCGCTATCTTGGATCGATGGGCGCCGGGGCGTGGGATATACTTCTGTGGCGGCTGGCCTTTCACGGCGCGAGACATGCAGGCCCACGTCATGCCGAACTCGCGAGCCAAGACGCTTATCTTTTCGCCTGCCGCGAAGCGGCGCTTGCACTGTTCGCGCGCTTCCGGTGTCAGCTTCTGGATACGCTTTGGGTTCGTTTCGGAGGAATGCCTGCCCAGGCGCACGGCGTGCGCATAATTCTCGGTCGAAGTCGTCCACTCAAGATTGGATGCCGCGTTATTGGCTCGGTTGCCGTCGATGTGGTTGACCTCAAGCTTCCCTTCGGGATTGGGTATGAACGTCAACGCCACTACGCGGTGGACGCGGATGGTCTTTCTCTCCGGCGCGCCTCTTGGACCGCGAACGAAGGTGAACTTGAAGTAGCCATGCGTGTTGCTGTGACAGCGCAAAATGCGCTCGCCACGCCGAAGGCGTCCGAGGTCGCTAACCTCGTAGTGCTCAAACCCGGCCACAGGTGCCCAGCGCTCAGTCATCCTTTCGCCTCATCGGGATGCGGCGAGACCGTTACTCCATTCGCCGCGCACCATTCTTCCGCCCACTCAATCGCAAGCCTTGCGCGAAACGGACCTTCGCCTTCGCCGTTGGGAACGTCGCCCGGCTTGATCGGTGCAAACCAACGCTCGGCGGGATTGCTTGCACCACGATCCACGCCGGTTGCGCCATGCTTTTCGAGCGTGCCGACAAGACACGCGCAGCCATTCTCTTCGCCGTAGGTGGAGCCATCCACTTCGCCAGCGCGTAGCTTTGCGATCAGGTCGATCACATGCGGCGCACCCGCTTGGGTGAGCGTCATCCACATATCGGCCTTGAAGGATCGAAGGTTGGCGCCCGCGAGGTAGGCGTCCGCGAGGTTGGCGCGCGCGAGGTCGGCGCCCGCGAGGTCGGCGCCCGCGAGGTAGGCGTCCGCGAGGTTGGCGCGCGCGAGGTTGGCGCCCGCGAGGTCGGCGCCCGCGAGGCCGGCGCCCGCGAGGTCGGCGCCCGCGAGGTCGGCGCCCGTTTTGATCGCCCACTTCACAGCCAAACCGAGCTTGATGCTGATAGGCGTATCATCGGCGCAGTCGATTTTAGCGGTGAATTGCACTTCGCCGCTAAAGCAGTTTTTCACGTCGAATTTAATCACTCTATCCTCCAAGGCATAGGCCGCTGGCGTCATCGAACTGGATCAAGACGGCGCTCACGCCGCGTCCTTGACGGACAAGGGCGGCTGTTTTGGAGGGCGCCCGTCAACAAGGTTGGATTTGATGACCCAGAAGGCCGAGCGCATGTGCGCGTGAAAATCCTTGCGTTCGATCCAGACATGGACGTGCGCAAAACCTTGATCGCGCCAGAAGGCTTGGATCTCCTGGGCCTGCTTTTCCGCGCCTTCTTGAGAGCAATGATCTTCTGGCTCGCGCGCGTATTGGACGCGGGGAGGGCGCGTGCGCATATGGGCGAATAGATCAAGCGCGGGCTGCATCGTTTTCCTCCATCGCGGCGAGCAGGTGAATGACGTATTCAAACTGGATGCGCGCGCCCGCCCAATCGTCTGCGTCCAAGGCGCCGCGCGCATAGCCTATGCGTTGGGCTAATTGGTTACGGATCGAGATCATGGCCTCGCGCTTGGCGAGCGCGGCCATCTGATCGGCGATGCGCTGCTTGTCCAAGGAGTCTTGCAGGTTCTTGCGCAAGCTCATTTCCCCGCTCCCATATCTTCGCGCGCCGACCCTTCAGCCCTTGCGATTCCATCAGCCAGGTCGGCGCGCGATCCCCGCTCAGGGGATTCCATGACGTTGCCCAAAAGCTCAGCGCCCTCATTAGAGAGGGTGGTAGGGTCAACGCCGAAATTGATCCGCAGCGCATCGAAGGCGCGGCGCTTGAAGTCGATGAAGGCGCGCTCGTCCAAGCGATCGAACGCGACGCTATCGGGAACGAGCTTCAGTCCGCCTGATTGCGTGCTGACCGGCGTAACCAGGCCGCACTCCATCTTGAGCAATTCGTGCAGCACGCGGGCGCCAGCGATGTCCGTGGCGCGAGAGAAAGCATGAAGGCACGCCCAATAGTGCCGGAGATTGGGATTAGAGCGCGCACGTTTGAGCGTGCAGAGGATGTCGCGCCCCATGGGCACCTGTTCAATTTCCAATTCGGCCAGCCCGTCAGCGGGCGCGAGAATGAGGCTGGAACGGCGGCGGAGGAGAACGTCTGCCACTATGCGGCCTCCGCGTATTGATGGCGCAGGCGCTTCAGCGTGTCGTCTATCTCGCCAAGGAAGATTTCGACGGCGCGCTCCATGCTGGCGATGTCTGATTGATCGGGCTCGAAGCGCTTCACGAACATGCGCATTTCTTCAGGTAATCTTGGATCGAACGAAACGAAATCGCACCACTTGCGCCCGGTGCACGCAAGCTGCCACGTCATTTGCTGTTCGTACTTGCCGGGGATGTCTTGACTCAGCAGCGTGTCAATGTGCGTCGCCGTGTTCGGGCACTTGAACTCGACTAGGCCGCAATCTCCGACAAAGCCGTCAGGGGATGCGCCAGACCATTCGATCTTGGGGTGAACCACAAAGCCGCTTTCGCCCGTGCTTTCGTCGGTGCGGAACTCATAGGCGGCGCGCGCGTGCGGTTCGGTATCAATGCCCCATTGCATGGCGGCATTGGTGAAGCCGGGCGCCGCTGTGAGCGTCAGGCGCTCGGCAATCAGTTCGGCGGCGTAGTTGATGCGTGATGCGCCTGGGCCTGTTTTTGTGCGCGCTAGCACATCGGATATACGCGAGGCGGTGACGTGGCCAATGCGCGCCGTGGCCCAGGCAGGATCGCTTTGCAGGATCATTGCGCGATCTCCTTGACCTTGCCTTTGGTCTTTTGCGCGACCTTCGCTTGAAGCGCGGCCTTGGCGTTTTGGAATTGTGACTGGCGCAGATCGGGGAGGGCCTCGATCTGGAAGTAGGCGCACAGCTTCTGAAGGTCGGCGCCGCTCTTGTCCTTGAGGGCGATTAGCTCTTTGAGCTGCTCAGAGGTAATGGCCGCGTCGCCGCCTGCGGCTTGCCCGTCATCATCTTCGGCAGATGCGAGGCCAAGGGCGAGGCCAAGCGTGTAGCGCTGAAGATAGGTGATGGTGGAGCCGATCGCCTGGATGGCATTCTTGTTGCCACTGGTGTCCGGTGAACTGTTTAGCGTCGTTTCCTCAGAGTAGCCGTCGCGATGCGAGAGGATGCACGTCACCCAAATCTTGTCGTCGGGCTGCTCGGAGCGATGGCGATAGCTCAGGCCATTATTGGCGAGGATCTCGTCAACGCCCTCGGCGTATGCGGCTAGGTCCGCGTATTTCTTTGAGTTGTTGCCCTGGCGCTTTCGGACGATAGGCTTGATCTCTTTCTTGGCGTCGGCAATGGCGGCGTCGAAAGCCTTCTTGGCCTGGTTCTTCTCATGGCGCTCTTGCAAGTCCATGAGTTTTTCCAGCACAGTCAGATCGGCGCCGCGATCCAGCGCGCGCGCCAGCATGTCCATCGGTGTCGCGGGCAGGGCGGGAAGCTCGCGCGCTTCCATCGTCGCGATCTCTTGTCCTGAAGTGTCAGCCATTGCGGAATCCTCGTCCTTGAATTTGCGGCTTGAGCCCGCGCGCCTTGCGTTCTTTTTGGCGCGCGTATTGGCCCGTGCGGCCTCCCATGCGGTCTGCTTTTGCGATCATGGCTGCGTCAGAAGCACTTTTGGCCTTGTGACATTTGAAGGGATGGCCGCAGAGCGCGCGTCCGTTCTCAGTGTGCGTGCGTCCGCCTAGTGCGCGCGCCTTTTCATGATCCCACTCGATCGGTCTTTGCTTCATCCAATGGCCGTCAGGCGATAAAACCGCGATCACTTCATCGCAGACTTCGCAGCGAGAGATTCCGTCCGTTGATTGGCGGAGCAAAATCGCAAAGCGTTGCGCTGCGCTAAAGCGCGCTTTCTCGCGCGGCTCTATGGAGAGAGGGGGGGGAGCGCGGGTCATAGCGTTAGCCCACCGAAGGCCAGTAGCCGCGCGAGACGAAGTAGCTCCATCGGCGCTCCCAGCCGCCGTAGGTTCGCGCCAGCGTCCATTCCGCATGACAGAGCGAGGCGAGCGATTTGCCATCGCCGGAGTTGCCGACCGTGAAATGGGATCGCCAGAAGTATGCATCGCAACCGTCGCTCATTCGACCACCAGCTTTCCGAGCACGGCTGCGAAGCTTGCGCCTACAGGCTTCAGTCCAGAATTAGCGCGCGGCTTTTCCAACGCAGGCGCCTCGCAGCCCGCTCGTACGCCAGGGTGACGCTGGCTGTTGTCTGAAGAGAAAGCGCGCGCGCCGTTATCATTTGCCGTGACGGACGGCGCGCGCGAAGTTTGCTGCGAGAGAGAGGAAACGCAGCGGGGGGAGGGATGGGGCTTCATGCGCGCGCTCCACGAAGGCGCTGGCGCTCGCTTGAATACGGGTAGTCTTTGCCGGTGCGCGGCAGCGGTGCGCGCGGAAGATAGCGCGCGTTCCACTTGCCTTGTTTCTGACGGGTAGGATCGATTTCGCGATAGGGGCGCGGTCCAAGCGGCTTGCGCGACTTGGCATCGATTTCCTTGTCATGGGCGGCTGCGCGCGCAATCTCCCGGTAGGCGCGGCATTGCGCGTAGTTGCCGGTCGGTGTGAAGTTACGTGGCATTTACGCGCCCTCCGGAAGATGCGCGGCGTCAATTTCCGCGCTTACAGTTTCGAGAATGGACTCGATGTCGCGCAGCGTGACGCAGGCTTTGGTGTGGCCTAGCAGGCGCGCTTCTTCGCCAAGTTGGCGTGCTTGCTGTGCGACATGACCGATGCGTGCTGAGAGATTGGCATCGAGCGTTGGGCAGATATGCTTGCGCGATCCAAGCGCTGCGGCTTCCGCCGCGCTCAGGGCCGCGCGCTTGATCCGGTCGCGCCCTTCTTGCTTGAACGTTTCCTGCTCTGCTTTGTCTTCCGCGCGCGGAATATTGAACAGCGCTTCGCCTGTTGCAGGGCGCAATCCGAAATGCGGACGCGGAGAAAACTCTTCCAGCGTTTCTCCGTAGGGAGTCACGTTGGAGGGGGAGCCTTCTCCGAAGAGAAGGGCGTCGGCATCGGTCACGCGCGGCTTGGCGCGGGAGGGGAAGTCGAGAATGTCAGCCATTGGAGAGCACCATTTGAAGGGCGTCGTAAGCGCGCTGAAATTCGGGCAGGATGTTGCCGCGCGGATCTCGCCACGAAGCCTTCAGCAGAAGATCGTCAATCGCGGAGACCAGTTCCGGAAACGCTGCGACTGCGCATGCGTCGCGCTCCTCCATTCCGTGAGCGACGCTCCGGAAATCATCACCGGCGCGCGCGATCACGATCCACTCGCCATCGTGATCGCCAGGATCAGGCTTGGC
>JAUIJZ010000040.1 GCA_030430715.1 Alphaproteobacteria bacterium
TTTGCTGACTTTTTCGCTGGGTTGATCGCCGGCGTACAGGTTTTGTCTCTATTCGAGGCGCGTCCGGCCTTGCTCGACCTGTTGGCGCGTCTCCTGGCGCTTGCGCCGCAACTCTCGGAGCGCTTAGCGCGCCGGCCTGCTCTTCTGGATGCGCTGATCGAGCCGCGCTTTGCCGTGTCATTGTCCGAAGATGCGCCAGGAGAACGCTTGGCGGCGCTTCGCGAACGCCTGGCTGATGCCGAAAGTTTTGAGACGCGTATCAATGAAGCGCGGCGGTTTCAGCGGGAGGAAGCCTTCCGCATCAGCGTGCAATTATTGGATGGCGCGGCTAATGCGGAAGAGGCGGGCGCGGCGCATGCCGAACTCGCCGACGCATGCGTTGAGTTGATGGCCGAAGCGGCGCAGGCGGAGGTCATGCGGACGCATGGGCCGCCGCCCGGCGCTTTCGTGGTGCTGGGCCTTGGCAAATTTGGCGGCCGCGAGTTGAGCGAGGATTCCGATCTCGACATCATGATGGTGTACGAGGCGGAGAATGGCGGGCCTGAGTATTATACGCGTGTCACGCAGAGGCTGATCAGCGCGTTGACTGCGCCGACCGAGGAAGGCTCGCTCTACGAGATTGATACCAAACTCCGCCCATCTGGTTCGCATGGGCCGGTGGCCGTGAGGCTCACTTCGTTTGACCGCTATTATGCCGAAGAGGCGTGGACCTGGGAGATGTTGGCGCTCACACGCTTGCGGCCCGCCGCTGGCGATCCGCAGCTCACGGCGCGTGTCATGGAGGTTGCCCGCGCCGCGCTCGCGCGTCCGCGCGATGCGGCGGAGATCAAGAGCGATGTCGCCGATATGCGGGCGCGGATGGAGCAGGAGCGCGCCGCCGCAAGCATGTGGGATTTGAAACTGGCGCCAGGCGGGTTTGTCGATATCGAATTCATCGCCCAGACTCTGCAATTGCTAAACGCGGCGACGGATCCGGAAGTGCTCTCCTTCAATTCTGGAGATGCGCTGCATCGCCTTGTGCGTGCTGGCGTGCTCGATGCCGAGCGCGGCGCGCGCTTGCAGCAGGCATGGCGTTTGTGGAGCAGCTTGCAGCAAACATTGCGCGCTTGTATGGGCGGCGACGTGGCGATTGAAGCGGCGCCGCCTCCTGTGCGCGCCCGCATTGCCGAGCTTTGCGGTGCATCTGATTTTGACGCCGCGCAGCGGCGTGTGGCGGACATGCAAGCGGCGGTGCGTGCGGATTTCGTGGCTTTGATAGGGCCTGTCGAGCGCGCCAAAACGGCGGGCTAAGCTTATTCGGCCGCTGTTGCCTCAATATCGCGCCGTCCGCCGAACGTGCGCGGCAGCGTGATCGACACGATTGTGCCTTTGCCAACCTCGCTCTGAATTTGCAGCTTGCCGCCATGCATTTCCGCGAGCGACTTGGTGAGCGCAAGGCCAAGGCCGGTGCCGTGATTGTTGCGTGTGAGTTCGGTTTCGACCTGCTCGAACGGGCGCGCTAGGCGAGGCAGGTGCTCGGGCGGGATTCCGCATCCGGTATCGATGACGCGCAGCGTAAGCCCGGTCGCTGAAGCGCGTGCGCGGACCATGACCGCGCCTTCGTCTGTAAACTTCACCGCGTTTGAAAGCAGGTTGAGCAGCATTTGTTTGACGGCGCGATGGTCCGCTTCGATCTCCGGCAAGTCCTCGGCGTCGACGACGATGGAGAGGCCTTTTTCTTCGGCGCGCCGCTTGGTGAGGCGCACGGCCTGATCGATGGCGACGCTGGGGTCAAGCGGGCGCGGCGCGAGCGTGAGTTTGCCTGCCTCGATCTTGGCCATGTCGAGGATGTCGTTGATGAGTTCGAGCAGGTGGTTGCCGCTATCAAAAATGTCAGCGGAATATTGCTTATACTGATCGTTGCCGAGCGCGCCGAACAATTCCTTCGACATGATCTCGGAAAAGCCGATGACCGCATTGAGCGGCGTGCGCAATTCGTGACTCATATTGGCGAGGAAGGCGCTCTTGGCGCGGCTGGCTTCCTCCGCCTTTTGCCGTTCTTCGTGCGCTTCGCGCGCCAGCGCCTTGATGCGATATTCCTGGCCTTCGGCGCGGCTGAGCGCGTCCTGCAGGCGGCGCTCGTTCTTGGCGAGTTCTTCTTCTTTGCGCTTGAGCGGGGTGATGTCGACGCCGACCGTGATGATGCCGCCATCAGCGGCGCGCCGTTCGACGATATGGAGCCAATCGCCGGTCGTGAGTTCGATTACGCGCACATCCGGATTGGAGGGATCGTTTTTCTCGCGGCGGATGCGTGCGGAAGAAGCCGCGGCAATAGCTTCGTAAGACGCGCGCGGACGCAGTAATTCCGGGCCAAGGCCGAATACGTTGGCGAAGCTCTGATTGCAGAGCAGCAGCCGGCGGCGCTGATCCCATAGCGCGAAGGGGCCGGAGAAATTATCGATCGCTGCGCGCAACTGCCGTTCAAGCCGTGATACGCGCGCTTCCGCTTCATAGCGGCGTGTGGCGTCGATCACGGTGCCGAACAAGCGCATTTCGCCTCGGCCTTTGCCTGCCTCGAGAGCTGTCCCGCGCACTTCGATCCAAGCGACGCCGCCGTCGCGGGCGATGCGGAAGCGCGCGTCCAGCACGCCGGATTGGCGGGCCCGGGTAAATTCCTCTTCCACGCCAAAGCGATCTTCGCTCACGATCAGTTCGAGGAATTCGCGATGCGCGAGCACATCGCGCGGGGCGCCGAAGAGGCGGGACGCTTGCTCGGATAATTGTACTTCGTCGTCCGCTGGGCGCCATTCCAGCACGCCGACCTTCGCGCCATCGGCAGCGATGCGGAAGTGCGTTTCCGCGCGCGCCGCCTCGGCTTCGGCAAGTCGCGCGCGCTGTGCATTCTGGCGCATGAGCAAATAGAGCACGCCCATTGCCGCGAAGGGCGCGGCCGCCGCCAAGGCAAGTTGCAGAAACGCCTGCATCCATAGCGTGAGGTCATTTGGTGCGGGCGCTGCAGAAATAATTCGGAAATTACCGAGTTGGGCGATTGCGCCTGCGGTGGCCCAGGCTTCGCTGGAGCCGCTCTGCACCAGTGCGCCATCATGGCCGCGCAGTGCGTTCAGCATTTGCTGCTGCGTGCGCGCGCCTGCGTCATTCAAGGCCGGGGACGCATAGAGAATTTGGCCCGCCTCCGATGCGATCAGCACGCGTGCGCCGGTGCTGAGATCGGGGATAAGCGAAGCGGGCTCCAGCACCAAAACGATCGCGTGCTCCCCAACATGGCGAACGATGGCCGGCGCGGTTTCCAAATTGCCCATATCCGGCGCGCCAATCCAGGTGGCGTCATCGGCGCTGCGGGCGGCAGCGGAAACGATCTCGGCATAGGCCGGGTTGGTCAACGCTTCGGTTTCGCCTGTCGCGGAAACAACGCCGGCGGCCAGAACGGGGCGGATGCGGGCGGCAGCTCTGGCGATGCCGGCTGCGTCCGCGGCGGCGCCGTCGCGTGCGCGCGCAAACTCAGCCGCGCCGGCCGATGCGCCGACGGCCAACGCCAGATTGGCGTTCACGCGCTCAGCGATCACTTCCGTAGAGGAGATTTGCGCGTCGACGATGGAATTAACCGCGTCGCTGTGCCGGTTGATCACGAGCCCCGTAATCGCGGCCGCGAACGCAGCGACGAATACCAGCACCAGCGCCATGAAGGCGCGGCCGGTTTTCTCAGGCGCGGCTCCCGCCGCCGCCTCGAAATGCGCTGCGTTTGTCAAATGTGATCCAGACGGCCGAATCGATTTTCCACAACCCCAATCAGGGGAATGGTAATGAATGCGTAAAGAACCTGTCGAGGCGCCTTGAGGCGCTATCCGCAGTCATATGGCCGCGCCGGCCCTCAAGGTCCGAAAGAAGATGGTTAAGCCAGCGCCCGTTCCACCATTTCGCGGACGTTTTTCGACAGCTTGGGCGATGCGATCATGCCCTCCAGGGCGGTCCGTGCGTGACGTTGCCGGGCTGGATCGAATCGCCGCCAGGTCTCGAATGGTGTCAAGAGACGCGCCGCGAGCGCGGGGTTAATCTCATCAATGGCAGTGGCAAGCGCCGCGACGAACCGATACCCCCCGCCATCGGCGGCGTGGAATGCGCGCGGGTTGCGCATGGCGAAAGCGGCGGCAAGGGCGCGCACGCGATTTGGGTTGCGCAGACTGAAATCGGCATGCTCACGCAAAGCGGCGGCGCGCGACAGCGCGTCCGCGCGCGGCGCCGCTGCCTGCACCGCAAACCATTTGTCGAGTACGAGCGGGTTGTCTTTCCAGCGCTGATAGAATTGAGCCAGCGCGTCGTCGAATTTGTGCACGCCCGATGCGCCGAGCGCTTCCAGCGCGGCCATGGACGCTGTCATGTTGTCGGCGTCCTCAAAGGCTTCGAGCAAAAGCGCTCCGCTTTCTTCGCCAAGCGCGGATAGCAGATCAAGGGCGGCGCTCTTCAAGGCGCGCCGCCCGGCGGCGGCGGCGCTAACGGAGAAGGGCGTTTCGCTTTTGGCGCGCGCCAATTGCTCAAGCTGTGGCCGTAAATGTTGTGCGATCGTGCGGCGCAGGCCCTCGCGTTGCGCGTGGAGCGCTTCCGGATCGGGTTCCGGCGACGCGAGAATGAGTTCGTTGAGGTCGGGCAAGCGCAAGGCAAGCGCGGCAAAGGCGGGGTCTTCCTGCGCGCGGTCTAATTCGCGCGCGAGCGCCGCAGCCAGTGCTTCAGCCGATACCGAGTTGTCGCCCAGCATTAAAGCGCGGGCTAATGTCTGACCGGCTTCCCAGCGTGTAAACGGATCGGGATCGTGCGCCATCTGCGCCATGCGAGCGTCGCCGCCGAGGCCATCATCGAGCGAGACCGGCGCGGAGAAACCGCGCAAGACCGACGGAATAGGCTTCTGCTTCAAACCGTGGAAATGCAGAGTCGCGCTTTCCTGCTCCAGCACGACAGCGTGAGACGCGCGCGGCGTGTCGTCTCCGTGCTGCGTCGCTTGCAAGGCGGCGCCATCAGCGGCGATGAAGCCGATGTCTAGCGGAATGGGCACTGGCCGCTTGGTGGGCTGGTTCGGCGTGGGCGGGGTCCGCTGCATCAGCGTCAACTCGAACACGCCGGATGCCGGATCATATTTGCCGCGCGAAGCCACTTGCGGCGTGCCCGCTTGTTCATACCAGCGGAAGAAAGCGGAAAGGTCGCGTTCCGATGCTTCGGTGAAGCAGGCGATGAAATCCTCGACGGTGGAGGCTGTGCCGTCGCGGCGGGCAAAGTAAAGCTGCATGCCGCGTGCAAATGCAGTTTCGCCGATCAGCCGCTTGAGCATGCGTATCAGTTCGCCGCCCTTCTCATAAATGGTGGCGGTGTAAAAGTTGTCGATTTTCTGATAGCTCGACGGCCGCACTGGATGGGCGAGGGGGCCTGCGTCTTCCGCGAACTGGCGCGCGCGCAGACGTTTGACGTCCTTAATGCGCTGCACCGCGCGCGAACGCTGATCGGCGGAAAATTCCTGTTCCCGATATACAGTCAGCCCTTCTTTCAAGCAGAGCTGAAACCAATCGCGGCAAGTGATGCGGTTGCCGGTCCAATTGTGAAAATATTCGTGGCCTACGACCGCTTCGATGGCTTCGAAATCGGCGTCGGTGGCGGTTTGGGGATTGGCGAGGATCAGCGACGAGTTGAAGATGTTGAGGCCCTTGTTCTCCATCGCGCCGAAATTGAAATCGCGCACGGCGACGATGTTGAAGAGATCGAGGTCGTATTCGCGCTGAAAGACCTCTTCGTCCCACTTCATCGCGCGCTTGAGCGCATCCATCGCATAGCGCGCGCGTTCGCCGTCGCCAGGATCGACATAGATGCCGAGCGCGACCTCGCGCCCGCTCATGGTAGTGAAGCTATCGTGGATAGATTCGTATGTGCCGGCGCAGAGCGCGAACAGATAAGCCGGCTTGGGATGTGGATCGACCCAGACGGCGAAATGGCGTCCGTCCTCAAGATCGCCGGCTTCCGTGAGGTTGCCATTTGAAAGCAGCGTTGGGTAGGCGGCTTTGTCGGCTTCGATGCGCACGGCGTACCGCGCCAGCACGTCGGGCCGATCGAGCGCATAGGTGATGGCGCGGAAGCCTTCCGCTTCGCATTGCGTGCAGAAGCGTCCGCCGGACATGTAAAGTCCTTCGAGGTGCGTATTCGCCGCCGGATTGATGCGCGTGACAATGTCGAGGCGAAAATCAGCCGGCGGGGCGTGAACGATAAGCTTGCCCGGCGCGAGTTCGTATTGCTCTGTTGTCAGCGCGACATCGTCAATGGCGATGCTTTGCAATTCGAGGCGTTCGCCGACGAGCACAAGCGGCGCTTCAGCATCGCCCATGCGCCGCACATGACTACGCGCGGCGACAAGGGTGGCCTCAGGCGATAGCGAGAAAACGAGCGCGATCTCGTCGATATTGTAGTCAGGTGGGCGATAGTTGGCCAACCGGACGGTCACATTCTCGGCGTCGCGCATGTAAGGTCTCCGTTGATGGAGACCAGATGAGCCGCCGGAGCCGCAAAATCAATGCGCCTATTCGGCGGCCAGCATCTCGTCGAGCTTTGGCTTGGGATCGTGATAAATGGTGGCGAACACCATTTCAGCCTGCGCCGCGAGGTCGGCGAGGTGCGACGGCGTTTCGTGCGGATTGTCCTGCGCGAATTGTGCCAATTCACGCGCCACGCGCATCAAACGCAATGCATTGGCAATAACGCGCGCCTGATGCTCGATGCGTTGCGGGTCGCGATCATATTCGGACATAGGCACGCGCCAGCCGCCCCAATCCATTTCGTCGGTGACGACGACAGGGAACGTGCCTGGATGAGGGTGGCGGGGGTCGCGCGCATCGGCGGAGAGACGGTTTACCGCGCGCAGCACGCGCCAGTTTTCCGTTTCGATAAGATCCGGCTTTGCCGGTTCATCCTCATCGGCAGCTAGTTCGTGCGCCTGAAATTCACGTCCAAGGCCCGTGTCATAGCTGACGCGCAGAGGTTCTTCTACGCCCTTAACCCATTGCGGGTTGACGCGCTCGATCACCGCCCATGTCGCGACCGGTTTAACATAGACGCGCTGGCCCTTGTGGAAGACCGCCTTCGCCATATCGGAATGCTCCGCCCAATTCTGAGCGTTGAGCTTAACCCAGCTCGATTGAACCTTCGTGAAGATAAATGGTTTTCGTGCGCGTACGTTAATGCGCGGGCAACCATATCGCTAAGCGTCTTTTAGCAGCGCTTCGAGAAAGGCGATGGCCTGCGCCCAAGACAATTTATCGATCAAGGGATCGTATTTAAGGCCGGGCACGCCGATCATAGTTTCGGCTGTGGGATCGGTAAAAGCGTGCATGGCTTGGCTGTAGCTGGTGACGTGGCAATCCGCGCCGGCTGCCGCCATCTCTTTGTGCAACGCTTCGACATCCTCCGGTGGGGCGTAAGGATCGCGCGCGCCGGTAAGCACGAGCATTTTGGCTTTCACGTAGCCCGGTTTTGCGGGTGCGATTGTTTTGAGTGTGCCGTGAAAGCTAACGACGGCGCGGGCGTCCGCACCGCTTCGCGCCAGTTCGAGAACGCAATGCCCGCCAAAACAATATCCGATGGCGCCAATACGTTCTGAATCGACTTGCGGCAACGCTTTGAGGCTGTCGAAACTGGCGATGATGCGGCTGCGAACCAATGCGGGGTTCATCATTACGCGCGTGACGACCTCGCCCCCGTGTGCGCGCGGATTCGGAAAATAGGCGCCGTCGCCAAACATGTCGGTCGCGAGGGCTGCATAGCCCATCTGTGCAAGTTTGCGCGCGCTATTGCGCGGCTGATCGCCGAGGCCGCGCGCATCATGCATTACTAGGATCGCTGGATGTGGGCCTGCGCCTGCTGGCAGCGCCAATTGTCCTTTTAGAGCAACGCCGTCATGGGCGTAGTCGAATGTGTGCAATGTGCTCATGGTCTCCCCGCATTTTTATTTGGATAGGCGCGGGGCGACGCATTGCAAGCGGGGCTTTAGGTCAGCGCTTCGAACAATTCCGGTTCCTGGGCGCGCCACCCCTCGATTTGCAGGATGCGTAGCTTGGTGGCGATGCCGCCATTGGCGGAAAAGCCGGTGAGCCGGTCATTGGCGCCGATAACACGGTGACAGGGAACGATGATCGCAAACGGATTGCGGCTGAGCGCCTGGCCAACAGCGCGGGCGCCGTCGGCGCGGCCTACGGCGCGGGCGATCTCGCTATAGGTGCGGGTGGCGCCGGGGGGAATGGCGCGCGCAGTGTCGTATACGCGCGCGTAGAAGGGAGCGACGCCGCTCATATCTAGAGGTATGGCCCGCAGTGTTTTTTTCTCGCCGCGCAATAGCGCCTGAATGTCGGCAATGGCGCGGGCGATATGGCGGGGAGGATCGATTTCATCGGCAGTCGGGCAGTGGCGCAGCAGGCGTGTGCGGGTGGCCGTAATGGTTTTCTCGGGCAGCTGGACGCCGATCACGCCATCTTCCCCCCATGCCAAGCCGCAGCGGCCAATGGCGGTTTCAAACAGGGCGTAAGCGAGCATGTTCCAGCCTCCGAAGTTCGTGTGCGCCCGCCTTGCCCCACGCGACTCAGCCTTTAGAACATATGAGGAACAAAAGGCTGCGTCCATCATCTTCTTCCCCTATTTGGGGAAGCGCCAGCGAGCATAGCAGCGCCTCCACAGGCGGTCGGATGCGTGACTATCGCTCTGAGCACGGAGCTAAGTCCTATGCTTCTGGGGGCAAAGAGTTTTCCCCTTTGCGGCGGCGGCGCGCCGCTAGCTGCGCCAGCGGGCGAAGATTGCCGTGGGCAAGAGCCGCGAGTCACCGGCGTGTGGTAGCGCCATCTCGCCAAACTCCCAGGCGCCGCCCTGGAGTTCCGAGGCGCTCGTTGCCGCTTGCGCCAGCGCAATGAAGGACAGGCGCACCGCATAGACTGTGAGGATCAGAAAACGGCCAGGCCTCTGCTCGCCTAGCAAGGCGGCGCAATCGGTAAGCAGGGCGGACAAATTCTCTTCGAGCCGCCAGGTTTCGCCGTTAGGTCCGCGACCGAACTTGGGCGGATCGAGAATGATGCCGTCATAACGGCGCCCGCGCCGGATCTCGCGTTTCACGAACGTATGCGCGTCGTCTGCAATCCAGCGGATCGGAGCATCCGCGAGCCCGGCCGCCGCTTGGTTTTCGCGGGCAAAGCCGATGGCTTTTTTTGAAGCGTCAACATGCGTGATCTTTGCGCTGGCGCGTGCGCACGCCAGCGAAGCGAGCCCGGTATAGCCGAACAGGTTCAAGACTTCCGCTGGCTGCGGACGCTGAACCGTCCCGATTGCATCTGCCGCATAGCGCCAATGCACGCTGTGCTCGGGAAAGACGGCGAGGTGACGAAACGGCGTCGGGCGCGAAAGAAATTTCAAACCGTTCCATTCGAGCGGCCAGGTTTCCGGCAGTGATCTGTTGAAACGCCATCGTCCGGCATCGTCTTCGCCATCGCCGCTCGCGGCGAAGATAGCGTCCGCTTTCGCCCATGCGCCGGTATCACGCGGCGTCCAGAGCGCCTGCGGTTCCGGGCGGTCGAAGCGATAAGGGCCGACTTGCTCCAGCTTTCGTCCGTTGCCGGAATCGAGCAAGCGATAGTCGCGCCAATCGTCAGCGACGAGGATAGTGGGAGAGATATTAGGCTCTGGCGCCGTCATAGTCGCGTCTCCGCCATATATCGTACAACATAACCGCCGTCGCCACGGCGAGGTTGAGGCTGTCGGCTCGCCCGCGCATGGGCAGCTTCACCAGCCTATCGCACGCGGCTTCCATGTCCTCATTCAAGCCCGATTGCTCATTGCCCATGAACACGATCACGCGCTCGGGCAGCGGCGTCTCCTGCGCCAGCCTTTCGCCTTTCAGCGAAGCGCCAACGAGGCTCGCGCCGCGCGCCTGCTTGAAACGCACCAAATCCTCAAAGGAAGCGCGCGCGAGCTTGACCGCAAACAGCGAGCCCATCGTTGCGCGCACGGCCTCCACCGAGAAAGGGTCGCAGGTTTCACCGACCAAAATCACGCCGCCAGCGCCGACGGAATCCGCCGTGCGTATGATGGTTCCCAGATTGCCGGGGTCGCGTATGCCGTCGAGCGCGACAAGCAGGGCGCCGTCCAGAGCTTCAAGCGGCGCCAGACGCTGCCGGTAGGCGCCGATCACCGTTTGCGGATTATCGCGTTTGGCGATTTGTCCGAGCACGGTTTGAGTGGTTTCAATTGTACGCACGCGCCGCGCATCGGCTTCCTTGATCAGGTCGCGCACACGCGGGCGCTCCAAAGCTGCGGGCGAAAACAGCAACATTTCCGGCCAAGCGTCCAATTCCGCCGCTTCCAGCGCCAGGCGCGCGCCCTCGGCCAGGAACAAGCCGGTCTCGGCGCGGCCCTTTTTGAGGTGCAGGCTCTTCAATGTCTTGATGAGCGGGTTCTGCGCGCTGCTGATTTGATGTGCCATGGCGCCTGTATGTTCGCCCGCGGGGGTTTTCAGGTTCTCGCGTATTTTGATCGCGGTTAGAAGGTGGTTAAGCGAAATTGGCTTTGCGCCGGGCGCGGGAAAAATGATTGGTCTGTTCTTCTCCGAGTTGATCCTTTTCGCAGTAGCGGCGCTGATCGGTTTCGCCGTCGGCTGGCGTCTTTACGTCATGGCGCATGCCGCGCGGCGAGCCAATGAGGCGCGCGAAACGGAAGAATTGCGCACGCTGCTGAGCGAAGCGCAAGTGAAGCGCGCGCGGCTTTCATGAGCGAGGATCGCGAAGATCGCGCCCGTCCGCCGATGGCGCTCTGGGCTGGCATTGCCGGCGCGGGGCTGGCCGCGTTGGCCGGCATGTTCGGCGTGCATGACGCCTCGGTATGGCGGTTGCCCGCTGTGCTGCAGGAAAGAGCGGAAACCGAACTGCAGGCGGCGGGCTATTCGAGCCTCGAAGTCAGAATGTCCGGCCAAGCCGCGGCCCTTAGCGGGCTTGTTGACGATCAAAGCACAATCGCGGCTGCGCGGCAGGTTGCTCTGGCGTCCGCGGGCGCGGGTGGTCCGTGGGCGGGCGGCGTAACCCGCGTTGATGTTTCAGGGTTGCAAGTTGGGCAAGTCGATCGCCCGTTCAATTGGAGCGCGCGCCGTGAGGCGGAGCGCTTGGTGCTAGACGGCGCGGTGCCTAGCGAAGCTTCGCGCGCGCGTATTATGCGTGCCGCCGCCGCTGCGTTCCCAAATGATGAAGTCGTTGACGGCATGCATGTCGCGGGCGGCGCGCCGTCGCCGCGTTTCGCTCGGGTGGCGCGCGATGTTCTGCAGGCGTTGGCGCGTCTGAATAGCGGCGAAGCACGAGTGGCTGATGCGCAAATCGTCTTTATCGGCGACGGTTCGCAAGAGGCGGTCGACGCGCTCAACCGCGACTTCGCCAATCCGCCTGCGCCGTTTCGCACGCGCATGGCCGTTACCATTGACGGGCTCGATGTTGCGCATCCCGAATTGCAGGGGCTCAATTTACAGCAGGGGGATGCGGAAACCTGTGAGGCTGCGTTCGGCCGCCTCATGGAGCGCAATGTCATTAATTTCGCGCCGGGTTCGGCGGCGATCGATCCTTCCAGCCGTCAGCTATTAGATGCTCTGGCTTCGGTCGCATTGCGTTGTGATCGATTCACGATCGAAGTGGCGGGACACACTGACAATCAGGGCGGGCGCGAACTGAATATGGCGCTATCGCGTGAGCGCGCCAGCGCGGTGGCGACCTACCTGGCTAGCCAGGGCGTGGCGCGGTCGCGGCTCGCAGCGGCCGGTTATGGGCCAGATCGCCCCCGCGCCAGCAATCAATCTGCCGAAGGACAGGCCGCCAACCGCAGGATCGAGTTCAATGTCACGGGCTAAGTCATGGTCTATCTGATTGCTCAATTGGCCGCGTGGCTGTTGCTCACGATGGCATGCGCGGCGCTGGCAGGCTGGTCGTTCGCGGCTTATCGCGCCAGCGAAGCGGATGCCAAAGCGAGGCGCGATCGCACGCGCCTGATGCGCGACCTAAATCTGCTGGTGAGCGAAGGCGCTTCGCCTGATGCGGCGCACGAGGCCGATCGCGCTCGCGAAGCAGTGCGGTCCATGGCGGATTTGCGCGACGCGCGCATTGCCGAACTCGAACGCGCGCTGGATGCGGCGCGTGCAAGCGCTGATGATGCTCAGGCGCGCGCGGCCGAACTTGAGCGTCAGCTTGAGCGGATGGAAACCGAGCGAGAGCAAACGCCTGCGATAGATGTGTCGGCGATTGACGTTGAGGTCGAGCCTGCGCACGAAATCGAGCCGGTATCCGCGCCGCAGGCGCTTGTCGCCGAGCCCCAGGGCGATCCTAGTTTGCAAGCTTGGCGGTTGCGTTATTTCGAACAGCGCGTCCGGTATCTTGAAGGCGCACGGAGAGAAGCCGAACCGGCGCCGGCAGCGCCGCCGGCAGCGCCGCCGCCAGCGCCAATCGCGGCGCCGCCCTTGATGGAATGGCGCGCCCGGATTGCTGAGACGCGCGCCGCGCATGCCGAGAACGAAGTGCGCGCTTTACTGGCCAATCCGGCAGCTGAAACCGCCGCGCTTGTGGAAGAGTCCGATCTGGATTCTCCCTTCGCTGCAAATCCGGATGTCGATATGCTGTTGCGCTGGCGCATGCTCTATTTGGAGCGCCGCCTCGCGCACATGAACGCACGGCCAGTCCTGATCGATCCTGATGCGGAAACGTTGCTAGCCGATGCGCCGCAGCCTGATGAGCCGCAACTCGAGGAAGAACTCGCCGACGATGGGCCGGATCCGGAATGTTGGAAGTGGCGCTCGCGCTATCTTGAAGCGCGCGCGCGTCATTTAGAGCAACGCCTTGCCGATGCTGCCGCGTATCCAGCGCCTGCTTTAGCGCCGGCATTGCTTGCTCCTGAGCCAGACTTAGAGTCTGAGCCGGCAATTGAAGAAGAGGAGTTGGAAATTCCTCCTCCGCCGCAGCCGCCCTCAACCCGCCGCGCTAAACCGCCAGTTCTGCAAGCTGCGCGTCATGGCGCGCCGGATGATTTCACTTTGATCGAGGGCGTAAGTCTGTTGCAGCAATCGACGCTCTATTCGCTCGGGATATTCCACTACGACCAAGTGGCGGCCTGGAGCGATGAGCAGGTCGCCTGGATCGATAATTATTTGCGTCTAAGAGGTCGCATCGATACGCAACAATGGCGCGAGCAAGCCGGCGCCTTGACGCGCGAAGGGCCGGCCGCCGCGCGTCGCACGCTTGCTGAAGCTAACGCTTAAGTTCAGCCTAGTGTTTCTGCGCCGGCTCAGGGATGCGAACGGTTTCGCGTGAGCCGTCGCGGCGCTCAATATAGACGATTTTGCAGTCAGAGCTGGCGTGGGCTTTCGCGCCGGTCGCCTGCGCCAGTGCGATTTCCCGTTCTGCGCGTTCACGGAAATATTCGGCTTCTCGACCTGCTTGCATGGCTGCCTCCTTATCTGCCTGAAGCAAATTTGGGGTGCTTTCGCGGAAGGTCAAATCCTAGAGCGTGCAACGCGCCAAGAGCGCGAGCAGCCCTACACACCAGCACAGCGCGACGAGCAGCCAAATCAAATTGGAAGATAGTTTCTTTTTTGTCATTGCCCGCCGCCACCAGCGGACATTGGAACCGCACTTGGGGCGCGGCGCATTATCCTGAGTTAATGCTCGGCCTCTTTCAGGTTATGCTCCACCCAATTCGCCGCGGCTTCCAGCGTATCGAATTCCTGATTGCAGGAAGCGAGGGGACCGGCGCCATACTCCAGAAACCAGCGGCCGGAGCGCGCGGCGTGTTGGTCTGAGAGGCGCGATAGAATGGCGGCCAAGCGCCCATCTTGAAATACCAAGCGGCCCTCGCGGTCATGCTCGTCATTCAGTTCGACCGGGCGAATTTCAAGCGGCAATGGGGTCGCGCCTCAAATGCAGATAGTTTTCATCGAAATCCGCCGCGTTGCTGAGACGGTCCCAATCACCCACCGCGTGGAGATCGCCACGAGAGATAATGAGGCCATCCTTGCGCATACGCTGCATCACGCGATTGACGTGCACAGGTGAAAGCCCGGCAGCGTCGCCTAGTTCCGCCTGTGTCATTGGCAAGCGGAAACCATCAGGCGCTGAAAGTCCGAGCGCGGACATTCGAACATAAACTTCACAAAAAATATGCGCGATGCGTTCAAGTGCTGTCCGACGGCTCAGATTGGCGATCCATTGGCGGAAAATGGAGGCGTCGATCAGGGCATAGCGCATGAGAACATTCTCTAGCTGCTGGTGCGTTGCGATCGTCGCCTTGATCGTTTCGTGCGAAATAAAGCCGACTCTCACAGGTGTCAGCGCGGAAATGCCGTGATCCATGTGCGCCAAATGCAAACCTTGAAGGTCAGGCAGGTCGCCTGCGAAGTGAATCGACAGGATCGAACGGCGCCCTTTGGCAACATGCTTGTAGCGCGCGGCCATGCCATCGAGGATTACGCAGCATTCCGTGGCGCGGGAATCCTCGCTGATAATGTCGGCGTTTTCTGCGAATGCTTTGCGACGCATAGGTAAAGCGCGCAAAGCTTCCTTCTCCGAGTCTCCCAGTTTGGAGATGGTTTCCAAGCGCCGGATGATGCGGTCATAGTCTTGCATGGTTCACCGAGGCGGCGACGCTGCATGTCAGCGCCAACGCCTAGCCAATGGCTGCAAGGGGTAGTCTGTTCCCGCTATGTGGTCGCGATATTGTGACTGTGGTCACGCGCGACAGGCGGCCAATAGGCGATGTGGATACGCGCTATCAACGCTTTTAGCTCTGTCTTGGCTGCTGCGCGTAGCCGAGTTTTTCGTTGAGTGCGCTCAGCAGGCTTTGTGCGATGTCGGCGATGACGCTGCCGGGCGGATACACCGCAGCCGCGCCCATATCCTTTAGTGTGGGCACGTCCTCCGGCGGAATGACGCCGCCGACGACGATCATGATGTCGCCGCGTCCGCGTTCATTTAGTGCCGCGCGCAGGGCGGGCGTCAGCGTGAGGTGTCCCGCCGCCAGCGAGGAAACACCGACAATGTGCACGCCTTGCGCAATGGCTTGATCCGCCACTTCGTCGGGCGTCGCGAACAGCGGCCCGATCTCGACATCGAAGCCAATATCGCTGAACGCGCTCGCGACGACCTTTTGCCCGCGATCGTGGCCGTCCTGCCCCATCTTCGCGACCAGGATTTTCGGCTTGGCGCCTTCCGCTTCCTGGAACGCAGCCACGCTCTGGCGCGCGCGTTCCACGGCGACGTCGCTGCCGGCTTCGCGCGAGAACACGCCGGTGACGAGGCGAATAGGCGGCTGGTGACGGGCAAAGGCGCGCTCCATCGCTGATGACATTTCGCCCACCGTCGCCTTCGCGCGCGCCGCGTTGACGGCAAGCTCAAGCAGATTGCCCTTGCCGCGCGCGCCGTTCTCAAGCGCTTCGAGCGCGGCGTCGACTTCCTGCTGTTTGCGCTCTGCCTTGAGGCGCGACAGCTTGTCGAGCTGCATTGCGCGCACCTTGGCGTTGTCGACCTTGAGAACCGGAATGTCCTCGGCTTCGTCGAGCTTGTATTTGTTCACGCCGACAATCGTCTGATGGCCGGTATCAATACGAGCCTGCGTGCGCGCCGCGGCTTCTTCGATGCGCGCCTTCGGCAAGCCCTGGTCGATCGCTTGCGCCATGCCGCCCAGCTTCTCGACTTCCTCGATATGCGCCCACGCTTTCTCCGCAAGTTCCGCAGTGAGCCGTTCGACATAATACGAGCCGCCCCACGGATCGGCCGGACGCGTGACGCCGCCTTCGCCTTGCAGCAGGATTTGCGTGTTGCGCGCGATGCGGGCGGAGAAGTCCGTCGGCAGGGCGAGCGCTTCGTCGAGCGAATTGGTGTGCAGCGATTGCGTGCCGCCATACGCCGCCGCCAGCGCCTCAGCGCATGTGCGCACGGCATTATTGTAGACGTCCTGGGCGGTTAGCGACCAGCCGGAGGTTTGGCAGTGCGTGCGGAGCGCGCGCGATTTGCTTTCCTTCGGATCGAATTGCGCGACCAGCTTCGACCACAACAGGCGCGCGGCGCGCATTTTGGCGATTTCCATGAACGGGTTCATGCCGATCGCCCAGAAGAAGGAGAGGCGCGGCGCGAACTTGTCGATGTCGAGCCCCGCATCCACACCCGCGCGGATATATTCGACGCCGTCAGCCAGCGTGTAGCCGAGCTCAAGGTCCGCCGTCGCGCCGGCTTCCTGCATGTGATAGCCGCTGATCGAGATCGAATTGAACTTCGGCATCTCATTGGCCGTGTAGGCGAAGATGTCGGCAATGATCCGCATGGACGGCTTGGGCGGATAGATGAACGTATTCCGCACCATGAATTCTTTGAGGATGTCGTTTTGGATCGTGCCCGAGAGTTTGGCGTGTGGCACGTTCTGCTCTTCGCCGGCCACGATATAGAGCGCCATGATCGGCAGCACGGCGCCGTTCATGGTCATGGACACGCTCATCTGATCGAGCGGAATGCCGCTGAACAGCGTGCGCATGTCGTAGATGCTGTCGATGGCGACGCCCGCCATGCCGACATCGCCGACCACACGCGGATGATCGGAATCGTAGCCGCGGTGCGTGGCGAGGTCGAAGGCGATGGAAAGGCCTTTCTGGCCGTGCGCCAGATTGCGCCGGTAGAAGGCGTTGGAATCTTCCGCCGTCGAGAAGCCGGCATATTGCCGGATCGTCCAGGGCTGTTGCACGTACATGGTCGGATAGGGGCCGCGTCCGAACGGCGCCATGCCGGGAAAGCCGTCGACGAAATCAAGCCCGGCGCGATCCGCCGCCATATAGGCGGTCTTCACTTTAATGCCTTCGGGCGTGAGCCAGGGCTCGCCAAGCGGAGTGCCGCCTTCAGCAATATTGGTGACGAGCGAGAGTTTGGAGAAGTCAGGTAGGGTCATGAGGTTTGCCGTGTCGCGTTGGCGAAAGCAGCGAGCGCGTCGGCGTCGCCGCGGAAAGCATTGAGGTCGATCGGGCCCTGCACGCCGCGGCGATGGCCGCGATTATGGTGCTGCCAGATCACCCAATCGGTTTGACGAAAACTTGGTTGCGCGCCGAGCGAGCGGATCCAGAAACGCTCGCCCTCAAGCTCGCTGAGATGCGCGTCGTGAAATTCGCGCGTGGTGTAGATGATCGGCCGCACGCCATAATGCGCTTCGACGCGATCCATGAAGGTGCGTGCTTCGGCGATGACGTCCGTCATGGTCGGCCCTTCGCGGCACGGCCCCATATGTTCGAGATCAAGCGCGGGAGGCAGCGCGACTGCGACGGGCGGCACAACGGCCATGAAGTTCGACGCCTGCAATGCGCCGGGACGGCAGAGCGTGAAGAAGTGATAGGCGCCGCGATAAAGTCCCGCTTCACCGGCTTGCGCCCAATTGGCCGCAAACAGCGGATCGACATGATCGCCGCCTTCTGTCGCTTTGATGTAGGCGAAGGCGACATCGTTCTCGGCCAAAGCGCGCCAGTCGATCGCGCCCTGATGCCAGGAGACATCAACGCCTTGAATGTAGCGGCTCGCCCATGGCGTCCACCAGCCGCCGGCAGCGGCGGTGATGGCGGCCAGCGCGAGTAGCGCGGCCGCGGCAAAAGCGGAGAGGGCGAGACGCGAGCGCGTCATTATTTGATCCCGAGCGCGGCGTGCAGTGTTTGCAATTCTTTCAGCGCATCCACGCCGATGAAGATGAACTGATCGGCGCCCGACGAACGCAGCTTCACTTCAAGCTCGCCAGGTTTGCCCGCGAGTATGACCCACAGCGCGCCCGCAGCCTTGAGACGCTGCGCCGCGTTCTCGGCTTCTTCGGCATAGGTTGCATCCGTGCCGCAAATCACCGCGACGCGCGCCTTCGAGGCGCGGAACGCGTCGATCATGGCGTCGCGCGTGTCATATGCAGTCTCTTCGCCCAAAGTGGCGACGCCGCCCACGGCGAACAGGTTGCGCGCATATTGCGCGCGTGGCCCGAACGCGGCGAGCGCGCCGAGCGTGGCGCAGAACACCGCCGGACGCGGCTTCAGCGCCTCGGTCTTGTCGCGTAGCTCTTCAAAAGGCGCGGCCCAATGGATCGGCGCGAGCGCCTTGTTGTGGGCTGGCGCAGGCGCCGCGCGCTTCAGTTCGACGTCCGGCTCGACAGCGTCGAGCAGTGGGAAGTCGTTGACGCCCGTAATGGCCTCGCGCCGCGTGGCGATCAGCTTTTCCCGGACCGCGCGCGTTTCGGCGATGGCGTTTTGCAGGAAGCCGCTTTCGAGCGCCGCAACGATGCCGCCCTGGGTTTCGATCGTCTGCATGATGTCCCAAGCCTTGGCGGCGAGGGCGTGCGTCATGTTTTCCACGAACCACGAACCGCCCGCCGGATCGGCGACATGGCCGAGGCGGCATTCTTCGGCCAGCACGTTTTGCGTGTTGCGCGCGACGCGGCGCGCGAACGGCGTCGGCACGCCCAGCGCATCCGTGAATGCCGACGTTGTAATCGCGTCGGCGCCGCCAACCGCCGCGGCGAATGCGGCAGTCGTGATGCGCAGGATGTTTGTGTAGGCGTCATAGCGCGTCAGCATGCGCTGGCCGGTGAAGGCGTGAATGCGCGCCGCGCGCGCTTCGGGCGCCGCGCCCAAGGCTTCCATCACGCGCGCCCAGCATAGACGCAGCGCGCGCAGCTTGGCCGCTTCGATCAGAACGTCGGGGCCCATGCCGATGGCGAAGCGCAGCGCACCGGCGCTGTCATCGATGGAGAGTCCGGCTTCCTGCAGCGCACGCAGATATGCGATGCCGCTCGCGAGCGCGGTTGCGATTTCCTGGGCTTCGGTGGCGCCGGCTTCGTGCACGGGGCGGGCATCCACGCGTAGCGCGGTCGCGGCGGGCAGGCGGGTGCGCACGCGCGCGGCAAAGCACGCCACTTCGGCGATGTCGCCGGCAATTCCGGTGTGCATCTGCTCGCCGATCGGATCGAGATTGAAGGCCGTGCCGGCCGCGGCGACGCCTTTGAGTTTGTCTTCGAGTAGTGCAGCTACGGTCGCGCCCTGCGCGTCGAGCGAAACTGGCGCGGCTTCGAGAATGACATCGGCCAAAGCGCGGTCGAGTTCGGTGGCGCTGCGAATGGCGACGCCGCGCTCGCCCTTGGGATCGATGACGAGTTCGATGCCGCCGACGCCACCCGCGAGATCGGCAAGGATATCGCGATTCGTGCGGTCCGGATCGGGATGCGCGAAGGCTTGGCGAATGACCCAGCCGCCTTCGCCGCGTACGAACGGCGCCGCCCCGGGCGCACCGAAAATGTCCGCTCCTGTCTCGGTCTCCGCTTCCCTATATAGAGGGGCAATAGCGATGCCGTCGCCGGTCTTGCCGACGAGGCGCGACCACGGCGCGCCACGCAAGCCTCGCTCGACCAGGGCGCGCCAATCCGCTTCATCGGCGGCTTCGCCCAGTTGCAAGGTCGTGTCCGGCATATGCCCTCCGAGGCCAATCTTTCTCGCGCGCTTTCGCCATAAGTCCCGGCGGAGCGCAACCGCGCCGGCGACCCTACGCTCAAAGCGGGGGCGACGCCGCCCTTATCCTACAGCGGCGGGCGCCGCCGCTCCAAATTTTCTGAGCCGCGCCAAATAGTTTGCGTCCTACGCACCGGCTTGCACAGCATTCAATCCGATTGCGTTCAACCGCCCATAAGCTTCTCGCCACACAAGAGGAGGAGCCAATGAGCGAAACAAGCAATCCGAGTGAAAAACCGGCTTTTCACTCGCTTACGTTGAAGAGCGTCGCCGCCATCGCCATTGCCGCCGCCGCCAGCCGTTTTGGCGTGGAGCTGCCACAAGGGCTGGCGCAGGATTTGGCCGGCGCTGCCGCTGACCTCATCGTCACCTTGGGCCTCGTCGGCGTGGCCATCGGTCGCGCCCGCGCGCGCGGTCCGCTGGTTTGAGGAGGGGGCTGATGCGACATCCTCTCCGCGCTTTTGTGCTCGGCTGCGCGCTCGCCGCAACGCCAGCCTGCGCTTCTTTCCCCTTCGGCAATGCACAGATCGAGAACCCAATCAGCGCGGCGGAAGGCGCGGACCGGCAAGCTTACGCCGTGCTGCAAACCTATGCTGTCCTCATCGAAGAGGCGGCAGACATCGTGCGCGATCCGGAAGCGCCCGCCGCGCTGAAGCGCGCGCTGGCGCAAGCTGAGCGCGTCACAACGCCGGCGGCGGAAACGCTTGGACTTGCAGTGCGCGCTTACGCTTCCGCCCGCGCCGACCTCGCCGCGACGCCAAATGACGATAGCGCTGTGAGCCGGTTCGCCATCGCCGCACGCCACCTCGGCGAAGCTCTTGAAACCGCGCAAGGCCCGCTCGGCGAACTCGAAGCGCTCGTGCGCGCGCAACAAAATTAAGGGAGCGCTCTCATGCTCGATACACTCAATAAAACGGATTTATTGCTTGCGGCGTTGTCGGCGCTTTTGTCTCTGGCGCCGGAGCAGCATCGCGCCCGTGCGGCGGAAATCCTGGACACAATCGCGGATGTGACCAAGAGCGCCGTGAGCGTCAGCAATCAGGCAGGCGATTTCGCTGACAAGCTTGCGGCGCTGCGTGCGGACATTGACGCTATGAATGAGCGCGGCGTCACCGTCGCGGATATGGATGAGGCGCTCGCGCGCGTGCGGACCGCGTCCGCCATATTCCGCGCGGCTTCAGAGAGTGCGGCTGCGCAATCGGCCTGAGCGCGCTGCATAGGGGAGGCGCCGCCGGAGACATTGTTTGATCCCCTGTCCGTCTTCGGATTGACCTTGGCGTCTCCCCGCCCTTTCTTGAGGGGATGCAGCCCAATCTCATTCTTTCCATCGATCAAGGCACGACCTCCACACGCGCCATCGTATTCGATCCGTCGTTTGCGCCAGTTTCATCCGCGCAGATAGAGCTGACGCAACACTTTCCCAAACCCGGATGGGTGGAGCATGACGCGGAGGAAATCTGGTCGGCGACGCTGCAAGTGTGCCGCGACGCCATCGCCAAAGCCGGCGGCGTGGAAAAGATCGCCGCCATCGGCATCACCAATCAGCGCGAAACCGTCGTCGTGTGGGATCGAAAGACCGGCGCGCCGGTGCATCGCGCCATCGTTTGGCAAGATAGGCGCACCTCCGAAACGTGCGCGCGCTTGCGTGAGGCGGGGCATGAGGCGCGCGTGCAGGAACTCACCGGGTTGCTGCTCGACCCGTATTTTTCGGCGACAAAACTCGCCTGGATTCTTGATCAGGACGCTGAGTTGCGCCGCCGCGCCGAAACGGGCGCACTTGCATTCGGCACCATCGAATCTTTTTTGATGTGGCGGCTGACGGGCGGACGAGAGCATGTTTCGGATATCAGCAATGCCGCGCGCACGCTTCTGTTCGACATCAATTCCCGCGCCTGGAGCGATGAATTGTGTGCGCTGTTCAAGACGCCGCGCGGCATGCTGCCGGAAGTAAAGCGATGCGACGCACATTTCGGCGATTGTGAAGCCGATCTGTTTGGGCGTGCTTTGCCCATTCACGGCATTGCCGGCGATCAGCAGGCGGCGCTGGTGGGGCATGGCTGCTTCAAACCCGGTATGGCCAAAGCGACGTTCGGGACGGGCTGTTTCCTCGTAATGAATATGGGGGAGGGCGTTCCACGCTCGAATAACCGTCTGCTGGCGACAATCGGCTATGAAACAAAAAGTGCGCACGCTTACGCGTTGGAAGGATCGATCTTCTCGGCAGGGGCAACGCTACAATGGTTGCGCGATGGCCTGAAGCTGATCAAGACAACGCCGGATACCGAAGCGATTGCTGCTTCTTTGCCGGACAATGGCGGTGTCTATCTTGTGCCTGCGTTTGCCGGTCTTGGCGCGCCACAATGGAATGCTGAGGCGCGCGGCACGATCACGGGCCTGACGCGCGATTCCTCAACAGCGCATGTCGTGCGCGCGGGGCTTGAAGCAATCGCTTATCAAACGGCTGATTTGCTCGATGCCTTGCGCGCTGATGGCGCTCCGCCGGTCGAGCGTTTGCTCGTAGATGGCGGCGTCACCGCCAACGATTGGGCGATGCAATTTCTCGCCGACATTTGTGGTGTGGCAATCGAGCGTCCAGCCTTTCAGGAAATGACGGCGATCGGCGCCGCCAAGCTCGCCGCATTCGGCGCCGGGCTCATCCCAAGTCTCGATCAGGCCCAAGCGGGTGCGCCGCGCGCCTGGGCGCCGCAGATGCCATCCGCCGGGCGTGAGCGTTTACGCGCTGGGTGGGGGCGGGCGGTCGCTGCCAGTTTAGCCGCGGCTGTCTGAGCAAGCGGCGGGTTGCATAGGCGCGGCTCAGCGCGTAACTCGGCGCCTCCATGGGAGCCCGTAGCTCAGCCGGTAGAGCATCTGACTTTTAATCAGGGGGTCGACGGTTCGAACCCGTCCGGGCTCACCATCGGGTCTTATGCGCTTCTGAGCGGCGCATGTGACGTACAGGCAACATCACCGCTGAAAAGGCTGCGTCAGGCGCCAAATGAGGCTAAACGCGGGCGCTGTGGCCGCTATAAAACCTAATCAGTTCCGGCGGGGGACGCCTTGCGAAAGCGAGGCCGCGCAGGGGCGCTAGGGGATGGGGCCGCGTCGGGAGGGGGCGCGGCCCCTTTCATTTCGGGGCCGTGGCTGAAATGGTGTGAAAACGGCAACTTCCCGACGAAAAAAGCGCGCCGCCGTGGTTAAGCTTCATGGACTCCCGTTGGCGGAGGCGCCAAAATCATTTAATCGACCATCACAGGGAACTTTTGGTCTGTGACGTTGTTTGGGGGATCAGCCGGGTTCCTCAGTATCATGCAGTGCTGAGCTCCGTCTGTTGTCGGTCATAAGTGCAATTCCGCGCTTAGGGGCTGCGGCTCGGGGAATTCAGGCGCAGGGGATATCGCTTGAGAGGGGTGATTATGAAATCGCGCATTACAAAGACGCTGGCGCTCGCCACGCTCATGGTCGGTGCGGCCGGTGGCGCTTCCGCCACTGAAGGCTGGTACGGCCGAGCTGACGTCGGCTATTCATTCGACGGCGAAGTCGATTTTGACAACGCCGCAGTCGGCTCGACGGATCTCGACGACGATTGGTATCAGGGTCTTGGCATTGGCTACGCCTTCGCCAACGGCTTCCGCCTCGAGGGCGAACTGGGCCACCGTTATAACGATCTGGACAATTCTGGCGCTGTGGTTTCGGGCGACGTGCATGCCTGGAATGCGATGGCGAACCTGTACTATGACTTCAACCGCGGCGGCCGTATCGAGCCGTATGTCGGCTTGGGTGTCGGCGGCGTCGTGCTGAACGGCTCGGCCGTGACGGGTGTTGGCAATTTCGACGATGAAGACACTGTCGTCGGTTACCAAGCGCTTGCCGGTATCGCTTTCGGCCTGACCGAAACGCTCGATCTCGACGTTGGTGCTCGTTACCTTTACGCTCCGGACGTCAGCTGGGAAGGCGCTGGCCCGAACTTTGACGCCGATTATGACCACGCCGCTATGACGATCGGTCTGCGGTACTCGCCGGCTGTGGCTGCTCCGCCGCCTCCGCCGCCTCCGCCGCCCCCGCCGCCTCCGCCGCCGCCGCCGCCGCCAGTGGCTGCGTGCCCGACGTCGGAATTTGTGGTGTATTTCGAATGGGATCGTTCGAACCTCAACCAAGCCGCGCTCGAAACCATCGATGCGGCGGTCAACCGTGCGCGTGAGTGCAACGTCGGCGGCGTCGTCGTCGTCGGCCACACCGACACGTCGGGTTCGCCCCAGTACAACCAAGGTCTGTCCGAGCGTCGTGCTTCGGTGGTCCGTGACGCGCTCGTCGCTCGCGGCATCGGCGCTGGCTCGATCCAGACCCAAGCGCGCGGCGAATCGGAACTCGCCCGCGAAACGCGCGACGGCGTGCGTGAACCGCTCAACCGCCGCACGGCGGTAACGATCACGTTCCGCTAATCGCACGAACTGTGTGAGCTAAAGAGGCGGGCCCGGCGAAAGCCGGGCCCGTTTTCTTTTGCCTAGTGGGTAACGGTCTTGGCCGCTGGACACTGCCTGCGGCGCTCGCTACTTCCGGCTCATGTCGGCTTGGCCCGGTGATATTGCGTCCGCTCTAACGCGATTGGATGCGGCGAGCGCGGCCATACTTGCGCGCACCGAATCATGGTCGGCGATCAATTCGGGTTCCTACGAATTGGCTGGGCTGGCGCGGATGCGCGTGGCGCTTAGCGACGCTTTTGTCGCGCTGCCCGGCGAAATCAGAGACATTCCGCTGCCGCCGACGCAACGTATCTCCGCTAGCGGAGAACCGATTGCCGTGGAGCATGGCTCGGCTTTGCATGTGCGTGTGCGTCCCGACGCGCCGGTTCGGATCGCGCTTACCGGTCACTACGACACGGTGTTTCCAGCGTCCGATCCGTTTCAGAATCATTGGCGTGAGGGGGATCGGCTGCGCGGTCCGGGCGTGGCCGACATGAAGGGCGGGCTCTCGGTCATGCTGGCGGCGCTCGAAGCGTTCGAAGCGCTGCCTGGCGAAAAGAAGATTGGCTACGAGATTCTGCTTAGTCCGGACGAAGAAATTGGTTCTCCGGCCAGCGCGCCGCTGCTTGCGGATCTCGGCGACCGCGCGCACTTCGGCATGACTTACGAGCCGTCGCTCGCTAGTGGCGCGCTGATCAATGCGCGCAAGGGGTCGGGCAATTACAGCCTCGTCTTTCGAGGCCGCTCCGCACATGTCGGGCGCGCCTTCGAGGAGGGGCGCAGCGCGCTGATCGCCGCCGCCGATTGCGCGCTTGCGCTGCACGCGCTGAATGGCGCACGCGTGGGCGTCACCTTCAATGTCGGCGCCGTCGATGGCGGCGGGCCGACGAATGTTGTGCCGGAACGCGCCGTGCTGCGCCTGAACGTGCGCGCGCCAGATATGGAAGGCGCCGGCTGGGCGGAAGACGAAATTCGCCGCATAGCCGCCCGTGCTTTTGACGGCGTCACGGTCTCGCTGCACGGCAATTTCGCGCGTTCGCCCAAACCGCTGACGCCACAGCAGCAAACCGTGATGTCTTGGGCCGCGGACGCAGGCGGCGTGTTGGGCCTGCAGCTAGCGTTTCAGGCGTCGGGCGGCGTGTGCGAGGGCAACAACCTCGCCGCCGCCGGTTGCCCGAACATCGATACTCTTGGGCCGTGCGGCGGCGCGTTGCATAGCGATGAGGA
>JAUIJZ010000041.1 GCA_030430715.1 Alphaproteobacteria bacterium
GTGCATCGTAATTCTCCGCACATGGCCGCGTGGCGCGCGGTCTGGGCGGAGGCGGGGATCGGCGATCGCGCAATGATGCGCTACGCCGTTGCCGAACGTGAGACCATCTGAGGAACAGCATGGCTGAGAAGCTCAATTTCGCCCTCGTCTCGCCGGAACGCGAAGTGTTCCATGGCGATGTGGATCAGGTGGTCGTTCCCGGCTCGGAAGGCGAGTTTGGCGTTCTGCCCAACCATGCGCCGGTGATGAGCGTCATCACGCCGGGCACGCTGCGGGTGCTGAATGATGGTTCGGAGCGCCGCATCTTCGTCAATGGCGGCTTCGCCGATGTGACGCCCGAGGGGCTCACCGTTCTGGCTGAGGATGCCGTTGACCTCGCCGCCGTCAATGCGGCGGAACTCGATCAGCAGCTCAAGGACGCACAGGACGATTTGCGCGACGCCAATAGCGACGCCAAGCGGGATTCCGCGAAGGCCGCGCTTGAGCGCCTCGAAGCGATCCGCGTCGCGCTCAAGCATTAGCGCCGCATTTCCTTACGGACATTTGCCGCCCGATCGCTCAAGATCGGACGATAATGATCGGGAGGAAAACATATGCGCTATCTGTCAGGTATATTGGCTGCGTTCGCCGCGCTTGTGTTGGCGCCTGTCGTAGCGGCGCAGCCGCTGCCGGGCGGCGAGTTGGATGCGACGGTCAATGGCGCCGAAGTCTATGCAGACACGCCCCGCGCCGCCGATCCGCCTCCAGGGCCGGCCTGCCGCGCCGCGCGCGCCTATGTCGATAATGTTTATGCCGGCCGCTTCGACGACATCGTCTCGCTGTTC
Source organism: Alphaproteobacteria bacterium (assembly GCA_030430715.1). Taxonomy (GTDB): domain Bacteria; phylum Pseudomonadota; class Alphaproteobacteria; order Caulobacterales; family Aquidulcibacteraceae; genus Vitreimonas. The sequence goes on from JAUIJZ010000041.1 coordinate 825, forward strand.
GCTGACGATGCGCACATCTTCTGGCCGACGCGCCAAGATGACGGCGTCACCTACGCCGTGCACGTGATGCACGGGCGTGAAGAGATCGGCACCTTCTACGGCCAAGTTATTTCGCAATATCGCCCGAACGCCATTCCCGTCATGCTGCTCGGCAACGACACCGATTGCATGATGGAAGTCGCGGCGCAGATGCCGGTAGAGGGATCGATGCGTTATCGGATCGCGGCGATCAATCATTTCACCGTCGATGAATCCGGCAAGATCATCCGTCTGATCAGCATGCAGCGTGCGCTCAGCGGCGCCCCCGCGCCCGGCGCTGCGCGTTAGGCGGCGTGCTGCCGCACCCCGATCTTTGGCCGGCCAGCATTGGCGCTGTCCTCGGCTTCGTACTGATCGCGTGGGCCGCCATCTGGCTTGTGCGGCGCTGGACGACGCTGAAGCGGCGCTGGTGGATTGTCGCCGCCATCGCCATCTTCGAAGCCGCCTATTGGCTCAACATCTATGCGTGGTTCATCGAGCCCAATATGCTCGTGGTGCGCCGCGTCGAGATCGTCAGCGAAGATTGGCGCGGCGCACCGCTTACCATCGCCGCCATCGGCGACACGCATGTTGGCAGCCCGCATGTCGATGCGGCGCGCGTGGAGCGCATTGTCCATCGCGTGAATGCGCTTGCGCCGGAGCTCGTTGTGCTGCTTGGCGATTATGCTGGGAGCCATCAATCCGAAGCAGAACGCTCCGGGCGCGAGCAGCAGGAAATACTCGGCGGCGTCGCAACTTTCGCCGCGCTTGAAGCGCGCTATGGCGTGGTCGGCGTGATCGGCAATCATGATTCCTGGTACAGCCGCCAAAGTATTGCCCGCGCGATGCAGGAGGCCGGCATCGCCACGCTCTGGAACCGGCATGTGGTGATCGAGCGTGAAGCCGGCGACATCGTCGTCGCGGGCTTGGCCGACGCCGATACCGGCGATCCTGATTTCACCGCCGCCCTCAATGGCGCGCCGTCCAATGCCGATACGATTGTGCTGAGTCATTCACCCGACCCGTTCGCGTCGATGCCGCGCGGCCCTGCGCTCATGCTCGCGGCGCATACGCATTGCGGGCAGGTGACGATCCCGTTCGCCGGCCGCCCGATCCTGCCAACGCCCAATCCGCGCTATGCCTGCCATCGCGTGGAAGAGAATGGCCGTGTCATGTACGTAACGGGCGGCGTTGGCACGAGCATTTTACCTGTGCGCTTTCTCAATCCGCCTGAGATTGTGATGCTGACTTTGCGCGCCGGCGGCTCTTAGGCGCTGGCCGGCTCACCAAAGCCGAACAGCGACAGCTGCTTCTTCTTTTTTGCCGGTTTCGGCAGCACGCCGCGCGCTTGCAGCCATTGCAGCGCAAGCCGCGCCACTTGCGGCGCTTCCGGTTCGCCGACGAGCCAATGGCTCATCTCCGGAAATTCATGGAAATGCGCCTGCCCGTTTGGAAAGCGTGCGATGGTGCGATGCACCGTCGTCGATGCGTTGACGCGGTCGCGTCCGCCTGCGACGCCGAGCACCGGCGCGTTGATGCGATAGACCGGCGCCTGGCTCGCCATCGAATGGTCCATCCACCATTGCACCGCTTCGCGGATAGCGCGTCCGCTTTCCGGAACGAAGCGGGCGAACGCGCGGCGCGCATCATTGTGCGCAAGGCGGTCGAGCGTCGTCGAGCGCGCGACGCGATAATCGGGCGGCACAGGCCGGCGCCAATAATCGCCCAGCAGCGAAAGGCCGAATTGATTTCCGTGTTCGTCCAGCGTCGTCGGCGGCACGCCCCAAGGCGCGGACGGCGCCAGCAGGATGAGGCCCGCGACCGGGATTTGCATCGCCGCCATCTGGACAACCAATCCGCCTAGCGAGTGTCCCGCCAGCACGGGCGGCGCGCGCAATTCGCGCACATAATCGGTGATCGCTTGCGCGTAATCCTTCAGGCCGGTTTTCGCCAGGCGCTCAAGATCGGCGCCGCGTTCGTGATGCGGAAGATTCGGTGCATGCGTTTCAAAGCCTTCCGCTTCGAACGGCTGACGGAAAGACTCGAACGCCCAGCCGCCACAAAACGCGCCGTGCACAAACACGACCGGCGTCGAAATGCTCGCACGTTTCACGACAGGGGCGCTATGGCAGCGCCCGTCGGGCTCTTGCTCATTTGGATTCCCCCACGCTGTATTTTTTGAAGCGCGTGACGATCTCGTCATATATCGCGCGCTTGAATGGTATCACGAGGCTGGGCGTGGATTCCAGATCCGCCCAGCGCCAATCGTTGAACTCCGGAGTATGTGTGTCGAGTCTGATGTCTGAGTCACGGCCTTTAAATCGGAACGCGAACCATTTCTGCCGTTGGCCCAGATAGCGTCCGCGTTGCTTCATTTTTGCGCGCAGATCGCTTGGAAATTCGTAATAAAGCCAATCTGGCGTTTCTTCGAGCACATCGACCAGCGCAGCGCTGACGCCAATTTCTTCTTCAAGCTCGCGTAACGCTGCGTCACGTGGCGCTTCGCCCTTGTCGACGCCGCCTTGCGGCATTTGCCATTGAAATGGCCCTTCGGTGTTCAGGCGTTTGCCGAGAAAAACCGGGCCGTCGCGATGAAAAAGTGCGAGGCCGACATTTGGGCGGAAAAGTTTCGGATCTTTCGGTGCTGTCATCTGCGGGCGGCGCGTGCATTCAGCACCGCGGAAGCGGGCGCGAGCTGATAGCCGCGCCCATTAAGATCTCTTGCCCAGCGCCCGACCTGCTCCATGGTGACAGGATAGGCAAAGCCGGCGCCGAGCGCGCTCTGATTTTGCAGCGCCAGCGCTTCCAGATTGAGCAATTGTTCGTCGATGGCTTCCGCTTCACGGCGCGCATCGATGATGCGGTCGGCGGCCGTATTGGCGAGTCCCGCGCGACCGGCTTCGACACTGAGCGCCGTGCGCTGGCCGATGCCGGAAGAAATGAAAACAAGCCCGCGCCGGTTCAGCGCCTGCACGATGGGTTGCGAAGCTTGCGCCGAAGTCGCGAAGCGCGCGCCCTGATAATTGGTCACGCCGAAATATCCGGCGCCGCGCGAGAGCAATTGCTCAAGCCGGGAAATGTTTTGTGCTGTCGGCGCCGATGCGAGCAGCGTCTGCGGACCGGTATCGTCGGCGTCCGGATCGAACGGCTCCATCGGCAATTCAAGCAGCACTTCGTGGCCGCGCGCGCGTGCGCGGTCGATCCAGTTTTGCAGGTTGGATGCATAGGGCACGAAAGAGAGCGTGACCTCCGCGGGGAGTTCGTCGATCGCTTGCGTCGTCGCTGCGGCGTTGAAACCGAGCCCGCCGATGACAACGGCGATGACTGGGCGGTCGCCGGCGCTGTTGAACGGGCGCGCATAGGCTTGCGCCGGCGTGCGCCCATTCGCGGCGACGATTGGCAGCGGCCCATTCGGCCCCTGTTCGGTCATGCCTGTGAACGGCGCGCGCGGCAGTGGCGGCGTCGAAGCGCGCGTCGGCGTCGATTCGACAATGGCGACGCGCAACTCGCCATCGGCGCCGATCTCGCCAACTTCGCCGTGTGGCGGCAGATCGCCGAGATCGAAAATCTGCATGTCCTCGCCGGCAACAGCCTCGGAGAAATCTATGCGCGGCGCAGCTGACGCCTCCGCGCCGTTTGGCTGCAGCGAAACGATGCGCCGTGGGCCGGCCGCGTCTGGGTCGCCGAAAAACTGGATGGCGCCGAACACGGCGAGCCCCAGCACGCCGGCTGCGGCGAAAGCTGCGATCTTGTGGTTGATCTGTGGTACGCGAGGAAGCCGCGGCGGCATCGCAAACCTTGGCTTAGGCCGCGCGTAAACGAGCGCGCACGGCAATCGAATCAAGTGTGCGAAATATCGCTGAATTCGCGCCACGCGTCACTAAAGCAACGGACTTTAAATTCGCCCGGCTCGTGTCCTTGCGGAACTTAACCCGCGCGGGCGCGCAGCCGTTCGGCGACAACGCCCTCGCGGAGGAATTCCAGCGCACGATGCATCTGGTAATCCTCGGTCTCGTCCCAATCTTCCGGCGGCTGATCCTCGATCAGATGCCGTCCGCGCCGTTCCGCGCCCGAATCGTTGTCGAGCGCGTGCGGAAGATTCGCTTCCGAAAAGGACGGGCGATTGAGTTCTTCCTCGGTGATGCGGCGTGAGGCGACTTCGAGGTCCGGCTCGATGCCCGCGCCTTGGATAGAGCGGCCGGCAGGCGTGTAATAACGCGCCGTCGTCAGGCGCAGTGCGCCGTCGCGTCCGCCCTGCAACGGGATCACTGTTTGCACCGAGCCCTTGCCGAACGAGGTCGTGCCGACGATCAGCGCCCGGTTGCGATCCTGTAGCGCGCCGGCGACGATTTCCGCCGCCGAGGCGCTCGCTTCGTTGATCAGCACCACCACCGGCACATTGGCGAGATCATCGCCCCGGCGCGCATTGTAGCGTTGCACGTCATCGGTGCGGCGCCCGCGCGTGGACACCACTTCGCCGCCGTCGAGGAAGGCGTCCGAGACTTCAATCGCCTGATCGAGCAGGCCGCCCGGATTGCGCCGCAAATCGAGCACAACGCCGCGCAGGCGGCCGCCCGTGTCGCGGCGCACTTCGCGGATGGCGTCCTGAAGCATTGAGCCAGTGCGTTCATTGAAGGTGGAAATACGAATGACGCCGATATCGCCGCCTTCGACGCGCGCGGTCACGGCGCGCACATTGATCACTTCACGCGTCAGCGTCACATCGAACGGATCGACGCCTTCGCGTGAAACGGTGACGGTGATTTCCGTGTTCGGCTCGCCGCGCATGAGCCGCACGGCCTCGTTCAGCGTCAGGCCGACGATGCTTTCGCCATTGATAGCGGTGAGAAAATCGCCGGCCTCAATGCCGGCGCGCGAGGCCGGCGTGTCGTCGATCGGCGACACCACGCGCACCACGCCTTCTTCGCTGGTCACTTCGATGCCCAGGCCGCCATATTCGCCGCGCGTGGTCACCTGCATGTCGCGATACTCGGTCGCGTTCATGTAGGACGAGTGCGGGTCGAGAGAGGACAGCATGCCATTGATGGCCGCTTCCATCGCCTCTTCGTCATTGATATCTGTCACATAGTCCTGCTCAACGCGCGCCAACACATCGGCGAACAATTCGAGCTGACGATAAATGTCGCCGCGGCCGCGATCTTCCGGCGCCGACCAGGCAAGCGCGCCAACACAGGCCGCCAAACCCACAACCGGCGCTGCAATCCAAGCGAGCCGCATTCCTAACTCCCCGGGCGCCTTGGGCTGCCCATGTCCTCAAGCGAAGCCTTCGCCTGATTCGTATTAACCAGCGCGGACGCTGCCCTGGTCGATCAGACCCCTGGCGCTTAGCCAGCGGCCCGGGTCGATAGGGCTGCCTCCACGGCGCACTTCGACATACAAATCCGGCGCCGTCATGTCGGAATCTGGCATTTCCCCGATCGGCTGTCCCGCGCGAACAGCATCGCCGACCCGTACGCCGACAGACGCCATCCCGGTAAGCACCACAGCGTAGCCCCCGTCCATATTAAGGATCAAGACTTGGCCATAGCTGCGGAACGGTCCGGCATAGGCCACTTCACCCGCGGCGGGCGACACGACTTGGGCCCGGCTACGCGTACGCACCAGCGCGCCCTGGGTGGGCGGGGCGCCGTTCTCGCGCACGCCATAGCCACGCACGATGCGGCCTTCGGCAGGGGCGCTCCAGGCGGCCGGAACCGTGCTGGAGCCGCCGCTGGACGAGCGCCGGCTGGCCGCCGCCGCGCGCTGGGCCAGTTCGCGCAGATTGCGCGCTTCACTGGCCAAGGTGCGTGCGCGCCGCTCGGCCGCATTTGCGTCGCGGTCAAGCGCTGCCTGCGCAACGCGGCGGCGTGCGGTCAGCGTTTCCAGTTCGCCACGTTCCGCGTCGATGGCCGCCTGCGCGTCGGCCAGAATTTGCTGTTCCTCCAACACTGCGGCTTCAAGGCGCCGGCTTGTTTCAACGGCTTGGCCGCGTTGGCGCTGGGCGGCGCTGAATGTGGGCGCGGCGGCGCGCGCGAACAGGCCGGCGCGCATGCCGCTCAGGCCGCCCCGGCGTTCCGCGAATGCGGCGGCAATGAGTGCTGATTCAAGGGCTTGGCGCGCGCGCGTTTGCGCTGCGGCGTCCACATTCATCTGCGCGCGCAATGTTTCGAGCCGCTGCTCCGCGGCGGTTGCGGCGGCTTCCGCCTCAGCGCGCCGTTCACCGGATTCCACAAGCCGCGCGTTGAGCGCCGCGATTTCGGTTCGCGCCTCGCGCGATTGCGCGCGCAAGCGCTCAGCCCGCGCCGTCTCGGCCCGACCGTCACGTTCGACTTGCGTGAGGCTGCGCGAAGTCTGCGCCTGCGCGGCGCCGACAAAAACCGCAAGCGCCCCTACCGCACACGCGGATAAGGCGCTGGCGCGCAAAGCGCCAAAAACCATGAGTGACCACCATACCGTCCGGAATCTTCAGTCCCGGTGGTACGGATTTCCGCACAATATCATCAGAGAACGGTAAATTTGCTCTGCAATCATCACCCTAACTAGGCGATGCGGCCAAGTTTGGCGGCCAAAAGCGAGCTTTTCGTCAGCTTGATCCTTAACGCTTTGTGCAGCGCCATCGGCCCCGCCGATCCAGAACGTGGCGCAGGCCCCGCCATCGTCGCGCCATTGCGCCAGCTTCTGCGCCATTTGCCGGGAGCTCCACTCGGCCCCGCGCTCGTCGAGCAGGATCTTGCGGGCGTCATCGGGTGTGGCGCGGTAAATGGCTGCCGCTTCCGACCGAGCCTGTCCCGGCGGTTTGCCCTCGACTTCAATCAATTCGACCGATTTAAACCCAATTTGCCGTCCAGCGGCGGCGGCGCGGGCGACATAATCGGCGGTCAGCGCCGCTTCCGGGCCGTCGCGCAGACGCCCGACGGCCACGATTTGCAGCCGCAAGCCTTAGCTCGCGATGGCGTTTGGGCCGGGCCCACCCGCCCAGATTTTCTCGATATTATAGAAGGCGCGCACTTCCGGGCGGAATAGGTGCACGACTACGTCGCCAGCGTCGACCAGCACCCAATCGCAGTGAGGCAGCCCTTCGACATTTACGTTCGTGACGCCCATCTCCTTCAGCTTGCGCGTGACGTGGTCAGCCAGTGCGCCCACGTGCCGGGCCGAACGGCCGGACGCCACGATCAGCATATCCGCGAAGGAGCTCTTTCCGCGAACGTCGAGGGCGAGAATCTCCTCGGCTTTGTCATCCTCCAGGGATGCGAGCACAACGCGCGCGGCGGCGTCGGCGTCAATGCCGCGCGGGGGGCGAGGAGCCTTGCGCGGCGCGTCGCCAGCGGACTTGTCGGCCGGCGAGCTTTTCATTTCAGGCGACAGGTGCGTGATCCTTCCATGCCATGTGAAGCTCTAAACGTATCACTTTTGCGCTTGTTTCGCCACCTTCTGGCGCGCCCGCAGCGCCGTGGATGACGCCGTGTGGTAAGGAGCGGTCAGAAAAGTCCAATATTTTGGCGCTGAAAGCCGTGCGCGCGGGCCGGATCCGGGGCGTGAAATAATTACAACAGGCACGCTGGCCGCCACTTCGCGCCAATTCCGCCATTTGCGGAAATGGGTCAGATTGTCTGCACCCATAACCAGCGTAAACGCCACCCCAGGATAGCGCCGTTTCAGCGCGCGCAGGGTCTGGTAGGTGAACGCGCAGTCGAGACGCCGCTCGATGTCGGTGACCACCATTTTGCGTCCATGCGCCCATCCGCGCGCCGATTGCAGACGCTTCTCGAACGGGCTCGATTTCGGCTTCAGCGGATTTTGCGGCGACACCAGCCACCACACTTGATCAAGCCCCAAACGCTTCAGCGCGGTTTCGGCGACATGTGCGTGGCCTTCATGGGCGGGATCGAAGCTGCCGCCGAACAGGCCGATCTTCATGCCGGGATAAGCAAGGGGCAGCCCGAGCTTCAAGGCCGCGTATGCCCCACACCACGCACAACATATTTGAATGTCGTGAGTTGCTCGGCGCCGACAGGCCCGCGCGCATGCATTTTGCCGGTGGCGATGCCGATCTCGCCGCCAAAGCCGAACTCGCCGCCGTCGGCGAATTGCGTCGAGGCATTATGCATGACGATGGCGCTATCGACTTCGTTGAGAAACTTGTCCGCCGCCGCCGCGTCCTCGGTGATGATCGCGTCGGTGTGATGCGAGCCATAATGACCGATGGCGGCGATGGCTTCGTCGATATTTTCCACGGCGCGGATGGAGAGGATCGGCGCAAGATATTCCGTGCGCCAATCTTCGCTGGTGGCGCGTTCCATCGGCCAAATCGCTTGCACCTCTTCGGAGCCGCGCAATTCGCAGCCTTGCGATTCCAGCGCTTGCGCAATCGGCGGCAGCAGATCAGCCAGCACGGCGCGGTCGATCAGCAGTTTTTCCGTTGCGCCGCAAATCGAAACCCGCCGCATCTTCGCATTCACAGTGATGTCGATGGCCTTTTGCGGATCGGCGCCTGCATGCACGTAAGTGTGGCACACGCCTTCCAGGTGCGCGAACACCGGCACCCGCGCTTCTTCCTGCACGCGCCCGACCAAAGATTTTCCGCCGCGCGGCACGATCACGTCGATCGTCCCGCTCAATCCAGCCAGCATCATGCCGACCGCCGCGCGATCCGCGCTCGCCACCGATTGGATCGCGTCTCCGGGCAAACCGCTTTCGTTGAGCGCTTCGCGCAGCACCGCGACGATAGCGTTGACGCTCTGCAAACTATCGGAGCCGCCGCGCAGGATGATCGCATTGCCCGCTCGCAGCGCCAGCGCGCTTGCATCGGCGGCCACATTCGGGCGGCTCTCGAAGATCATGCCGATCACGCCAAGCGGCGTGCGCACGCGCTGCATGCGCAGACCGTTCGGCCGCGTCCATTCCGCCATCACCGCGCCGACCGGATCGGGTTGTGATGCGACCTGTTCAATGCCTGCAGCCATGCCTTCCAAGCGTTTCTGATCAACCGCGAGGCGGTCGATGAAAGCGGCGGTTTGCTTGTTCTCGCGCGCCCGCGCCACGTCCTCTTCATTCGCAGCGAGAATGAGCGGTCCAGCCGCGCGCAGGCGCTGCGCCATCGCCTGCAAGGCTTTGGTGCGGTCAGCGGGCGTTGCGTGCGAGAGCTTCGTCGCGGCATCGCGGGCGCGCGCGCCCAAGCCGTGCATTTGCGCTTCGAGGTCGGAGAGTTTTTCGCTCATCGCTTCATTCCTACAGGCGCCGGCCTAGCGCGCCAAAACCAGATCGTCGGCGTGGATTAAAGCGGGGCCGGCCGCATAGCCAAGCGCCTCGGCAATGGCGCTGCTCTTCATGCCTTTAATGCGCGCGGCGTCGCCAGCGTCGTAACGGGTGATGCCGTGTCCAATCTCGTCGCCATTGGCGGCGATAATGCGTACCGCATCGCCTTTTTCGAAGCTGCCGCGCACTTCGACCACGCCCGCGGGCAAAAGGCTCTTGCCCGTCTTGAGCGCGGCGGCGGCGCCGTCATCGACCACCAGCACGCCTTGCGGCGCCAGCGATCCAGCGATCCACGCCTTATACGCTTGGCGCGGCGAGCCGCTCGGCAAAAACCAGGTCGCGCGCGCGCCTTCGCCGAGCCGTTTCAGCGGATGCTCGGCTTCGCCTTTGGTGATGGCGACGGCGCAACCGGCGGCGGTGGCGATCTTTGCCGCTTCGATCTTGGTGCGCATGCCGCCCGAGCCGACGCCGGCGCTGGCATTGATGCCGCCGGCCATGGCCTCGATCTCGGGCGTGATCGCCGCGATTTCGGCGATGTGTTTCGCGTTCGGATCGCTCCGGGGATCGCGCTCATAGAGCCCGTCCACATCCGACAGCAGTACCAGCGCATCGGCGGAAATCATCTGCGCCACGCGCGCGGCGAGGCGGTCATTGTCGCCGTAGCGGATCTCTACGGTGGCGACGGTGTCATTCTCATTGATGATCGGCACAGCGCCCAAATTCAGCAGCGTGTCGAGCGTGGCGCGGCCATTCAGCCAGCGGCGGCGGCGCTCGGTATCGTCGGGCGTCAGCAGCGCTTGCGCGACCGGCGTGTTGTAGGTGGCGAATACAGTCTCATAAGCATGCATCAGCCGCGTCTGCCCGGCGGCGGCGGCGGCCTGCTTTTCCTCCAGCTTGGGGCCGGATTTCAGCCCTAGCGCGAAGCGGCCCAGCGCCACCGCGCCGGACGACACGATCGCCACCTGCTTGCCATCCTGCTTGGCGGCGACGATGTCCTCGGCCAAGGCATGTAGCCACGCCATGCGCGGGCGCGCGCGTTCGTAATCGATCAGCAGCGCTGAGCCGATTTTCACCACGATGCGCTTGGCGGAGGCGAGGGGAGACGTCATGCAGCGCTTTTCATAAGCTGCGCCTCCGCGTCTGGCGAGGGTCCGCGCTTGTCGCGCGCGCATGTTCGGCCTAGTTCGGCCCCATGCTTGCCGATCTGCTCCGCCGTATCTCGGGCCGCTCCGATGAATCGCCGCTGCCCGCCGAGGACGCGCGCATCGCCGTCGCCGCGCTTCTGGTGATCGCCGCACACGCGGATCACGAATATGCTGATGCCGAGCGCACGCAGATCGAGCGCGTGCTTGCCGCCCGCTATGGGCTCAACGCGGAGGCGGCTAAGCGCCTGCGCGAAGAGGGCGAAGCGGCTGAGCAAGCGTCCATGGACCTTTATAAATTCACATCGCTCATCAAGACCGCGATCCCATATGAGGAGCGCGCCAGCGTGTTGGAGGCGCTATGGCGCGTCGTGCTCGCCGATGGCGAACGCGAGGCTCATGAAGAGACGCTGATGCGCCGCGTCACCGACCTGCTCGGCCTCGATCCCCGCGAAAGCGTGCATGCGCGCCAGCGCGCGCAGCAAGCCAGCTAGGCGATCGCGCCCTTCGATTTCAGCTCTTCGATCTTTTCCCACTCAAGCCCCAGCTCCATCAGCACCAGCTCAGTGTGCTCGGAGGCTTGCGGCGCGCGCGTGGTCTGCGTCGGCTCGTGGTTGAACTGGATCGGCCCGCGCACGACCTTGTAAGGCTTGCCGTCCGAGCCCTCATACTCAACGACGATATCGTTGGCGATCGCCTGTTCGTCTTGCGTCGCCATGTCGAGCAGGCTTTGGAACGGCGCCCATTGGCCCTTCATCGACTTCAGATGATTGCGCCAATAATCGAAGGTCTGCTTCTTGAACGCTTCGGCCACCAGTTTGCTGCCTTCCTCGGCATTGACGATCAGCGCGCGCGGTTCGGAAAAGCGCGGATCGTCGGCGAGTTCAGCCAAGCCCAAATGCTCGAATGTATCGCGGATGTAACCGGTCGGACTCGGCATGCAGAGATTGATCGTGCCGCCGTCGGAGGTGAGATAATTGCCCATGAACGGGTTTACGCGTGAGCCTGTGCCCGGCATCGGATTGCGGTTGACGCCGCCGGTTTCCATCCCGTGTGTGACCGCCGCGCCAGCGGCCCACCAAGCGCTCGCCAGCAACGACACATCGACTTCGATGGCTTCGCCGGTTTGCGCGCGATGAAACAGCGCCGCTGAAATACCGCCGGCGATATTCATGCCGCCGATGGAATCGCCGAAGGCAGGCATGCCCTGGCCGAGCATGCCGTCCATTTCCTTGGGCGTCATCGTGTAGCCGACGCCGCTGCGCGTCCAAAAGGCGGTGCCGTCATAGCCGCCCTTTTCGCGCTCGGGGCCTTTGTCGCCGAACGCGCTGCCGCGCACATAGATGATGTTGGGGTTGGCCTTGCGGATATGTTCGACGTCGAACTTGTTCTTCTGCCGCACGGTGGGGAGGTAATTGGTCAGGAACACGTCGGCGGTTTTGGCCAGTTCGTACAACAGCTCCTGACCTTCCTTGGTCGAGGTGTCGATGCCGATGCTGCGCTTGCCACGATTGGGATGTTCGATCAGCGGATTGCGGTCGCGCTCGACGGCGACGCCGCCCATATTGATGAAGCCGCGCTGCGTATCGCCGCGCACGGGATGCTCGACCTTGATTACGTCCGCGCCCCAATCCGCGAGGATGGCGCCAGCCGCCGGCACAAAAGTGAATTGCGCCACTTCAAGGACGCGCACGCCCTTCATCACTTGGACCATGATTTTAGTCTCCCTTGCCGCTGCACGGTTCCTATCGCCCGTCGCGGCGCGCGCTCAAGGCGCGTCATGTTCATATCGCCCGAGCGGCGTTAAGGAGACCAATCTTCGGTTGTGGGCCCGGACTCGATTTCCGTTTTGCGCCTGTCGCGCAGCATGGAGGCGAGCGCATTCGCCAAATCGCGCACGCCTTGCCCTGAGACGCCGGAGACCAGCCGTACATCCTTGCCGATATCGCGTGCAAAGGCGGCGCGCTTTTCGTCCGCTTCTTCCGGCGTCATCGCATCGGTTTTGTTGAGCGCAATGATCTCTGGTTTGCCCGCAAGGTCGCCGCCGTAGGATTCAAGTTCGCGGCGGACGGTGCGGTAACTGTCCGTGGCGCTTTCGCCGGTGCCGTCGATCAGATGCACCAGCGCCACGCAGCGTTCGGCATGGCCGAGGAAGCGCGTGCCAAGCCCGGCGCCTTCGGCCGCGCCTTCGATCAGACCGGGCAGGTCGGCCATAACGAAGCGCTCGGCTTCGCCGATGCTGACCACGCCCAGATGCGGGTGCAGTGTTGTGAACGGATAGTCCGCGACCTTCGGCGTCGCCGCGCTCACGGCCCGCAGAAAGGTGGATTTGCCGGCGTTCGGCAAACCGATCAGCCCCGCATCCGCGATCAGCTTCAAGCGGAGCCATAGCGTGCGCTCTTCGCCTTCGAGGCCCGGATTGGCGTGGCGCGGGGCCCGGTTCACCGAGGATTTGAAATGCTCGTTGCCAAAGCCGCCATTGCCGCCGCGCGCGATCAAAATGCGCATGCCTGGTGCGGAAAGATCGGCGATCAGCGTTTCCTGCTCTTCGTCCAGCACCTGCGTTCCGGTGGGCACTTTGAGTACGACGGATTTGCCGTCGGCGCCGTGACGCGCGCGGCCCATGCCGTGGCCTCCCGTGGCGGCCTTGAAATGCTGCTGGAAGCGATAATCGATCAGCGTGTTGAGGCCATCTGCGGATTCGATCCAGACATCGCCGCCGCGTCCGCCATCGCCGCCGTCGGGGCCGCCATATTCGATGAACTTCTCGCGCCGGAACGAGACGCAGCCCGCCCCGCCATTGCCGGAGCGCACGTAAATCTTCGCCTGATCGAGGAACTTCATCGCTGCTATATGGCCGCGCCTGCCGCGCGCCTCAATCCGTTTCCCGCCGCCAACGCAGCGAAACACGCTGTTCGCCGCCGCCGCGGAAGCTGGTGATCAGCACAAGACGCGGGCGCATGGTCCATTCCACTTGCGTCTGCGCTTCACCGAGGCCCGTGCGCGCAACTTCAAGATAGACGTCGCGGGTAAGGTAAACGCCGCCGGCGACGAGGAAGCCGCCATCTTCGTCCGAACGCACGGCGAAGCGGTCGAGCCCGGTCGCGGCGCGCGCGGCGTCCACGAGATTGAACGTGCTGCGTCCCGACAGCGTGGCCAGGCTGGTCGCCAGCTGCGCCGCTTCAAAGCCGGAGAGATCCTCCACCGAACGTCCAAACAGCACCTGCGGCAGAATCTCATCCTCGGGCAATGCGGGGTCGCTGCTGAAACTGATTTCCGGCGCGCGCGCCGTGCCTGTGAGGTGCAGCCGCGCGGTCAGGTCGGGCGTGTCGCGTTCCGCGGTCAGCGCGATGCGCGCGTCGAGCGGATCGCCATTAAAGATGATGCGTGCGTCCTGAATTTCGAACGGCTGACCGGAGAGGGCGATATCGCCGCGCACGGCGGTCGCCGTGCCGAACACCTGAGGATTGTTGAGCGTGCCTTGCAAACGAAGGTCGAGCGCCCATTCCGCGTCGATGCCGCGCCCGCGCGTGAAGATGCGCCCCGGCGCCTGCACGCGCACGTTCAACTCCACCGATGCATCGTCTTGCGCCGCTGCCGCCGCGATGGCCTCTTCGATTTCATCGTCGAAGCCGGGCCGGTTGATCTCGATCACGTCGAGCGTAGGGATGCCCGCCGATGGCGCGGCCGAATTGATATCGACGTTCGCCTCGATGATGTTGATGTCGCCGGTAAAGCTCGATTGCATGCCTTGCCAGGCCAAGACGAGTTCACCGTTGGCGCGCGCTTGCGCCTCGGGCCGGTCGGCGACGCGCATATCCTGAACATTGACGACGATCCGTCCTTCGCTCGGATTTGCGCTGCCGCCCGTCGCGCTGAGCCGTCCGCCGCGCGGCCCGGTAGCGGTGAAGTTTTCGATCTGCACGCCATTGTCGCCGATCGCCACGCGTGCATCGAGATCGGCAAGCACGATGCCGGTCAGCTTATCCTCAAAGCGGCCGTCGATAATTTCGATGTGGCCCTCGCCGGAAAGATAGCCGGCGCCGAATTGCAGCGTGCCTTCGCCGTCGAGCTGACCTTCAAGCGATTGATCCGGCAGCCGCGCCACCGCCCATAAACCCGATGCTGGACCTTCAGCGCTCCATCGCGCCGTGCCGCGCCGTTCCGGCGCCAGCGCAATGCGGATTGGATCGGCGTCCGTGACGACGGGCGCGTCCGCTTCCATGTGCGCGCGCAAGCCTTCGGTCGATTGGGCGTCGATGGTTGCGCGCAGACGATTGGGCTCAAGCGCGCCGACGATGCGCATGTCGAGCGAGCCATCCTGCCGTCCGGCGAAACGCGCATCGTCGAGCCGAAGATCCGCGTCGCCGGCAAGGCCGCCGCCGCGATTGGCGATGCTGGCGCGCCCGTCGATGCGGCCGGTGGCGCGCTCGCCCCAGATCGCCGCCAGCGGCGCGATCGGCGCGTCCTCAACTTGCGCCGAGCCGGAGATTGCCCTCCCGCGTTCGCTCCATTGCACTTGCACCACGCCGTCATCCATCGCGACATTGAGCGATGCGCTGATTTGCCCGCCGCCCCAGCTGGCGGTGATGGGCGCGCGCGTGAAGATCGGCGCGCCGGCCAATTCGCCTCGCCCTTCGACGCGTGCTTCGCTGCCTTCGACATTGAGCGCCGCCGTGCCGGCAAAGACGAGCGGCGCGCGCCGCAATCGTCCGCGCATGTCGAATTCCGCAGCGATGGCGTCCAGCGGTCCGCGCGCGCGGATTGTGGCGGCGCGTACGCGCAGATCGCCGGCGCGGGCGTCAGCGATCTGAGCATTGAGCGCCAGCGTTTCCGGAGTCAGCGCGACATCCGCCGCGAGCCGGCCGCTCATGCCGGGGACGACGCCGTCCATCGCGCCATTGACGGAAAGCTCCGCCGTTACGCCGCGCGAGGCGATGATTGCGCTGCCTTGCGCAACCAGCGCGCCGACTTGCGCATCGAGTTGGCGAAGCGCAAACGCGCCATCGGCGATGGAAACGTTGGAAGCTGCCGTCAAAGCTTGTCCGGAGACCGATCCCTGCAATTCGGCGCGGCCGACATAGGCGTTTCCGTTGGGCGCCAGCGAGAAATCAAGCTGTGGGTTTTCGATCAATGTGCCGCCGGCGTCGAAGCTGGCCATTGAGGCGCGCGCACTGAGCGTTGGCCGCGCGAGCCGCCCTGTGATGCGTCCCGTGGCGTCGATCACGCCATTCAGCGCCGCGCCGTCAAGATCGAGCGGGCCGCGCGCGCTGGCCTCCAACGAGAGATTGGCTTCGCCGCTCACGATGCGTCCGGTGGCGGCCGCGCGCAGGCGGGCGCCGTTCAGGCGTGCGTGCGAAACGGTGATGCCGCCATTTTCATAGCGGAGCATGCCGTCGAGATCGGGACTGGCGCCGAGCAATTGCGCCACGATTGCGGGCTCGCCGCCGATATTCGCGCCATTACCGGCGACGGTGATGGTCCAGACGCGGTTCGCCGGCTCGGAAACGAAGGCGCGCCATTGTCCGCTGGCGCCGCCGCTTATGTCGGGCGCAAACGCTTGCAGACGCCGCACCCGCCAATTGCCGGAAAATTCGCCAGCGCTCGCGCCGCGCGCCCACCCTTGCGCATTCAGCGCCAACGCGTCGCTCGTCAATGCCGTGCGGTTAAGCGTGAAGCGTCCGCGTTCGCGGTCGTAAACGGCATCGACTTCGAGCCTGCCGCGGGCGAACAGCGCCGGCGCCTGCTCCGAGGCCCGCAGGTCGGAGGTGAGTGTAAACGCAGCATCCGTCAGCGCCGCTTCAACGGGGCCGGTGAATTGCACCTCGCGGCCAAGCGCTTCAACGCTTTGTGCGTCGAGGGTTCCATGTATTGCGGTCGTGCCGCGTGCGCGCCGCAGCTCGCCCTCAAGCCGCGCCGCGCCGAGTTCGAACGGCGATTCCCGCGCAATGTTCGACAATCGCTCGGTGGTCGCCACGATGCGCGCAGGGCCTTCAAGCTCACGTTCTTCATTGACGGCGCCGGAAAGCTGCAACGCGAAGAAGGGCGTTTGCGCATTTGCCTCGAACGCACCCGTGCGTGTTCCGGCAGCTTCCAGCACAATGCTGTCGCCGAGGCGCCGCGTCAGTGTAGCGAGTGCGGGCAAGGCGTTGAGTTGTGCGTTAGCGTCAAGGCGCCAATCTTCCGGCGTCCAGTGCGCTTCGCCGTCTAGCAATTGGGCGTCGCCGACAAATGCTTCATAGACCGCGCCGCCGGTTTGCGTGTCGCCTCGGCCTTGCGCTGCAGCGCGCATGCCTTGATCGGCGATGCCGAGCGCATGCGCGATGATGCCGCCGGGCGCGCTCTCAATGTCGGCGTTCAATGCATAGGCTTGGTCCGGCCGGTAGAGCACGATGGCGCGGTCGGCATCCGAATCCGCGCGCCGTAATTCTAGATCCAGCAAGCGTAAATCGCTGCCGCTTAGATCGAGTGCGAGCGCGGCGTTGAATTGCGCGGCTTCACCATAGACGGTTTCTTGGATTTGCAGGGCGCCGATGCGTAATTGGCCAATGCGCACGTCGAAGCTCGAACCGCTGGACGGGCGCGGTTCCGATAATGCCGGCTGGCGCAGAATGCGCACGGTTTCCACTTCGGCGGCGTCGAGTTGCACGGCGCCAAACAGCAAACCGAACGGGCGCCAATCGAGCGCGACATTCTCCGCCTCAAACCAAACGCCTTGCTCGTCGGCGATGCTGATGTGCGCGGCGGTGAGATCGCCTAGCCACGAGCCCGAAACATCGTCGAGTTGGATGCGGCCTAAACGCCAGACGCGTTGATCGTCGCCGACATGGTCGATGATCCAGGCCGCCGCTGGGCCGAGCGCGACGGCGCCGGCGCCAACGATCGCCGCCGCGCTCGCGGCGATGGCGATGCGGCTCGGCCTGCGCCATTTTTTCGGCGGCAGAACCATCAGAACGCCTGTCCGAGGCTGATATAGAGCGCGTAATCGGCGGTCGTTTCTTCGTCGTCGAGCGGGAGGGCGATGTCGAAGCGCAGCGGGGCGAAGCCAAGGTCGTAGCGCAATCCGACTCCGACGCCCCAGCTCAGGTCGCCAGCCTCGTTCCAATCGTCAAATGCCGTGCCGCCATCGGCGAACGCGGCGGCGCCCCAGCGCTCGGTCACGCGCCAGCGTGCTTCGACGGAGGTTTCAACCAAACCCTGACCGCCAGGCGTCAGGCCAAGCACGTCACGTTCCGCGGGATAGATCGAATTGTAATCGTAGCCGCGCACCGATCCGCCGCCGCCGGCATAAAAGCGCCGGTCCGGCGGCGCGTTTTCGACATCGCCCGAGACCGCTTCGATCCAGCCGACGCGCAAACGCGCCGCGAGGGTGACGCGATCCTGATCGCCAAGCGATTCATAGATGCGCCCTTCGCCGATGGCGCGCGCGAACGTGACGGTTTCATCGCCCGTTGAAACGGCGGGCTCGATGCGCAGATCGAGCAGCGAGCCTTCGCGCGGATCGAGCCGTGCATCCGTTGTATCGCGGCGCAGATCGTAGAAGCCGCCAAATACATAAGCGTTGGAAACGCCTGCGCCTGCGTCGTCGTAGAAGTCCGCTGAAACGCTCAAACCATAGCTTTGCCCGAAGGTGAGGGTCGGCGCGGCGTCAACGGAGGCGTAGATTGCAACGCCTTGGCGCGCATAAGCGTCGATGTCCTCGCGTGTCAGCGAGACGCCATAATTGCGCGTGTGGCCAAGGCCAGCGGCGTGCGGACGTGAAAGCTCGGCATTGATGGTTTGCAGCGCTTGGCTCAGCCGCGTGAACACGGTGAGCGAATCCGCGCGCCGCGTATAATTGCGCCGTGTCCATTCCGCCTCTACGCCCACGCCGTCGGTGGTGGAATAGCCGAGGCCGAGTTCGTAGGCGTTGCGCCGCGCTGGCTCCACATGCAGCACGACATTGCGCACGCCATTCTCATCGGGCGGCGCGAGTTCGGTTGTCGCCAGTGAAACCGCGCCTGTCGAGGTGATGTCGCGCCGCAGCTGGGCCAAGCGGTCAGGCGTGAATTGATCGCCTGACTCCCAGTTCTGCAGATCGTCGATGAAGTTCTCGCGGAACAGGTCCGCCGGCTCGGCGCGCACGTCGCCAAGACGGGCATAGCCGCCGGCGTCGAAGCGAAGCTGCACATTCATCGTGCTGGCGGCGTGATCGACAATAACGCGCCGCTCGCCCGTGCTCGCATCGGGAAAGCCGGCTTCGCGCAGGGCCTGCAACGCGGCCGCTTCAGCGGCCAGCACATCTTCGGCGCGCGCCGGCGCGCCTTCCTGCACACGTTTGCCCGCCGCGGTCGCCGCTGCTTCCGAGGCAATTTGGGCGGGCGTCTCGCCTTCATATTGTATGGCTGGCGGCACGAACGCAAAACGCGGCCCCATCTCGATGAGTATGCGTGCTTCCGCGGGTTCCTGCTGCGCCTCGGGCGTCACTTGCGCCGCATAATATCCTTCAGAGCGCAGCCATGCATTTGCACGTTCGGCGGCTTCCTCGGCGAGCCGTTCGGCTTCGAACAGTGACGTGGGACGTTCCCGGTCCGGCAACAGTCCGATGATGGCTTCGCGCGAATCCTTGTCCACGCCTTCAACAATGACGGGGGACTCGCTCCAGGCCGGGACCGGCGCGGAGGCAAAACCAATCGCTGCGGCTGCCGCAGCGGGGAGTATGGGAACAAGGCGCATGGCGAGTCGAACGGCGTAGCGCCAAGCTCGCGCGGCGTTGGTTAACGCTTCATCAACCATATGCGCAGGGTCCCCAAGCCCCCGCACACATCTAAACTATGCCGGCAAGGTTCCAGGGAAAGGAGAGGCGGGAATTTACCGCAGCTTCAGAGCCTCAACCCCACGGACCGCGCTTGCGCCGTTCGCCCCACGGCCCAGCCGTCGGCGAGCGTTCGGGTTGTACGCGGCTCACGCCGGCGAGGCGCATCAATTGCGAGATGCGGTTGCGGGTGTTCGGGTGGGTGGAGAACAGATTGTCGGCGCCCTTGCCGGCCAGCGGGTTGATAATGAAGAGGTGCGCCATGGCCGGATTGGCCTCGGCCTCCGGGTTCATGCGCTGGCGCGCGAAGCCCTCGATCTTCTCCAGCGCCCGCGCCAGGGCTTGCGGATCGCCGCTGATTTCGGCGCCGATGCGATCGGCTTCATATTCGCGCGCGCGGCTGATCGCCATTTGCACAAGGGAGGCGGCGATCGGCGCGATCAACATGATCGCCAGTCCGGCGATCGGATTGCGGTTGCCGCCAAAGAAGAAGGCGAAATTGGCCAGCATGGCGATGGCGCCGGCGATCGTCGCCGTGACGGTCATCGTCAGCGTGTCGCGATTCTTCACGTGTGCGAGTTCGTGCGCCATCACGCCGCGAATTTCATCGCGCGAGAGCATGCCGAGCAGGCCGGTGGTTGCCGCCACGGCGGCGTTTTCCGGGTTGCGGCCGGTGGCGAACGCGTTCGGCTGCGCATTGTCGATGACATAGATTTTAGGCGCGGGCATGCCGGCGCGGCGCGCCAGCTCCAGCGTGTC
Organism: Alphaproteobacteria bacterium; assembly: GCA_030430715.1. Lineage (GTDB taxonomy): Bacteria > Pseudomonadota > Alphaproteobacteria > Caulobacterales > Aquidulcibacteraceae > Vitreimonas. Next base: position 20,796 of record JAUIJZ010000041.1, read on the forward strand.
CTGTGCATAAGCGCGCACGCGCAGATCGGCATGGGTGGCGTCCACCGGCTGCGCCCGGAAGTGGCGCAGCACCATTTTGTCGGCGTTCCAATAGGCGAACAGGTTCATCGCCGCGGCGACCACGAGCGCGATCACCATGCCCGCGGCGCCGCCGACCAGGTAACCAATGCCGCCAAACAGCGCCGTCATCGCGGCCAGCAGCACGTAGGTCTTCAAATGGTTCATCGGACTCCTCATCTCGGTCAGACATGATATCGAGTGCGCCGCAGCGAGGTTCAATATGTCGGATGATGCGCCAAAAAAGCCGCTAACGCCGGAAGCGCAGCGCGCCCTGGCCGAGGCGGAGGCGCGTAGACAAGCTGCGGCGGCGCTGCCGCCGGAACAGGGCGGGCCGTCTGGGCCCGAGCCGACCCGTTACGGCGATTGGGAACGCAAAGGCTTGGCGGTCGATTTCTAGGCAGCGTTAATTTCCGTGCCTGCGGCGAACTAAGCGCCCCCTCGGTGAAACGGCTTGCTTTCGTATGTCCTGACGCGATGGTCGCGGGCTCTGGAGAGATGCTCATGCGCATGCTCGCGCTCCTTACTGCATTCACTTTATTCGCCGCGCCGGCGTTAACCTCTGTCGCGCAGGCCGACGGTATTGAACGTCCGCGTCCGCGCGTGACGCGGCGGGCGCCTCCGCCTCCAGCCGTTGAGCTGCTGGGGGCGCCGGAAGCGCCGGCCCCCGTGGAAAGCAATCTGGTCAGCCTGCCGGATTCGTTTTTCGCCGGTGGCGGCGGCGTCGGGGCCGATATTGGCGGCGGGTCCTTTAGCAGCACCACGGTGATCATTCGCGGCGGTTCCGCCAGCGCCAGCGCCAGCGCGTTCGCTTTTGCCTCGGCTCGGGCCGGGGCGGGCGCCCGTGTGGGCGGCCGTTTCGGCGGCGGCGGCCATGCTTGCTGCCGTTAACCGGCCCGATAACCAATCCTGAAGGCCCTGGGGCGACAAATACACAGTCGAACGGCATTTGCCCGTTTTGAGGAAAGGGCGTAAACGCGCGGCCCGGCTGGGGCGCGCGTTTCGCCCCGCAGGGGATATTCGATCATGGCGCAGGCCCCGGCCGACGCGCCCCAATCCGGAAAAGACGAGCCCGCCGCGGCCCAAACCGCGACGAGCGGGCACGCACATCATGCCGGATTTTGGGGACTGCTGATTGGATCGATCGGCGTCGTTTACGGCGATATCGGCACCAGCCCGCTCTACGCGCTGCGCGAATGTCTGCGCATCGTCACCGGCGATTATGCGGCGGCGCCAACCCGAGCCGAGGTGATTGGCCTCGTTTCGCTGATTTTCTGGGCGCTGATCATCGTGGTGACCACGAAATCGGTGCTGTTGCTGCTGCGTTTCGACAATAAGGGTGAGGGCGGCACGCTTTCGCTGATGGCGCTGGTGCGCCGCGTGTTCGCCAAACGCAACGCGCTGCTGCTCGGCCTCGGCATGCTGGGCGCGTCGCTGTTCTACGCCGACGCTATGATCACGCCGGCCATTTCGGTGCTCTCCTCGGTTGAAGGTTTGCGCTCCGTGCCCGGCATCGGCGCTTTCATCAGTCCGTGGATCCTGTTGATCAGCGTACTCATCCTGGTTGCGCTGTTCGTGGTGCAGAGCCGAGGCACGGCTGTGATCGGCGCTTTGTTCGGCCCGATCACTTTGGTGTGGTTCCTCACTATGGCGGCGCTTGGCGCCATCCACATCGCCGATGATCCGGCCATTATCGGCGCGCTTTCGCCGGTGCCGGCTTTCATGTTCGTGATGCAGCATGGCGGCTTGAGCTTTGTCGTGCTGGGCGCGGTGTTTCTTGCCGTCACCGGCGCCGAAGCGCTTTACGCCGATATGGGCCATTTCGGCCGCAAGCCGATCAGCCGCGCCTGGATCTTTGTCGTGCTGCCGTGCCTGACCATCAATTATCTCGGGCAGGGCGCGCTCGCATTGGCGCATCCAGAAGCGATTGAAAATCTCTTCTTCATGCTGGCGCCGGAGCCGGTGCGTTTGCCGGTGGTTCTGCTCGCCACCATGGCGACCATCATCGCCAGCCAGGCCGTCATCACCGGCGCTTATTCGATTACGCAGCAGGCGATCCAGCTTGGCATCCTGCCGCGCATGGAAATCCGCCGCACCTCGGAAACCCAGGCCGGCCAGATTTACATGCCGCAGGTCACGTGGCTGATGCTGGCGGGCGTTGTCATCCTGGCGCTGGCGTTTGGTTCTTCCAGCCGCCTCGCCTTCGCTTACGGCATCGCCGTTTCCGGCGAGATGATCGTGTCGACGGTGCTGATCTTCCTGGCCGTGTGGAAACTCTGGAAGCGTCCGCCTTGGCTCGCGGCGTTGATCTGCGTGCCGTTCCTGCTGATTGAGATCACCTTCTTCTCGTCCAACATGCTGAAGCTGTGGTCGGGCGGCTTCGTGCCAGTGGCGCTGGCGATCGGCCTTGTGCTGATCATGTGGACCTGGGCGCGCGGCACGCGCATCCTTACCGAAACCGTGCGCCGCGATGAGCCGCTGGCAAAATTGTTCGAAACGCTGTCTCACCATCCGCCGCATCGCGTGCGCGGCGCGGCGATCTTCCTCACCGCCGATCCGGAGACCGCGCCCGCTGCCCTGATGCACAATTTGAAACACAATCAGGTGCTGCACGAGCAGATCATTATTCTCACCGTGCAGACCTTGGGCACGCCGCGCGCCCCGGATGGCGAGCGCATTTACATCGAGGATTTTTTGCCTGACGTGAAACGCGTCACGCTGAAATTTGGCTTCATGGAAACGCCGAACGTGGTGAAGGCGCTTACCGAAGCGCGCAAGCACGGGCTCAAATTCGACATCATGAAGACGAGCTTCTTCCTGTCGCGCCGCACGATTGTGCCGAGCCAAAAAAGCGGCATGCCGCTTTGGCAGGATCATTTGTTCATCTTCCTCACCCGCAACGCCACCAATGCGAGCGACTTCTTCCACATCCCATCCGGTCGCGCGGTGGAATTGGGCAATCAGGTGATGGTGTAGCGCTCATCTGTACAAGAAGTTCTTTGGCAACCCCACGCGCATGCACGCTTGCGCGGGTGGGGCGTCGGCCAAAACGATGCGGTCCGCCGCCGCGCCCATCGTTTTCAGCAAATGGCGTTCGCCAAAGCGCATGCCATAGGCGTCGCCAAGCCCTAAGATGTCGCGCGCCCAGCCCGGCGTGATCTCGACCGCCGCGCGCACCATCAGGCGCTGCAACCGGCGCGAGGGTAGAAGCGGCGCGGCGCGCATGATGTCGAGAAACTCGAACACGATATCGGAACGTTCCAGCTTAGGCCGCATCATCTCGAACAACGCATCCATCTCCGCCAGCGAACGCGGCGCGGTGCGCGCGCCGTAAAGCGCCGAGGAGTCCGCGCCCTCGGCCAAAAATTGATCGCATGCGGCTTTTGAAAGCGGCCGCACGAATTGGCGGTAGGCTTGCAGGAAGCCGAAATTGGCCGTCGCCTGCACCCAGTTCAGCAGCTGTTCGTCATCAGCGCGGAAAGCCGCGCCTGCCGGTGTGACGCCGGAGATACGCGCATGCGCTTCGTTGACACGCGCGATCAGCGCGCGCGCGGCTTCGGCTGGCGCGTAGATCGTGGCCATCGCCGCATAGCCGGTGCGTCGCACCCGCGTGGCCGGATCGCGGCGAAAGCTGGTGTGCTCCCAAACGCCAGTGCGCACGCGCGGTTCGGCCAGTTCCAGGATAACTGCGGCGATGCCGCCAATGGTCAGCGAGACGGGATTCTTCATCACCCGCCATGTCAGCGAGCGTGGCGAAAACAGCGCCGCCGCGCCGCGCGGCGAGGTGAAATCGACCGCCATGCCAAGTGGGGGCGCGAAGTAATCTTTCAGATCGAGTGATCGGGCTGGCCGCATGGGAGCAATTGTAACGCCTGAAAGACGACAGAGGATTGGCGAAACGTTGATTTGGCCCGTCCCATGTGAAAGGAAGGCGCCGCGCGGCGCGGAAGGGCGACATGGCCAAGGATCAAGTCAAAAAAGTAGTGCTGGCCTATTCGGGCGGGCTCGATACATCGATCATTCTGAAGTGGCTGGAAGAGACCTATGGCTGCGAGGTGGTGACCTTCACCGCAGATCTCGGCCAGGGCGAAGAG
>JAUIJZ010000042.1 GCA_030430715.1 Alphaproteobacteria bacterium
TCACAAACCGGCCCTACACTTGGCGCGTAGATTCCACTCACCCCTCCTCCTTCAGTTTTGGCGGCGAAACCGATGAGACCGCGACTTCCGTCAGATGAGAGCGCCTAGCGGCTGCTTTTCTATGCAAAAGTCCGTGCCGGTCCTGCTTATGATCGCCGCAGGTCGGCCTACATAAATTAGGCTCCTGTTTATTACGGACATTTGGAGCCGAAAACGACGCAGTTTAAGTCGATGTTAGCCGACACAATCCGTCGTGCTTCCAGTCGGGACACCTCAGAATGAGCTCCCCCGACGGAGGGTCAGAAAATGGCTGTTGTTGATCTTTCGAAAAATATCGCCGCATTCGACGAGCAAAAAGAAGCTCTCCGTAGCTCCCACGGCGACAAGTGGGCGCTTTTTTTTGACGGCGCTTTTGAAGGAGCTTTCACGTCCTACGACAGAGCGATGTCGTTTGCGCTGAACAAGTTTGGCGACACGGACTTTCTGCTGCGCCGCATTGTTGAACGCCCTGTTACAATTCCGATGCTGTTGGCGGACCGTTGACGCACCACTTCCTTATTAGTCCTGAGGCTCCAGACGCGCCGACGAGACGTCGTCTCGTCGAGATCGAAGGGCACACTATAAGAGCGCGCATCTACGCTCCCGTCGCCGGTAAGCTCAATCCGGCTGCGCCGTTTCGAGAGGTGTCAAATTGCCTAATCGATACGGGCGCATCAGACGTCTTCATCGATGCGAGCATCGCCGCCGAATTAAACCTGCGTGAACGCAATCCGCGAACCATCAAAACTATCAGAGGAGATGCGGGCGGCGTCGGTTATGGTGCCTACTTGGCGATCCCGGACCTGCACTTCGGGGAGAATATCGAGGTTGTCGCACTGCGCATGCAGGGACAGGGTCGAATGAACTACGATATCGTACTCGGACGCACTTTCTTGGAGAGGTATCGCGTCCAATACGATGGACCGAGCGGGACTATGTTGTTCGAGTGGGGCAGTGGAATCGGCCCATCGGGCATTGAAGAGTGGGATGGCTAGGGCCCGAGTCCATAAATCTATCCGCCCCCTCCCACACCGCGCGTAAGCTTGCGGCGCAATGCGCACCGCACCCGCCCCCATCAGCCAACACAAGCTTGCCCGGCTCACCGCCTGGCTGCGGCTGTGGCTGATCTGGTTCGCGGGCGTGTTCGCGCAAATGTGGGGCAAGGGCGAAGGCGCGCATGCGCGCGCGTTTGATGAACCAGCGCGCTATGTCGCCCAGCTCGTCGCTCTGCATGCGTTTGCACGGCTGAAACTGAAGCCGCGCTGCGCGCACCGGCACGGGCGTTTGAAATATGCCAGCTTGCGCGCCGTCGCGGGCTCGGCCTTGCGCCGCGCCATGCGCGGTCGCAGCGGCGCCGCGCGTCTGTTCGCCATCTTCGCCGTGCTGCGTGAGATCGATGCGCATGTCGCGCGGCTGCTGCGCCGCTTGCGCAATGGCCTCACGCGTATGCGTGTGATCCTGCCGCGCGCCGAAGCCGCGCCCACGCCGTGCGCGCCGGCGCCGCCCTGCATCGCCTTCGCCGACACCTCCTAAAGCGCGCCCCCGCCATTTCAATTTGAAGCACACAGCCCGCCGTCAGCGCTCAGCTTTCGGCGCCACTCGGCATGCCTCGTGTGTCACCGTGCCGCCGCGCGCCGCGCCGCACGCCGCGCTAAAGCCGCCTGCATGGAGCGGGGAATCCTTCAACGCATGCGCGCCGCGGGCATCTTGCTCGCGCTCTTCGCGCTTGTGTTCAAGGCGATGCTGCCGCCGGGCTTCATGCTCGAAACCGGCGCTGGGGGCGTGGAGATCACGCTCTGTAATGGCGGCTCGGCGCTACTCGATCTCTCCGGCGATGGCGCGCCATCCGGCGACGTAAGCCAGCACTGCCCGTTCGCGTTTGCGGCGACGCCCGCGCTCAATGCGCCGCCCGCCGCCGTGCTCGCCGCGCCGGTGTTCGCCTCTTTGACAACATCCGCGCCCGTGCGCGCCGCCATCGGCGAACACGAACACACCGGACCGCCGCTGCCCGCGCGAGGTCCGCCGATCCAAGCCTGAGCCCGTTTTCTCGACACTCAGCTTGGAAATTTTCTCATGTCGTACAAATCCGCGCTGCTCGGCAGCGTGCTATTCTGCGTAAGCGCTGGCGCTTTCGCGCAAGAACCGGAAATCATTGTCACCGCGCAGCGCAACCCGGAAGACCCGCCCGTGGTCGCCGAAGCGCGCGAGCGGCTCTCGCGCACCCCCGGCGCCGTCTCCGTGGTCGCCAACGAAGCCTATGAGGCCCGCGCCGCCACCGGCCTCACCGACCTTCTGCGCGACGTGCCGGGCGTGCTGGCGCAGCGCCGTTATGGGGAGGAATCGCGCTTTTCCATTCGCGGCTCCGGGCTCGACCAGGCCTACCACCAGCGCGGCGTGCTGATCGCGCAGGATGGCGTGCCCTTCGCTGACGCCGACGGGTTCGCGGATTTCCAAAAGCTCGATCCGCTCACCGCCCGCTATGCCGAAATCTATCGCGGCGGCAATGCGCTGCGCTTCGGCGGCGCTCAGCTCGGCGGCGCGCTGAACCTCATCACCCCCACCGGACGCACCGCGCAATCGGAAAATCTGCTGCGGCTGGAAACCGGCTCATTCGATTTTCATCGCGCCGCCGCCCAGGCCGCCCGAACCTGGGGCGATTGGGATGCGTTCGCCGCGCTCACCGCCTTGGAAAGCGACGGCTTCCGCGATCAGTCCGCGCAGCATCAATGGCGCGGCACGCTCAATCTCGGCCGTTCGTTCGGCGATGAGCGCGACGTGCGTTTGATCATATATGGCGCCGACATCGACCAGGATGCGCCCGGCGCGCTCACGCTCTCGCAAGCGCTCTCCGATCCGGAAGCCGCGAATGCCGGGGCCGCCGCCTTCAACTGGCAGCGCGATCAGCGCATCTTCCGCACCAGCCTGCAAACCCACTGGCGCTTGGATGAAAACCTCTTGTTTGAGGGCGGGATCTACGCCACCACCACCGACCTCTTCCATCCGATCTCGCTGCTGATCGATCAGCAAGTCGAAACCCAAGGCGCATTCGGCCGCTTCGATTGGAATGGCGATCTGGCTGGGCGGCGCGCCGACCTCTATTTCGGCGCATCCTACCGGCAAGGGCATGTCGATCAGCTCACCGCGTCGCGCGCCTTCCCCCTGCCGCCCGGCGACGTGCGCCAGGAAGCCAGCGGCCTCGACATCTTCGCCGAAGGGCGGATTTTTCTGACCGATCAATTCGCGCTCGTCGGCGGCGGGTCTTACGGAATGGCGACGCGCGATTTCACCAACCGGCTTAATGCGGCGAACAATGCATCCAAGGATTTCGAATGGTTCGCCCCGCGCATCGGGCTGTTATGGGAGAGCCAAAGCGGCACGCAAATTTACGCCAACATCACACGCTCGGTTGAGCCGCCGCATTACGGCGCGCTGGTGCAATCGCCTGTGCCCGGCTTTGTCCCGGTCGAACCGCAAGAGGCTTGGACTGGCGAAATCGGCACGCGTGGGCGTGAAGGCGCTTTTGTATGGGACGTCACATTCTATCGCGCCGAACTCGAAAACGAATTGCTGAGCTTCTCGCCGGCGCCGGGCATTCCGGCGAATTTCTTTAATGCGGGCGACACGGTGCACCAAGGCGTCGAGCTCGCTTTGGATTGGGATTTCGCGCCGGGTTGGCTACTGCGCCAGAGCTATACCTATTCGGACTTTTTCTTCGACGGCGATCCGATCTATGGCGACAACCAGATCCCCGTTATGCCGGAGCACCAATATCGTACGATGCTGCGCTACACGCACCCATCCGGATGGTTCATCGCGCCAAGCGTTGAGTGGCGACCCACCGATACATGGGTCGACTACAACAACACGTTCCAGGCACCCGATTATGCGATCTGGTCTTTGAACGCCGGATGGGATCTCGACAATGGTGTTTCGATATTCGTCGATGCGCGCAATCTTGGCGATGAAGCCTACGTTCCCGAATTTGGCGCAGTGGTCAGCGCCAACACCGCCACAAGCACATTCTATCCCGGTGAAGGTCGCTCGGTTTATGGCGGCCTCGCCTACCGCTTCTAATGCAGGAGATTTTTCATGAAACGCTTTGCCTTCATGCTTACCGCGTGCTCCTTTTTGGCGCTCTCGGCATGCGAGCAATCCGCCCAGACGCAAACGACCGAAACGGCGGCTGTAGAAGCGGCCAACGTGACGCTGACCGATCCATGGGCCGCGGTGTCGGCGGGCGGCGCGAGTGTCGCCGGCGGGTATGTCACTCTCCGTAATGAAGGCGACCAGGCCGACCGCCTGCTTTCAGCCAGCAGCCCGCGCGCGGCGCGCGTCGAAACACACGAAATGATCGCGGACGGCGCGGTCATGCGCATGCGTCCTGTCGCCGGCATCGAAATTCCGGCGCATGGCGAAGCGGTGCTTGCGCCCGGCGGCCTGCACTTGATGTTTTTCGACATCAATGCGCCGTTTGTCGAAGACGAAACCGTACCGGTCACTTTGCAGTTCGAAAATCAAGGCGAAGTCGAAGCAAACTTTGTGGTGCGCTCGCGCGCGATAACGGGCGGCGCACATGAGGGGCATTAAGCGGTCTGCTCAGCTCATTGCCGGCGCGCTTGCGCTGACAATGAGCTTGTCGCCTCATGCGTTCGCGCATGTTGTTTTCGCCGAACCGGAGGCGGCGCCGCATTCCTACTATGCCGGGTTTCTACGTGTGAGCCATGGCTGTGACGGTTCGCCGACGCACGCCATCCGCGTTGAGATTCCGGAAGGCGTGAATATTGCCCGCCCGCAGCCGAAGCCAGGTTGGGAAATCAGCATCGAGCGTGCGCCATTGGCCGAGCCGATCGCAAGCGAAGGCGGCGCCATCACCGAACGCGTCGTCGCAATCACCTGGCGCGGAGTCTTGGCAGCAGAGCATTTCGATCAATTCGGCATCATGATGCGTTTGCCGGATCAGCCTGGGCGGCTCTACTTCCCGGTCACGCAAACATGTGCGGAAGGCGAATTGCGCTGGCGTGAAATCCCCGCCGCTGGCGCTGCGTGGAATTCCGTCAGCCGGCCGGCGCCCGTTCTAAATCTAGCTATACCAGAGCAAAACACCGCACAGGCGCATCATTGACGCCGTTGCGGCGGCGCGAAATGAACCCAGCCTGAATAAAAATGCCGCAAGGTCGCACGCGAGAACCCTTCTTTTCGCCACGCGTTTAGGAGACATGAGCAGTATGACCCACCGCCTTCTTTCCAAGCGTCTCGTTCTGGTCGGCATCGTGAGCGCAGCGCTCGCGGCGCCGTTATCGGCTCAGGAATTGCGCCCACGCACAAACGTGCAATCAAGCGCCGCGATTGTTGCCCTAGAAGGCGAAGAGCGCACCGCCGCGCTGGCCGCAGCCAATCGCAGCCTCAATGGCGTCGCCCAATTACAGGGCCGATTTGTGCAGACAGCCCCCGGCGGCGCACGATCCACCGGGACGATCTACATGCAGCGGCCCGGCAAATTGCGGTTCGAATACGATCCGCCAGCCAGTTTGCTGATTGTCTCGGACGGCCGGGTCGTCGCGATGCGTGACACCGCGCTGCGCACGACCGAGCGTACGACGCTGAATTCCACGCCGCTCAATCTCATTCTCGGCGCGAACATCAATCTTGAGCGCGACGCGCGCATCACCCGCGTTTCCCGTTCCGGCCCCTGGACCATGATCACGGCGCGCGACCGCCGCGGCCAAGTGGACGGCTACATCACGCTGAATTTCCATGGACCCAATGCAGAACTGCGCTCCTGGGATGTCACCGACGTCACCGGCTCGCGCACCCGGATCAGCCTTTCGAACGTAACGCAGCCGGCATCTTTAGACCGCGCTCTGTTCCGCCTTGAGGACATGCTGGAATCGGGTTCCCGTCGCCCGCGCTAGGATTAAAATTCGCCAATCGCGCAAGCGCTTTCGCGTCTTTGACCTTGATTTTTTCTCCAGTGTGGCGTAGATACAACGTAATTGGCCGCCGTCATCCCCCTGGATAGGCGTCGTCCCCCCCGCTGACGAATCCAGTGCGGTGGCCAAGCGCCGATATTTTCCCCTGTCGGCGTTCCCTCGCGCCCCCTCAAGGCGCTTCGGAGGCCCGATCCGCGAACGATCGGGCCTCCTTCGTTTGCGTCCGAGGCTGTGAAGCTTCAGACCTGACGCATGTTGAGAATCGCCACCTGGAACATCAACTCGGTCCGTATACGCATCGCCGCTGTGTGCCGGTTTCTATCTGAGGCGAAGCCGCATGTGCTCTGCCTTCAGGAGATCAAATGCCGGGAGGGAGAATTTCCCGCCAAACCGCTGAAGGCCGCCGGCTACAAATACCTGCATGTGGTTGGCCAGAAGGGCTGGCACGGCGTCGCCATGGTCTCCAAGCTGAAGCTGGAGCATATCGAAGCGCCGCCGCTATGCCCCAGGGCGGAGGCGCGCGTGGCCGCCGTCAAAGTCGACGGCGTTGAGCTGCATAACCTCTATGTGCCGGCTGGCGCGGATATCCCCGATCCCACGTTCAATCCGAAGTTTAAGCATAAGCTCGACGTGCTCGACGCGATGGCCAAGGAATACGGGAAACGCAAACGCTCCGGGCCGAAGATCCTTGTGGGTGATCTGAATGTCGCGCCAGGCGAATTCGACGTCTGGAGCCACAAGCAATTGCTGAATGTCGTCAGCCATACGCCCGCCGAGACAGACCGCCTGAATGCCGCGCGTGATGCGGGCGGATTTGTCGATCTCGCGCGGCTGCACCGCCCCGATCCGGAGAAGTTGTACACGTGGTGGAGCTATCGCAGCCCCGATTACACTAAAAATAATCGCGGCCGCCGGCTCGATCACATATGGACCAGCGCCGATCTTGCCCCGCTTTCAAAAGCGTTCGCCATTCACGCGCCTTGCCGCTCTTGGGAACGCCCCAGCGATCACGTGCCTGTCACGGTCGAGCTAAAGACCTGACCAATCTTTGCGCATTGGTAAGAGCGCGCTTTCCATTGGTAAGGTTGATTTTTTTAAGTGGCGCAAAACGTGCGAAATGCCGCGCATTGGCGCCTTGGCGATGTAGAACGAGTTTGACATTCTAGGGCTCAAGCATCCTTGCTCATTATGACTTTGCGCGCCGTAGCCTAACGGCGCCTGGAGGAATTTGTGACCTCAACAATCGATGGCCTGCATCCGGCGCCGACGCGCCACAAGAAGCTCGTTGCCTGGGTGGAAGAGATCGCCGCCCTGACCAAGCCGGACCGCGTCTATTGGTGCGACGGCTCCGACGCAGAATGGGAGCGGCTGACGAATGAGCTGGTTGCCGCCGGAACGTTGAAGCGCCTGAATTCGGAAGCGCGTCCGAATAGTTTTTACGCCGCATCCGACCCAAAAGATGTGGCGCGTGTGGAAAGTCGCACGTTTATTTGCTCGCAAGACAAGGAAGACGCCGGGCCGACCAACAACTGGCTCGCTCCGGGCGAAATGCGCGGCAAGCTGAACGGCCTGTTCGACGGCTGCATGCGCGGACGCACAATGTACGTCGTGCCGTTCTGCATGGGCCCGCTGGGTTCGAAAATCAGTCAACTCGGCGTCGAGATTACCGATAGCGGCTATGTCGCCGCCTCCATGCGCATCATGACGCGCATGGGCAAAGGCGCGCTGGATGAAATGGGCGAGGACGGCTTTTTTGTACCGGCCGTGCATACGCTCGGCGCGCCGCTGGCGCCGGGGCAAAAAGATGTGCCGTGGCCCTGCAACGAAGAGAAATGGATCGTACATTTCCCGGAGACACGCGAGATCTGGAGCTACGGCTCGGGCTATGGCGGCAATGCGCTGCTTGGCAAGAAGTGCTTTGCGCTGCGCATCGCATCGGTAATGGCGCGCGATCAGGGCTGGCTCGCCGAGCACATGCTGATCCTGAAACTCACTTCACCCAAGGGCGAAGTGAAATACATCGCCGCAGCATTCCCTTCCGCGTGCGGCAAAACCAATCTGGCAATGCTGCAGCCGACCATCCCTGGCTGGAAAGCGGAAACCGTCGGCGACGACATCGCCTGGATGCGTTTCGGCGAAGACGGGCGCCTTTATGCGATCAATCCCGAAGCCGGTTTCTTCGGCGTTGCGCCCGGCACGAGCGCCAAAACCAACAAGAGCGCGCTCGACACCCTCTACGCGAATACGGTCTTCACTAATGTGGCGCTGACCGACAATGGCGATGTGTGGTGGGAAGGCTTGACGGATCAACCTCCGCCCGGCCTCACCGATTGGCAGGGCAATCGCTATGTCGCCGCGGATAATAAGTTTCCGGCGGCGCATCCGAATTCCCGCTTCGCAGTGCCGGCGGGCCAATGCCCGGTGATCGCCTCGGAATGGGAAGATCCAAAGGGCGTACCGATTGACGCGATCCTGTTCGGCGGACGCCGCGCTACCGCCGTACCGCTGGTGACGGAATCATTCGATTGGTCGCACGGCGTCTACCTCGCTTCCAATGTCGCCTCCGAAGGGACGGCGGCGGCCGAGAACAAGGTTGGCGAATTGCGCCGCGATCCGTTCGCGATGCTGCCCTTCTGCGGCTATCATATGGGCGATTACTTCGCGCATTGGCTGAAGATGGGCGAACATAAAGGCGCGCAATTGCCGCGCATTTTCTTCGTCAATTGGTTCCGCAAAAACCGCGAAGGCAAATTCATCTGGCCGGGATTCGGCGACAATGCGCGCGTGCTGAAATGGCTGTGCGAGCGCCTCGATGGCGTCGCCGACGCGCGCGAAACACCGATCGGTCTTGTGCCGACCAAGGACGCGCTCGATGCCAGCGGCCTCGATCTCAGCGACGAGGCGCTGGACACGTTGCTCGGTGTCGATCTTGATATTTGGGAGGAAGAAGCAAGCCTGGTGGCGCCGCATTATGAGCGCTTCGGTTCAAGACTGCCGAAGCGTCTATGGGACGAGCACAAAGCATTGCTTCAACGCTTGGCTGATGCACGCTCGGGCAAAACGAAGGGCGCGGGCGCGCATCAGCCGGCCGGCGCGCGCGACGCGGCTGCCGCACGGCCAAATGCTTCTTAGAGCTGGCTCAGCCTAGCCGCGCTGATTGAGTTCGACCGTCACGCCAGTGATGTCGAAAAAGATTTGGCGAAGCGCGATATCCGGCGCGGTGCGTTCGCGATAAGAAACACCGCGCCGCTTTAGCTCGGCCATGATCGCGTCGATGTCATCGACCTCGAACGCAGCGTGGTTGAGCACGCTCTGACGCGAAGGCACAACCGCGCCCACCGCGTCTTGCAAATGCACGACCGCGCGCCCTCCGGCGTAAAGCCAATGCCCCGGAAACGAAAGTTGCGGCCGCGGGCCATCCTCGAAGCCAAGCACGTCAACGAGAAAATCCCGCGTGGCCGCCATGTCCGTGCTTGCGATGTTGATGTGATCAATGTCGCGGATCATGGCGCGCGGCTCTAACCGGCTTGACCGGCGCGAAAATCGTCCATCGTTCGCTCAAGCGGCATGCGCACGACAAATTCGCTGCCCAGGCCATCGGCGGCCGAGGCGCTGATGACGCCGCCCATCGCCCGCGCAATAGCATCGGAAATGGCAAGGCCTAAACCCAAACCGCCGCGCGGCGTATTGCCTTGCGCGAAACGCTCGAACAATTCAGGCGTCGTCTGTTCGTCGAAGCCCAGCCCGGTATCGATTACGGACAATTTGAACATGGAGCGCACGCCGACGCGCTCCTCCTCTTGAAGCCTGACAATCACGCCGCCCTGATCGGTATAGCGCACGGCATTGGCCGTCAGCGCATCGACAATCTGCTGCACGCGCATGCCATCGCCAACGAAAGCGCCTCTTGCTTCTGGCGCGATCTCGATTTCGAAACTCAGCCCCTTTTGCGCCGCCTCTATGGAATGCGGCGCCGCGCCCGTGCGGATCGCGGCCTCAAGATTGAAGGGCGTACTGTAGAGGTTGCCGTGACCGGCTTCGAGTTTGGCGAAGTCGAGAATGCCGCAGACTAACTCAACAACATCTTCCGACGACGTTTTTAGGACCGCCGCGATCTGGCTCTGGCGCTCGTCCAGCTTGGTGCGATCCAGCATATCGACGAGGGTGGCGATGCCACTGAGCGGCACGCGAATTTCACGGCTCATGGTCGCAAGAAACGACGCTTTGGCGCGGTCGGCTGTTCTTGCATCCTCCAGTGCCTGTGAAAGCTCGCGGCGTAGGCGGGTGTTTTCCAATGCGACAGCGGCGGCGCGCGCCATCGTCTCAAGAGACTGAACTTCTTCATCGGTGGGGCGGCGCATCGTCGCCCAATAAGCGCCGATCGCCGCAATCGGATTTGGCAATCCAACCGGCGTCATGGCCAGGCTCTTCACGAAGGTGGGTTGGTAGGCAGCCAGAGGGATGCGCGGATCGCCGGTGATGTCTTCGATCACCACCGTCTGCTTGTTGAGGATGGCCCAGCCTGAAATGCACGCTTCAATGGGAAAGTCCTGGCCTTTCCACAAAGGTCCCACCGCGTCCTCATCCACATAATGAACGCGCGCGCCCTTCTTCAGCACCACGGAGATTCCGTCCGCGCCGGTCAGCTCGCGCGCGGCTGTGCGGACAATGTTGGCGACATCAAGCTCGGTGCGCGCCGATGCAAGCGCCTCCACGGCGCGCATCAGCCGATCAAGCGCAGCGCTTCCTGTTAGACGCGTAACCGAGGCAGTCATGAACGTGATCTCCGGTTGGGAACATCAGCTCATTCGACTCAATGAAACATTAATCAATGGAGACCGTGCGCGACGGTCAAGCCTGCAGCCGATAGCCGCCAGTTTCCGTGATCAGCAATTTCGGGCTTTGGGCTTCGGGCTCGATTTTCTGACGGAGCCGATAAATATGCGTTTCAAGCGTGTGGGTGGTGACATTGGAATTGTAGCCCCACACTTCGCGCAGCAATTCCTCGCGCCCCACCGGCTTCTCACCCGAGCGATACAAATAGCGCAGTATCGACGTCTCTTTATCCGTGAGACGTATTTTCTTGTCCGTCTCATCGACGAGCTGACGCAGAGCCGGACGAAACTCATACGGCCCGACACGAAAGACGGCGTCTTCACTCGCTTCGTGGCTGCGCAGATGCGCGCGAATACGCGCCAGCAACACCGAAAACTTGAACGGCTTCAGAACATAATCGTTGGCCCCAGCGTCGAGCCCCTGCACCTGGTCCTGCTCTTCGCGGGCGGCGCCGGTGAGCAGAATGATCGGCGCGCGAACGCCTTGCTCACGCAATTTCTGGCACGCCTCGATTCCATCCATGTCGGGCAGGCTGACATCGAGCACGATGGCGGCAGGGCGCAAATCTTCTGCCGCAGTAAAGCCGGCCGCCGCGGTCGGCGCGCTTGCGGCGGAGAACCCCTCTTCGAGGTCGAACTGCTCGACAAGCGCCTCCGAGAGATCGGCGTCGTCGTCAATGATCAAGATTATGGCGTCGCGGGACATCGGCTCCCCAGGTTTCTCACAATGTCAGCCGCCTGTCTCGGCTTTGCAACCGACGCGCCCATTGTCCATCTCAGTTCTCACGCGCGCCGAATAGCGCCGAGCCGACACGCACCATAGTGGCGCCGAAGCGAATAGCGC
This sequence comes from Alphaproteobacteria bacterium, assembly GCA_030430715.1. Lineage (GTDB taxonomy): Bacteria > Pseudomonadota > Alphaproteobacteria > Caulobacterales > Aquidulcibacteraceae > Vitreimonas. Next base: position 11,649 of record JAUIJZ010000042.1, read on the forward strand.
TCTCGAAATCGCCGCTCATACCCATGCTGAGCTCGCTCAGACCGTTGCGCGCGGCAATCTTCGCCAGCAGCGCGAAATGCATGGCCGGCTCCTCATCCGCGGGCGGAATGCACATCAATCCCACCACGGGCAGCCCAAATGTCTGGCGGGCCGCACGTATGAAGGAATCGGCTTCGCCCGGCGCTATGCCGGCCTTTTGCGGCTCCTCGCCTGTATTTACCTGCACCAAAATATCGGGGCTCTTCCCGATTTTTTGCGCTGCGTCAGCCAGCGCGGCGGCGAGTTTAGGCCGGTCCAGCACGTCGATGGCGTCGAACAGCCGGACAGCTGCTTCCGCCTTGTTGCTTTGGAGCGGACCAATGAGACGCAAGCGGAGATCGGCATACTGGCCGCGCCGTTCACGCCAGCGCGCCTCGGCCTCCTGCACCCGGTTTTCGCCGAACAGGCGTTGTCCAGCCCCCAGAACAGCCTCTACCCGCGCATCCGGCTGAAGCTTTGACACCGCGACCAGCGAAACGGATTCAGCAGCCCGCCCCGCCGCCTTGGCGGCGGCTTCAATGCGCGCCACGATGTCTTGGCGGGCGCCCATTGCGTCGAAAGAAGAAGCGTCCATGCGTACACCCGACCTGCTAGCGGCTGAAGCGCGCCGGCTCAACCGCGAGGCCGGTTCGCCGCCAATCCCGGCGCTGTTCTTTTTTACCGATCCAGCGCGCACACTCGCCCCTCTCGGCGTGGCCGAAGCGCTGCCGCGCGGCAGCGTTGTTGTCTATCGTCATTTCGGCGCCGCGGACCGCGCCCGTATTGGCCGCGCTTTGTCGCGCGCGTGCCGGCGGCGCAGCCTCAAGCTCCTGATCGCCGCCGACCCGGATCTGGCGGCGCGGGTGGGTGCGGACGGCGTACATTGGCCGGAGCGGCTTCTGCCACGAGAGCGCCTCGGAAACTGGGCGCTGGTCACGACTGCCGCGCATAGCCCGGCGGCGCTAGCGCGCGCGGCTGCTTTCGGCGCGGACGCGGCAATGCTGGCCCCCGTGTTCCCAACGCGTAGCGCCTCGGGACGAGCCCCGCTTGGCCTTTTTCGCGCCAGCCAATGGGCGCGCGCGGCGGCGCTGCCGGTGATTGCGCTTGGCGGCATTACGAGTGAACGCGCACGGCAATTATCCGGGCGTGGATTTGCTGGATTGGCAGGGGTGGATGCGCTGGCGCGCGCTTAGAAGCGGAAAGCCGATTCGATACGGACGCCGGCGCGCGGCTCATCCGCTTCAGCGGCTATGCCTGGCCGATCCGGCGCTTCAACCGACAACTGACCGCCCACCCGCATGCGTGGGGTAAACTGATAATAGGCGCCGACCGAGGTCTGATCGCCCCGGCTGGCGTCGGGCAGGCGATCGACCCGCTCAGCCTCGCGCACGTCCAGGGTGACGCCCCAGCGTTGGTTCAGAGTCCACGCGGCTTCAGGCAGACCAACGCGATCCTGTCGCGCCGTGACGGCTTCCGTTACCCCATTTGAGGCCGTAAACCTTTGATACCAAGGAGTATTTCCAGATTCAGCCGCGACAGGGGCAATCGGGGCCTGTTGCGCATGCGCGGAACCCGCCGTCGCAATGACAGCGCCCGCGATCATCCAGGCAACAGGCTTCAACACCTCAAAAATCCCCTCAGCGAAGTGCTAGCTAAGCAATATAGCTGAATCGCTACGCCAGCGCAGTGAATTTTAGGACACAGCTTGGTGAAAAAATTGTTCTAATTCCGTATGGCCGGTTTGACCTGCCCGGCTCAGACTTGTCCGCTCGCCTCAACATTGCCCCGTTCGCAAGCAAGCTCTGGCCGCATCCGGCGCGCATGCTATATGAGCGGCGCCGTTTCGGGGACAAGCGGCGACGTTTTTCGGAGGAATTCCTGATGATGCAGTCCGGGCTCTTTAAGGCCGCCGTTTGCTTAGTCGCGGCTTTGACGCTCTCGGCCTGCTCCATTTTCCGCGGTGACGATGGGCAAGTTTCGCAATCCGCCGGTGGCGGCGGCGACGTTGCCGCCGTCGACGGTCTCGCGGTGAATTCCTATTTGTGGCGCGCCTCGCTCGACACGCTGAATTTCCTGCCGCTGGTCTCGGCCGATCCTTTTGGCGGCGTGATCATCACCGATTGGCATGCTGAACCGACTTCGCCGAACGAGCGCTTCAAAGCCACGGTCTATATTCTCGACACCCGTCTGCGGGCGGACGCGCTCAACGTTTCGATCTTCCGTCAACAGCGCGTGGACGGCGCGTGGACCGACGCCGAGGTCAACCCCGACACCGAAGTGCAGATCGAGAACGCCATTCTGGCGCGCGCTCGCGAACTTCGCCTTAGCGCCGTCGGGAACTAGACTCGCGCCGCTTTTCTCTTCACCAAACGCTCCTGAAGGGGCGTTGAGCGCATGTCGTCCAGATACAATCACCGTGAAGTCGAACCGAAATGGCGGGCCCGCTGGGATGACGCCGCGATAGATCGCGCGCTATCGCCGGATGAAGCCAAGGACAAACGCAAAGCCTACGTGCTGGAGATGTTTCCCTATCCTTCGGGACGCATCCATGTCGGCCATTCGCGCAATTACACGATGGGCGATGTGATCGCGCGCTTCCGGCGCGCGAACGGCTACAACGTGCTGCATCCGATGGGTTGGGATGCGTTTGGCTTGCCGGCCGAGAACGCCGCCATGGAGCGCGGCATCCATCCCAAGGGCTGGACCTACGACAATATCGCGGCGATGCGCGAGCAGTTGAAATTGCTCGGCCTGGCGATCGATTGGTCGCGCGAAATCGCGACCTGTGATCCGGCTTATTACAAACATCAGCAGGCGATGTTTCTCGCCTTCTGGCAGCGCGGTCTCGCCTATCGCAAAAGACAGAAGGTCAATTGGGATCCGGTCGATAACACCGTGCTCGCCAATGAGCAGGTGGTGGACGGCAAAGGCTGGCGCTCCGGCGCGCCGGTGGAAACGCGCGAACTCGAACAATGGATGTTCCGCGTCACCGCTTACGCGGAAGATCTGCTCGCATCGATCGGCGGCTTGGATAAATGGCCCGACAAAGTGCGGCTGATGCAGTCGAACTGGATCGGCAAAAGCCAAGGCGCGCGCTTCCGCTTTGAGGTCGTTGGCGGCGGTGATGAGATTGAAGTGTTCACGACGCGGCCCGACACTTTGTTCGGCGCGGCGTTTGTCGCGCTCGCGCCCGACCATCCGCTGACCAAGCAGATCGCGGAAAAGCGCCCGGATGTAGCGAAATTCATCGAGGAAACCGCACGCCTCGGCACCAGCGAAGCCGATATCGAAAAGGCCGAAAAGTTCGGCGTCGATCTCGGCATCCGCGTGAAGCACCCGTTCGACGAAAGCTGGGAATTGCCGGTTTGGGCGGCGAATTTCGTGCTTTCAACCTATGGCACGGGCGCGATCTTCGGTTCGCCCGCCGGCGATCAGCGCGACCTCGACTTCGCCAACAAGTACAAGCTGGCCTTCAAGCCCGTGGTGCTGCCGCCCGGCGCCGATCCGGCGACGCACGCTGTCACCAAGGAAGCCTTCACCGGCGACGGCACCGCCTACAATTCCGGCTTCCTCGATGGCTTGGCGACCAAGGATGCGATCACGCGCGCGATTGAAGAGCTGCTGAAGCTCGGCAAGGGTGAAGCGACGACGCAATGGCGCCTGCGCGATTGGGGCGTTTCGCGTCAGCGTTATTGGGGCTGCCCGATCCCGGCGATCCATTGCGAAAAGTGCGGCGTTGTCGGCGTGCCGGAAAAGGATTTGCCGGTCATGCTGCCCGAGGACGTCACGTTCGAGCGCGATAAGCCCGGCAATCCGCTCGACCGTCATCCGACCTGGAAGCAGGTCGATTGCCCGCAATGCGGCGGCAAGGCGCAACGCGAGACCGACACGCTCGATACGTTCGTGGATTCGAGCTGGTATTTCGCGCGCTTCACCGATCCGACCAATGAGAACGCGCCGTTCGATAAGAAGCTGGCGAGCTATTGGCTGCCGGTGGATCAATATGTCGGCGGCATCGAGCACGCCGTGCTTCACCTGCTCTATTCGCGCTTTTTCACGCGCGCGATGCGCGATTGCGGATTCCTGGAGCTGGAGAGCGGCGAGCCGTTCGCGAGCCTGTTCACGCAGGGCATGGTGGTGCACGAGACGTACAAATCCGCTGGCGGCCAATGGCTGCTGCCGGACGAGACCGATCTCAAGGACGGCGCGCGCATCGAACTTGCAACAGGCAAGCCGGTGAATGTCGGCGATATCGAGAAGATGTCGAAGTCGAAGAAGAACGTCGTCGATCTCGATGCGTTCGTGAAAGATTTCGGCGCTGATGTCGCGCGCTGGTTCGTGCTCTCCGATTCACCGCCCGAGCGTGACGTGGAATGGACCGCGTCCGGCGTCAAAGGCGCGTGGGGCTTCGTGCAGCGCGTGTGGAGCCTGATGGAGGCACACAGCCAGCCCGCGCCCAAACCGGGCGCGGCGCCGCCCGGCGGCGCCGATGCTGGCGAAGCACTGGCGCTGCGCCAACTCGCACACCGCGCCATTCAAGCTGTCAGCGGCGACATTGAACACTTCCGCTTCAATGTGGCCGTGGCGCGCTGCTACGAATTGGTCAACGCCATCGCCAAGTCGAAAGACCAGAGCGAGGCCGCTGTCTTCGCACGCGGCGAAGCCCTGCGCATTCTGGCGCAGCTGATCGCGCCGTTCATGCCGCACTTGGCCGAGGAATGCTGGGAGAAGCTGGGTTTTGCGCCGTTCGCCGCCACAGCGCCTTGGCCCGAAGCGGACCCTGCTCTGGCCGAGCGCAATACGGTCACGCTGCCGATCCAGGTCAACGGCAAGAAACGCGGCGAAATCGAAGCGCCCAAGGGCGCGCCGGAAGCCGAAGTGCGTGAATTGGCGCTGGCGCACCCTGTTGTGGCGCAATTCCTTGCCGGCCAGAGTGTCCGTAAGGTGATTGTGGTCCCCAACAGGATCGTGAATATCGTTGCCGGCTAAACGGGGAGAGAGCCAGATTATGCGCGCGCTAATCGTCTGCTTCGCACTGCTGACCGCCGCCTGCGGCTTTTCACCCATGTATTCGCCCGGCGGCGGCGGCGGCATTGGCCCCGTTACCGTCGACAGCATCGAGGGGAAAGCGGGTCATGTGCTGCGCACCGAGCTGACCCGCCTCCTCGCCGTTGACAACAACAGCGGCGCGACGCCGGCGCATCTGAACATTTCACTGCTCGAGACCATCCGCCGGCTCGGCATCCGTCTCGATGAGTCCGCGACGCGCGCGGAGCTGACGCTGATCGCCAATTATGTGCTGACGCCGCCGAACGGACAGGCCGTCCGCGGATCGGTGCAGACCGTGGTCAATTATGAAATCCCGACGGCTGCATTCGGCGAAATCGCGGCGCAGGATGATGCACGTGAGCGGGCCGCCGAAACCATGGCGCAGCGATTCCGGCACGAACTGGCGCTGCGCATGGCTCACATGCGCTCGCAACAAGCGACGCCCGAAAGCCAGCCGCAGTGAAACTCACCGGCGCTTCGGCGAAGCGCTTTCTCGACAAGCCCGACAAAACCGTGCGCGCCGTGCTGCTCTACGGCCCGAACGAAAGCTTTGCACACGAGGCTGCCGAAACGTTGACGCGTTGGGCGTTGGGCGGATCTGACGATCCCTACGCGCTGACCAAACTCGGCGAAGATGAAATCAAGCGCGATGCGGCGCGGCTCGCCGATGCGCTGGCGGCGCAATCTCTGCTGGGCGGGCCGACCGTGGTGCTCGCGCGTATATCAGGCAAGAGCGCCGACGCGGCAATTCTTGATGCGCTGCAAAACTATGAGAGCGGCCAAGCTGGCGGCTATCTGGTGATCGAAGCGGGCGATCTTTCTGGATCGTCGGAGCTGGTGAAAAAGTTCAACGCCGCCAAGGCCGGGGCGGCGATCGTCTTCTATGAGGAGACGGAAGCCGAGCGACACGGCTACGCGCGCACGCAAGCTAAAACACTCGGCCTCGACTTCGACCGCGATGCGGAAGAAGCGTTTCTCGCGGCACTGCCGCCAGATCGCGGCTTGGCGATGCGCGAGATCGAGAAACTTGCGCTCTATGCGCACGGCCTTGAGCGCAAAATCAGCACAGAAGACATTGGCGCACTGATGGCGTCCGAGGCCGAGGGCGCGCTAGACGCCGCAAGTTCGGCCGCGGCGGCCGGCCGGAGCAAGGATGCCGTCGAGGCGCTGGCGCGCATCGACGCTTTATCGGGCGTCTACGCGCTTCGCGCTTTGCTGCGCCGCCTGCACCAATTGCGAGATGCGCGCGCCATGATGGATCAGGGCATGAGCGCGCCCGACGCGATCGCCAAATTGCGTCCGCCAGTGTTCTGGAAAGAGCGCGACGCAGTGATGGGGCACGCGCGCTTGTGGAGCGCAAAGAAGCTCAACGCGGCTTACGACGTCCTCTGGCGTGCGGAGCTTCGGTGTAAGGTCGCGGGCGCGCCACAAGAATTGATCGCAGCCGATGCGTATCGCGGCGTCGCCGAACTTGTCGCCTAAGCGATAGTGCGCGCGTCCATCGCTCAGTTCACCTTTGGTTTGATCTCTTCAATCACCCATTGCGCATAATCAAGATAGGCTTCGATGCCGCTGAGCGGCGGGATCGGCACCGAACTCATCGTCACGCCCCACTCGCTGAACAGATTTAGACGATCGACGATTTCCTGCGCGCTCTGGCCGGCGCGCGCTTTCGGGTCGTCAATCACTACGTGCCCCTCGCCCACACGGCTGGTGCCCATGCCGTAGCTGACATCAAAAGGACGGCCGTCAAATTCAGGCTGCGATTTAATAAACTCGATCCGCTCCTTTATCTTTTCAGGCTTGGTCAGAAACGGCATCCAGCCCGAAGCATATTTCGCGGCACGCCTCAGCACTGGATCGGCATCGCCGCCCATCCAGATCGGCGGGTGCGGCTTCTGAATCGGCTTCGGCTCAAAGGCGACATTCTTGAAGGAAACGTATTTGCCTTCGAACTCCGGTTTTTCCTTTGTCCAAAGCTCGATCATCGCGGCGATGTATTCGTCGGCGATTTTACCGCGCTCATGAAACGGAACGCCGAGCAGGTCGAATTCTTCCTTGTCCCAGCCGACACCGAACGTAGCTGTAACGCGGCCGCTGCTCATCCAATCAATTGTCGAGAGCGCTTTGGCCGCGATCGAGGGATGTTGCAGCGGCAGGATCGCAATACACGAATTGACGCGAATCTTGCTCGTGGCGCCGGCGAGATAGCCCATCGCCGCATACGCATGGAAATAGTGCGGCCCGGACAGATCCACGTGTGAGAGCGGCACCAAAAAATGCTCGGGCACGGCGAGCATATCATAGCCCATGTCTTCGGCGGCCTTGGCGAGACGCGTCTGATCGGCGCCGGTAACAGCCATTTCCCAAGGCTGCATCGACGCCTTAAGGCGAATGGCATGCGGCATGCCAAAAACAAACTTCATGAGGCTCGCCTTCCTCTATTCGCTAAGATCGCGGGCAATGCGGATGCCGAAATTCTGGTAGCGGAATCCAGGCTCAAAAAATACGCGATAGGCTGATCGCAGAATTTGCGGGTAGCTGCCCCACGAACCGCTGCGCAACATTCTGAATGTACATGCGCCGTCAATATAGGCTGAGCCATCGGTCGGCGCAGCGGCATAGGAAAAGTTGAAGCAATCCTGCACCCATTCATAGGTGTTCCCGTGCATGTCATGGAGGCCGAACGGATTGGGCGGAAACGTGCCGACTGGCAGCGTACGCAAATTAGTGCAGCCGCCGAAATTCGCGCCGTTCGGCGCAGTCGGATCACAGATCGGATAGCGGTCACCCCAGGAATAGCGCGTCGTGGTTCCGCCGCGCGCCGCATATTCCCACTCAGACTCGCTGAGCAGCCGATAGGACTGTCCGGTCTCTTCGGCTAACCACAGCGCATAAGCTTGAGCGTCGTGCCAACTCACTTCGATGACCGGGCGCGACTCGCGGCCCCACCCATTATCGCCGCCGGTCGATTCTGGACCGGCGCCATTGCAGCCGCCATCGTCGACGCAGGCCTGCCATTGATCCCAAGTAATTTCGAACTTGCTGACGGCGAAGCGGCGAATATTCACCGTGTGCTGTGGACCTTCGTTTGCGCCACGCCCGCTTTCGCCCAGGGGCGACCCCATGACGAAGCTGCCGCCGGGAACCACCACCATCGTGGGGCACCATGCAGCGCCGCCGCAATCGTCAAACTCGTCGACCAGCGGACGCGCGGATTGCAGCGCGATCGGCGCATGCATGCCAAGCGAGCTTTGCGCGCACGCGGAAAGAAAAAATCCAAGCAGCAGCGCCGCCGCTACGCCAACAGCCTGCACCCTGCTTTTCTCCCCACGCTTTTGCGCGGAGCGTAGCCTCAGGCGCTGTGTGCGTCCACGCGCTATTCTGGCCGCGCGAACGGCGTGGAGCGCATGATGTCCAATTCTTCCGGCGTCATGTCCGCAGGCACATCCGCGAACAGCGGCGTGGAGAGGTAACGTTCGCCCGTATCCGGCAACATGGCGAGAATGTTGGCGCCGTCGCGCGCCTCCTTGGCGATCTCCAGCGCACCGGCAAGCGTCGCACCGGATGTGATGCCGACGAAGATGCCTTCCTTCTTCGCCAGATCCTGACTCGTACGAATGGCGTCCGGGCCGGCGACGGTCAGCAATTTGTGCACGCCTTTCAGATCGACATCGGCCGTCAGTTTCGGAACAAAGTCCGGCGTCCAACCCTGCATGGGATGCGGTTTCCATGCTGCGTGAGTCGCGGAGGGACTGCCATCCTGGTTGCGCGCTTGCTCCTGACCGCTCGCAAGCAACGCCGCATCCGCAGGTTCGCACACGACGATTTTGGTATTGGGCATTTCCTTTTTGAGCACGCGCGAGACACCGTTCAGCGTGCCGCCCGTGCCATAACCCGTGACCCAATAGTCCAAACCATCAGCTTTAAAATCCTCGACGATCTCTCGGCCCGTGGTGCGCTCATGATAAGCGGGGTTGGCTTCGTTTTCGAATTGACGCGTTAGGAACCAGCCGTGCTCCTTGGCGAGTTCCTGCGCTTTTTGCACCATGCCGGTGCCGCGCAGCGGCGCTGGCGTCGTGATGACCTTGGCGCCGAGAAAGCGCATGAGCTTGCGCCGCTCGATGCTAAAGCTCTCCGCCATCGTCACCACAAGCGGATAGCCTTTCGCCGCGCACACCATGGCAAGACCAATGCCGGTGTTGCCGCTGGTGGCTTCCACCACGGTCTGACCAGGCTTCAGGTCACCCGATTTCTCCGCCGCTTCGATGACGCCGAGCGCTAGGCGGTCCTTCACCGAACCGAGCGGATTGAAGGCCTCGACCTTGACCCATACGTTGACGTTCGTCGGCGCCATGCGGCGCAGCTTCACCACCGGCGTGTGGCCGACCGTCTCGAGGATGTTCAGATAACGCGTCATGAGCTGAGCCTCCGCGACCAAAATCTCATCGCACACATATGCGCCTATTGCGCCGACGCCAAGAAACTTGCGTCACACCCCCGACACCTTTAGCCACGACGCATGGATACGAGCAAACGCAGCGTTCCGCTTCATGTGCTCATGCTCGCGGGATTCGTCATTGGTCTCGGCGCAGGGCTTGCCGTCAATCTCACCATTGGACCTGACGCCGGTTGGATCGTCTGGCTGACCGAGAACATAACCGGGCCGCTTGGCCAGATTTTCCTGCGTCTGCTCTTCATGCTGGTGCTGCCGCTGTTGTTCTCGGCGCTGGTGGTCGGCGTCGCCGAAATGGGGGATCTGAGCGCGCTCGGGCGCGTAGGCTGGAAAACACTGCTGATGACAGTGGTGATTTCCACCATCGCGGTGCTGATCGGCCTTGGCGCCGTGAACATGTTCCGACCCGGAGACGGCGTCGATCCGGAATTGGCGCAGCGCCTGCTGGCCGAAAGCGCCGCCGGCGCCGAGGGCATCATCGCCAATGCGCCTGAAAGCGTGCAGCTGGGCCAATTCTTCCTCGATCTCATTCCTTCAAACGTCTTCGCCGCCGCGTCGGACAATCTCGTTCTTCCGGTAATGGTGTTCGCGCTGCTGTTCGGCATCGGCCTCGTGCTGGTGAAGGACCAAGTCACGGATCATTTGCAGGGCGTGATCACCGGGCTGTTTGAAGTGATGATGAAGCTCATCACGCTCGTCATCAAACTGGCGCCCATCGCCATTGCCTGCTTGATGTTCAACTTAGCAGCGCTGTTCGGTTGGGAATTGCTGGTGCGGCTTGCGGCGTTTGTCGGCGTCGCGGTCGGCGCGATGGCCGTGCACATGTTCGTCATCTATCCGTTGTGCATCTGGATGTTCGCGGGCCGTTCGCCGGTAGCTTTCTTCGCGCAGGTGCGCGAGCCCATGGTGGTAGCTTTCTCGACGGCGTCATCGAACGCAACGCTGCCCGTATCTCTGCGCGCCGCGGAGACAGAGCTCAAACTACCGCGCAAGATCGCGCGCTTTGTGCTCACGGTCGGAGCGACAGCCAATCAGAACGGCACGGCCCTATTTGAAGGCGTCACCGTTCTATTCCTCGCGCAATTTTTCGGCATCGATCTCAGTATCGGCCAGCAAGTCATCGTTATGCTGGTGTGCATTCTTGGCGGCATCGGCACGGCAGGGGTGCCCGCCGGTTCGCTGCCGGTGATCGCCATGATCCTCGTCATGGTCGGCGTGCCGCCTGAAGGCATTGGCTTGGTGCTCGGGGTGGATCGTTTCCTCGACATGTGCCGCACCACGCTCAATGTGACGGGCGATCTTGTTGTGGCGTCCGTCGTGTCGCGCGGCGAAACCGATGCGGTGACGGCCGGCGTTGAGGAACCATTCGCCCCGCCAGCGAGCTAGCCACCGCGCCGCGCCCGATAGAGCGCTGCATTCAAAGCCGCCGCAAAGCTTTGACATTCCTCGGGCGCCAGGAAATGACCGACCCGCATTTGATCCGCGCCGGCGCGGATCAACACGCCGCGCCCATCCGTTGCGACGCGCGCCCAAAGAGGATTGAGCACCCAGTGCTGCGAGCGCCCATCCGCATCGATGCTGGCGACATGCACCTGTCCGGCGCTGACGCGCACATGCTCCTCACGCCGCGCGTCGCGATAATTCCAGCGAAAGGCCAACCAAAGCGCCAGCACGTCGAGCCCCAGAAAGCCCGCTACCGGAAACGCACCCTGTGCAATGAACACTGCAGCCACCGCGACATTGACCGCGATCACCACAACCAGCATCAGTTTGAACGCGGCAAGGCTGAGGCTGCGGTGCGGACGCAGCACTGCATTCATGAACAAGGCGCCCGCCATGGGCGGCGGCGCGGGAGCACGTTCCCATTTCGCGGCCATCGCTTGTAAATTAGCGTCGGGCGCACGGTCGCCAAGGGGAGGACATGGCAAAGCGCCTGACCAAAGCCAAAGCGGATGAACTTTATGCACGGCTGGCGGACATCCGCCCCGATCCGCGCACGGAGCTTGAATACACCAATCCGTTCACCCTGCTGGTCGCTGTCGTGCTTTCTGCGCAGGCGACGGATAAGGGCGTCAATCGCGCAACCGAAGCATTGTTCAAACACGTCGATACGCCAGCAAAGATGCTTGCACTCGGTGAGGCCGGGCTTGCCGAACACATCAAAACCATCGGCCTTTGGCGCAACAAAGCCAAGAATGTGATTGCGCTCTCGCAGGCGCTGATCGATCAGCATGACGGCCAGGTTCCAAGCGTGCGGGAAGCACTCGAGGCGTTGCCGGGTGTCGGGCGAAAAACCGCGAATGTGGTGCTGATGGAGGTGTTCGGCGAAGGCACGATCGCTGTCGATACCCACGTCTTCCGCGTCGCCAACCGCACCGGCCTTGCTGATGGCAAAACGCCGAATGAGGTAGAGGCGCAGCTGATGAAGATCACGCCCGCCAAATATCTGCATGGCGCGCATCATTGGCTGATCCTGCACGGACGCTATACCTGCATCGCCCGCCGCCCCGCCTGCCCGCGCTGCGTGATCGCCGACCTCTGCCTTTATCGCGACAAGACGCGCGTCGGCCTACCGGCGAAAAAAACCGCAAAGACGAAAAAGCGCTGACGCTTAGCCGCGGCGCGCCGCAGCCTCAGCCGCGCATTGATCGAGGCTGGGCGGCGCGCTGCCAGCACGGCGGGCGCTCGGATGCGCCTCGGCCAAACGCATCGCATTGCGCCCATCGGCGCTGAACAGCAGCAGCAGCGCACATGTCTCATAGCGATAGGTCAGCGCGGCGCCCGCACCATCCTGACGGGTAATGTCCGCCGGACCAAACGCGCGCTCGATCTCGATCTGCGTGGGCGCTGAAGCGCCGCCGGCCAGAGCCAGCATTTGCGCCGTGCGCGGCGAAGCCGGCGCAGGCCGGGTAGGCGCGGGTGCGACCGCTTGTGGCGCAGTCGCGCAAGCAGCCAGCAAGAACAGCGCGGAAATGGATGCAATGAGACGCATTTTGGAATCATGCCTCCCGAATCAGCGCCCGGCAATGCTTGCAAGTGCGGGCTGCGCAGGCTTTAAACCCCGCTTTCCCGCTTAAGGCTGATTCATGACTTCTCCGACCTATGATGTCGTCGCCGTCGGCAATGCAATCGTCGATGTGCTGAAAACGGTCCCGGATTCTTTTCTTGCCGACGAAGCCATCACCAAATCGGCGATGACCTTGATCGACGAGGCGCGGGCCGATCATCTGACCGCTGCTTTCGGCGCTGACGCCGTCACCGCAGCTGGTGGCTCGGCCGGCAATACGGTCACGGGCATCGCCAGTTTTGGCGGCAAGACTGGCTATATCGGCAAGGTCGCCGCTGATGCTCTAGGAGAGCGCTTTACCTCCGAATTCCGCGCCGCGGGCGTGGCGTTCAACACGCCGCCGCGGCCGCTGCCGCCCGGCACCGCACGCTGCCTGATCGCCGTGACGCCGGACGGGCATCGATCGATGAACACCTATCTCGGCGCTTCCACGCTTTTGTCGCCGGAAGATGTGGACGCCGATCTGATCCGCGCCGGCGGTTTGCTGTTCCTGGAAGGCTATTTGTTCGACCGCGACGAGGCCAAGGCCGCCTTCGTGCACGCGGCGGAGATCGCACGCGCGGCGGGCCGCCAAGTCGCGCTGACGCTTTCCGATACGTTCTGCGTCGACCGGCACCGCGAAAGCTTCCGCCATTTGGTGGCGGGCCATGT
>JAUIJZ010000151.1 GCA_030430715.1 Alphaproteobacteria bacterium
TGATGAAATATGCGGCGGCTATCGCGCGGCTCTTCGTCCTCATTCATGCAGCCAACGCCACCGCCATCAAGATAGCGGAGCGTCATCGCATCGCGTACGCCTTGCCATAACGAAACCGCATCCACGTGAAGCGGCATATCCCGATCGACGTCACGCCAGAACGCCCGAAGGCTGAACATCAGCGATGCAACAGCGAATATCGTCACGCCGCCAAACAGCGCCACCATGATCTCATGCGGCATCACGCGATAAAACGCGCCAGGGCCGACATGCTGCGCAAACAAGAATTCCGGCTCGCGATAGATGGCGAAGCCGATGAGGAACAGGGTCACGCTCAACGCGGCAAGAAGCGCAACCGCAATGCCGTTCCGTCGAAACAACGGCGCAAGCGCCGCGGGCCAAGCATACCGCTCCCAGGATTGGCGCCGCAGCTGCGCCAGCGTTTGCGGCACGTTCACGGCAAATTCGTGCGGTGGCGTGAATTGGCAATCATCGTAACACGCGCCACACGCATGACAGAGATTCGCGAGGTAATTGAGGTCGCCCTCGGCAAACTCACGCCGCATCTCCATGGCCGGGAATACGGCGCACAGCCCCTCGCAATAGCGGCAGGAATTGCAAACCGTCATCAACCGCTCGGCTTCGCCCAGTATCTCAGTGCCGGACATGAGCGGCGGCCTCCTCGCCTGCGATTTTTCCGAACACGCTGCCGATCGCCATGCCGATTCCGGCTGCATAGCCCTTGCCGAGCACATTACCGGCCATGATCTCGCCCGCAGCGTACATGTTCGCAGAGGGTTTGCCATCCGACATCATGATGCGCGCGCGTTCATCGACGCGCGTGCCGAGATAGGTGAAGGTGATGCCTGGACGCACCGGATATGCGTAGAACGGCGGCGTCTCGATACGGCGCGCCCAGTTCGATTTTTCCGGCGTCAGCCCTTCTGTGCGGCAACCATCGCGCACGGCGTGGTCGAAGCAGCCCGGCTGCACCGCGGCGTTGAACTGCGAAACCGTGCGGCCAAGCGCGGCGGCGTCAAGCCCGAGCCGCTCAGCCAAGTCCGCCACCGACGACGCAACAATCGGCGGATAAAGCGAAGGCATGAACAGCGGCAGAGACGGCGCATCAAACACGATATAAGCGATTTGATCGGGCTGGTCCGCCACGAGGCGGCCCCAGATCGCATAGCGCTTCGGCCAAAAATCCTCTCCCTCATCGTAGAAGCGTTGCGCGTGCTTGTTGACGACGATGCCGAACACCACGCAATCGAGCCGCGTAATGATGCCGCCGTCAAACTTGGGCGCGCGGGCGTCGATGGCGACCGCATGGCATTGACGCGCGTCACCGATCGTCTGAACGCCCTTCTCGATCAGGCATTTAAGCAAGCTGCCGCGATTATAGGGCGTGCCGCGGATCAGGAAATTTTGCGCCGCAGCCCCCCACGATTGCTCAAGCCAATCGAGATTGGCCTCAAACCCACCGCTGGCGGCGATAAACGTACGCGCGGAAATCTCGCCGAGACCGGCGGCTCGCCTCACTATGGCTCCGCAGAATCTGTCGCCCGAGATTTCGCAATCAACGATCTCCGCATCATACTCCACGGTCACGCCAAGCCGCAGCGCGGTGCGATAGAGCGCGTTCAGCATCGCGCGCCCGCCGCCGAGAAAAAAAGAATTCGTCCGGCCGAGGCTGAGCGTGCCGCCGAGAGACGGCTGGAAGCGTACGCCCTGCTGCTGAATCCAATCCAGCATCGGCTTTGACTCCGCAATCATGAGGCGGGCAAGCGACTCGTCCGTCCGGCCTTGGGTGACTTCAAGTAGATCGCGCCAATATTCATCTTCGTCGTACGGTCCGGTCAGCCAGGCGGTCGCGCTGTCATGCGCACAACGCATATTGCGAGTGTGCCGCGTATTGCCGCCGCGATAGAATTTCGGCGCCGCTTCAACGACGTGGACGCTTGCACCCGCACGCCGAGCGGCAATCGCGGCGCACAACGCAGCATTTCCGCCACCCGCGATCAGAACGTCGATTTTGTCCGCCGCCGCCAACAATACGCACCCCTTCCGCAGTCGGCGTCATTGGGACGGCCGCGAATAAATATAGCCTCCGCCCGGCGCAAGCGGCGGCTCTCGGCGTCACTCGCTGGCGGCGGCGACAATCTCTATCAACTCGATGTCGACACCGTCAGGGTCCTGGATAAAGCCGATACGCGCCCGGCCACCCATATTCATCTCTTGCGGCTCACGCGTCACGCGCCCGCCAGCGGGACCTGTCGCGTTAATAACAGCGTCGATATCGGCAACAATAATCGCCAAACTGCCACCGCCATTCGCGCTCTCAACTTGGACAAGCGTGATGCGCGGCGCGCCCGCGCCTGGCAGCGAGAACACGCGCTCATGGCCATAGCGCTGCGCTTCTGCGAGGCCGAACACCTCGCGATAAAAGCGCTCGCTGCGATCAAGATCCGTCACATCAACTTTCACCGCCGCCAGCGCAGGCAAGGTCGTTGGCGCTGTTTGCGCATGCGCAAGCGTAAGCGACGAAAGCCACATGCACGCACAGGCGACGAGAATGTTTATATGCTTCATATGTTTTCCCTTCACTATTAGCGACGCGCCAATCCTGTGTTTCCGTCTTCCAATCGAATGCGCAGAACGTTTTGCATGATTGCTGCGCCAATATAGTGGCCGACGAGCATTGGGAATTCGATCAGTTGCTGCTCACTCCAGGACTGCGCGAGAACCGCCCAGGTTTCATCGGAAACCGTCTGGTTGGCGAGCATCTCTTCCACAGCGCTAAGAATGGCCGCTTCATGTGCGGACCAACCGTCCGCCACTGAGCCCACGATGACTCGCTCAATCTCTTCGCCGCCAACCCCGCAGCGCCGTGCGATATCGACGTGTTCGCCCCACTCGAACGGCGCTCTCGTCAACCAGCCAATGCGTAAAATGGCGAGTTCGCGCTCGCGTGCGGGCAGCGTCCCGCCAAAAAAGGTCGCGCCCAGTTCAAGCCGGCGTTTGAATATTTCCGGATGCTTGAGCAGCGTGCGGCTAAAGCCCGGCAAGTCTGTGGCGGGCCCAAGCCCCATAAGGCCGCGAAACGCGTTCAGAGCATCCCAAGCTTCGGCGCTCACTTCATCTAACGGCAAAGGCGCGATCCGCTGCGGCTTGCCGAGGATTTCCGCCTCGCGCGCCGCGATCGCCGCCGCTAGCGCGCCGCGACTGGCGCCGCTCACGTGTTCGCCGCGCCATTGGCCATGATAGACGTCCCCGAAACCCAGCTTGCCTCCGGCGACGCAAGAAACGCGACTACTGCGGCGATCTCGCTTGAATGGCCAATACGTTTGAATGGCGAGGCATTTTCAAAGAAGGCGCGATACTGCGGAGAGCCGTCCATCATACCAGGACTGGTAGCGCCAGGAATGACAGTGTTCACCGTTATGTTGCGCGCACCCAACTCGCGCGCCCAACTTTCCGTGAAACTTTCGACGGCGCGCTTGGCCGCCGAATACAAGCCGGAGCCTCCCACCGGATACTTCCCCAGCGTGGAGCTGAAATTGATGATCCTGCCCCCATCCGGCAGACGCTTGGCAGCTTCGCTCGCGATATAAAGCGGCCCGAACATGTTGATGCCGAATATCGCGTCTACATCCTCGTCTTTGAGATCGCCGAGCGCACCTGCACCGCTAACGCCGGAATTGTTGACGACAATGTCAATGCGCCCCGGATCGCGGTCGATGTTCTCGAACAGAGCGATCACCTCTGCGCGCTTGGAAATGTCCGCTTGATAAGCAACGGCACGCCCGCCCGCCGCTTCGATCTCACGCACCGTTTCCTCAACGCCAGCCTTACTGTGAGCATAGTGCGCGATGATCGTTGCGCCATCGGCGGCTAGGCGAAGCGCAATGGCGCGGCCTATTCCACGCCCCGAGCCCGTTACCAGCGCGACTTTTCCTTCAAGCGGCTTGTCCCGCATTTGTCTGTTCCTCCGCTAGCGCTTTTCGCTCTCTATTCCGCAGCAATTCTGGCGGGCGCGGCCGCATCGCGCGCACGGTGATCAATCACCCAGCGCACGCTGCGCCGCATGGGCTCGATGCCGTCATGCGGCATGCCCGGAGGCAACGTGTTCATGTCTTGAAAAATCTGCATTGCTTCGCCGCCGCTGAGCGAAACCAGACGCTGCGCGCCCGCAAGCGACAGCGGATCGAGCAACTTCTCCCGCAAGGCCTCCGGATACACGCCGACTGTTTGCGTGGTGTCGTCGCACCATTTCACGATATCGAGCAGGTTCGGCATCGGCACGATATTGACGACACGCTTGTTGAGCCGGTCGTAGAAATCCACACGATCCGAAAAGCGTGAAATGACAA
>JAUIJZ010000043.1 GCA_030430715.1 Alphaproteobacteria bacterium
AAGTGTGGCAGGGGGAGTCGTTCTCAGACGATGAACTCCAGTTCCTGTCTGACTTTTACAGAGTGGTCGAGGCCGGAGCCTGGGCCAAGGGAAGATTCGCTCATCGGCGCCTGAAACGCTATTTTCTAAGGCGCGCTGAGCATGCAGCACTTATCCGCGCCGCCGCGCACGCTCTCGCACTGCCTTCGAACGGCGAATAGGCGCAGATTTCGAAACAAATCTTCATCGCGATAATCGCCAAAATCGGCGGGGTTGCGCGCAGACTACGCAGCGGTCGGCACGAAGCTGACCGAATGGAGGATGACATGCGTGAAACTGACAATCGTGAACACGAAGACGCCGTGATCGAGTTGGGCTCGGTTTCGCTGGACACCAAGGGCGGGGTCCAGGAGCAACTGGAAGAACAAGACCCGCTGATTTGACACCAACTGGCGGCGCGCATTCGCGCGCCGCCGCATTGGGGCCTGCACATGAGCGCCTTCTTGCCCGAACACGTGTTTGCAGCCGAGGCGGACGGCGCCGCAATATTCCTGGATTTGAAGCGAGATCGCTATGTCGCGCTGCCCCGCATCAAGGCGCGCGCTTTCGCCGAATGCGCACGCTATGGCGGTGCGCTGGACCCTGAGGTTGAAGCGCGCTTGGTCCGCGAGGGCCTGCTTGATCTTGCCGCAGGCAAAACGATCGCATTCACGCGGGCGCCAAGCGCCGCCGAGGAGCTTGGTCCAGCCCATAGCGTTGGGGTCGCTGACATAGGTGCGGCGCTCTGGGCACGGGTCCGGGCGACGGCGCGGCTGAAACGCCAGCCTCTCTTTGAGATCATCACGGCGAGAGGGCGCTGGCGCGCGCGGCAAAAAGCGCGCGAGGCTGATTGGCCACGTGTTGAAGCGCGCGCGGCCTGCTTTGCCGCTGTGCGTCCGCTTACGGGCGGACACGACGCATGTCTGAGAGAAGCGCTGGCGCTCTCATGGTTTCTTGGTGCTGACGGCGCCGATGTCGATTGGATATTCGGTGTTTCTGGCGCGCCGTTCGCGGCGCACTGCTGGATGCAACTTGGACGCCGCGTGCTCAATGACAGCCTCGACCATGTGCGCGCGTTCACGCCGATCATGGTCGCGTAAGTGAATCGCTTCATCGCCATCGTCTGGAACGCGCGCGCGGGGCATGCTGTCGCCGATGCCGAAGCGCTCATTGCGTCGGCCTCGCTGGCCCATTCTGAATGGGTGCGCAGATGGGAAGGTCCGGGGCTTTTCGTCCTGGAGCGCCCGCATGCTAGCCGCGCTGAGGCGGGGCTCGATCTTGGTGCTAAAGCGCTTTTTCTCGGCGCGGTGTTTTGCGGGGCGCGCGCGGCAAGGACCGGCGATGTGGACGTTCGCGCCGTACTTGAGTCGGCAGGAGCGCGCGCATTTACATCCGTGTGGGGCCGATACGTGCTGTTTGCCGTCGATGCGGACAATGCCTGCGTCTATGTCGCCCGCGATCCGTCTGGCGCGTTGCCCTGTTACATGGCGCAGCGCGGCTGGGCCTTTGCTTTCTTTTCACATCCCGAAGATGTCACAGCGCTTAATCTCCCAGCGCGGAACATCGACTGGGCCTATGTCGCACGGCGATTGCACAATCCGCGGCTTGTTTCGATACGCACTGGCATAGAAAGCATTGAAGAACTGCCGCCGGGCGCACTTGCCCGCATTGGCCAGGGACGGCGCAGCGTATCGCGCCCTTGGCGTCCCGCCCTTGTAGCGCAAGATGTGCTTGAAGGTGATGCGGTCAAATTGCGCGCCACACTGGGCGGGGCGGTTGAAGATGCTTGCGCCGCTTGGGCGGGAATGTTCGACGCCGGGGCCGTGCGCCTCTCTGGCGGGCTCGATTCCAGCATCGTACTTGCCTGTTTGAATGGGCGCATCGATCTCCAATGCATAAACTTCGCGACCGCTTCGGCAGATGGCGATGAACGGCTTTACGCGCGCGCTGCCGCCGCACATGCTCATGTTGAGCTGCATGAATTTCTGCGCAGGCCCGAAACGGTCGACCTGGAGCGCGCGTCTCATATCGCGCCCGCGCTCAATCCTCCGCTCTGGTTGGCCGATGGCGAGACCGCAGCGTGTGAAGCTGCGTTTGCGCAAAGCGCCAAGATTGGCGCCTATTTTTCCGGACGGGGCGGAGACAACGTTTTCTTTCGCAATCAAGGCTGGGAACGCGCGGCCGATTGGGCCCGCCATCATGGCGTAGGAGCGTACTTTTGGCGCCTGTGCTGGTCGCATGCACGTCAGACTGGCGCGCCTTTTTTGCAGAGCGTGCGCCGCGCGATAGCCGCTGCGGCCCGTCCTGGTGAAACGCTGCAGACGTCGGCGCCAGAGTTCATATCGGAGAAGGCGCGCGCCTTGGCGCAAACGGGCGATGAAACCGATGTGCGTAGCGCCGCCCTTTCGTCGTTGGGGGTCGGCAAGTGTTTGCATATGCGCGCGATTGAAGACAGGATCAATTATTTCGACCATCGCCCGCATGCAGATTATGTCTATCCGCTCGTCGCGCAGCCCGTGCTTGAGGCGTGCTTGCGCATGCCAAGCTACGCGCTTGCTCCGCCAGGCCTTGATCGTGGACTTGCGCGCGCTGCTTTCGCGCATCGCATAGCGCCGCAAATTCTGAGGCGCGGCTCTAAGGGGCGGACCAATTCCTATCTTGCGCACATTGTATTGCGTCACAGAGGCTTCTTGCGGGACTATCTTGCCGGCGGCGCGCTTGCTGAAGCGGGCATGGTGGTTCCCGACGTTTTCACGCGCATGCTGGGTGAGGCCGAATTGATGCGCACGGGGGTCAATCTGCCCCGTCTTATGGGCGTTTTCAGCATCGAAGCCTGGTTGCGCTCATGGCGTAAAGCGCCGCAATCGCCCGAAGCCAGCGCGACGCCAGGGCGCGAGGCGCGTTAACGTTTGCGCAATCGCTGACGCCAAGGCTTAGCCTATGGCACCGGCAATGATTCCCGACATCGATCTGCTCGCGGAAGCGGATGTGGTGACGATCTGGGTGGCAGGCGCCGGCGCGCCGACGGATGTGTGGTCGTTGGCCGATGCCATCGCTTGGGTGAAGGGCCGTGATGAGGGTGCGCGCATCAGGCTTTTTCGTCCGCCTGGGCAGGGCATACGCGCGGTTTGGATCGAGAGCGAACAGATCCAGCGTCTTGCCGCCGCGCTTGGCCTAGACGCTACTTCTGGCGCAGCGTGAGTGCATTCGCGCCATCAAGAAGCAGACATTGAGCGACGTTGACAGCCGCGATCCGCGAGATCGCATTTTGCTCAGTTTGTTCTCAAGCTTCCAAAGCCCGGGCCTGATCTCGGATTGGCAGGGTGCGAATGCGTTTTCCTGTCGCCGCGAAGATAGCATTTGCGAGCGCGGGCGCCGCAGGGGGCACGCCGGGTTCGCCAAGTCCGCCCATGGCCGCATCGCTTTGAAGGAAGTGCACGTCAATGAGGGGCGGGGTATCGGCCAGTTTGAGGATTGGATAGTCGCCAAAGTTTGATTGCACCACCGCGCCGTTCTCCAGCGTGATCTCTTCGCCCAAGGCGATGGAGAGCGACATGATGATGCCGCCCTGGATCTGTGCTTCCGCGTTCAGCGGGTTCACAACCGAGCCGCAATCAACCACGGCCGTAACTTTGTGCACGTGCGGTTGGCCGCCTTCATCGACGGAGGCTTCCACCACTTGTCCTACAATAGTGCCGAAGGATTCAACGAGCGCCATGCCGCGACCGACGCCAGGCGCGGGCGTTGATTGCCATCCGCTACGCCGCGCCAATTCGTCCAGCACGCGCTGGTGACGCGACCCGTCGGCCAGATGGGCTCGGCGGAACGCGTAAGGGTCCTGGCCGGCAGCGTGCGCGAGTTCGTCGATGAAGCTTTCATTATAGAAGCCCATCTGGGTCGAATTGACGGAACGCAGCGGGCCATCGTCCTGATTGGTGGTATAGGTGAAGTGCCGGCGCGACGTGGCGGGGACGGCGTAGTTGAAGGGACATTCCATTTCGGCGTTGTCGCGTTGGACATAATCGGTGCGCCAAGCGGCGATGGCGCCGTCGGCGCCGATCGCCGCCTTCAGATGCGCTGAAGACTGGCACCGATAGGCGCCGTGGCGCACCTCTTCCTCGCGGCTCCAAATCAGTTTTACCGGCCAAGGGCATTCCATGGCGAGACGAGCGGATTGCGCGATGATCTGGCAGCTTTGCGGGAAGCGCCGGCCAAAGCCGCCGCCCATAATCAGCGGGTGCACGGTGACATCATCCGGTGAAAGTCCCGCTGCCTCGGCGGCTATCTTGCGCACAGACAGCGGGTCTTGCATCCCGACCCAGATTTCGAGCTTGCCGTCTTGGTGATGCGCCGTCATCGCGAACGGCTCCATCATCGCATGGTGAACAAAGGGCACCCGGTATTGGGCCTCGACGATTTGCGCGTCCGGCGCATCGAAGTGGACGTCGACATCGCCCGATCCGGCGCTGTTGGTGGCATTGCCGGCTTCGCGCAATTGATCTTGTGCTTCATAAATCGCGGGCGAGTTCAGCGCCGCATGACCGGCGTCGGAGAAGCGCGGTGAAAGCGAGCGCAATCCCTTGAGCGCCTGCCAATAGCCGCGCGCAACGACGATCACGGCGTCGTCTTGTTGTACGACCTTTTCGACGCCGGGGACGGCGAGGGCCGGTTGCTCATCAACTGATTCCAGGCGCCCCTCGCGCACGGGCGCCATCATGATGGTGGCGACGCGCATGCCGGGCAGCGAGACGTCGATGCCATATTGCGCCGAACCGTCCACCTTCGAGGGGATATCGAGGCGCGCGACCGGTTGGCCGATCAGGCGATACGCGGCGGGTTCTTTGAGCGTGGGCGTGTTCGGCAATGAGCGCTCCGCGGCCGCTGCCGCGATTTCGCCATAGCGCAAGGAGCGGCCGCTCGCCGCGTGGGTCACTATATTGTCGGCGGTGGTCAGTTCTGACACCGGCGCGTTCAATTGTGCGGCGGCTTCCTCAAGTAGGACATAACGCGCGGCGGCGCCCGTCTTGCGCATGAGGATTTGGCCCACATAGCGGATCGACGACGATCCGCCGGTCAGCTGCATCGGCATGGAGCGGGCCACAAGAGAGAGCAAAGATTTTGGGATTTTGTCGCCCAGGCCGCCGGCTTCATTGGCGAAGCCTTGTATGATCGCGGCGTTTGCAAAGCCCGGCAGGGCGGGCGCTTGCTCCACGCGCACTTTTGTCCAATCGGCGTCGAGTTCCTCAGCGGCCATCTGCGCAAGCGCCGTGTGCGAGCCCTGTCCGAAATCAATCGTTGGCGAATAGATGGTGACGACATCGTCGGAGGCGATTTTCAGCCATGGCGTAAAACCGGCTTCGCCGTCGCCGATCGTCGTCGCCATGGCGCGGCGTTGCGCATCGCCATCGGCCCATTTGACGCCGAACACGCCGGCGCCAGCGACGGCCACGGCGCCAAGAAGGAAATATCTGCGTTTGATTTTCACGGGCGCTTACTCCGCAGCTTGATCCGTCGCTCTCAGGATCGCCGCGCGAATGCGGGGATAGGTGCCGCACCGGCAGATATTGGTCATTGCTTCATCGATTTGCGCGGGCGTCGGTTTGCCCAGGCGGGCGATCAAATCGACCGCCGCCATGATCTGACCGGACTGGCAATAGCCGCATTGTGGGACTTGCGCCTCGATCCATGCCTGTTGAACAGGGTGCAATTCACCCTCGTTGGACTTGAGGCCCTCAATCGTCGTGATGGTTTTTCCCGCAGCCTGGCTGACCGGGAAAACGCACGAGCGAACAGTGCGGCCGTCGACATGAATGGTGCAGGCGCCGCAGGCCGAGACGCCGCAGCCAAATTTGGCGCCGGTGAGGCCTAATTCTTCCCGGAGCGCCCATAGCAGAGGCGTGTCAGTCTCGCTCTCGAAAGCGACGGCTTGGCCGTTGACGGTTGCGGCGACAGGCATTGCAGATCCCTCCCGTCCTCGTCATTGCCACTGGTTGCGGCTCACGTCGAGCAACTACTTGCGATCGCGCGTGCCAGCTGCTTTTCCTGAATTGTTCTCGTTCTGCCTTTTTTGGGGAGTCGGTTGCAAATGAAACGGGGCGATCAGGGCGGCTCGGCGCGCCAGGCTTCCCAGCGTTCGTATTGCCCGTCTGTCACGGGATCGGGGTCGCGTTCGCCAAGCAGCCAGAACGCGAACCATTGCAGAGTGCGCCGATAGATCGCCGCGCGGTGACGCGGGCGCCATTTCACATGATGCTCGTTCGGAAACACATAAAGATCGAGCGGCAAGCCTCGGTCGGCGAATGCGCGCTGGCTCTGCAGCATAAAGACCAGTTCGCGGTCGGCGACCTGGGCCAAGATTGGCGCGCGCACGCGCCCGGCGTTCAACGCCAAAGAGAGGTCGTCCCAAAGCACGCCCTGCGGCGTTCCCGGTGCGCCGCGTCCGTTTGCTTGCATGACCGCGCGATTGGCGTCGGATGTGAAATAGCGCGAGATTGGATCGTGCACGCCGCCGCTGATGGCGGCCGCGGCGATGCAATCGCAATGAATGAGCGCGAACACGGCGGTTTCGGCGCCATCGCTCAATCCAGTAATCCCGACGCGCTCGGGGTCGGCGATGCCTTCTGCGACCAGAAGATCGATGCCGGAGGTGAGGGCGGCGAGCGTTCGGCGCCGTTCGGATAAATTTTCCCATTCGCGCCGGTCGATTTCCGCGCTGCTGCGTAGCCGTGCGCGCAGATCGACAGGATCGGGACGTTCAAGCGCCAGCACGGCAAATCCTGCCCGTGCAAAAGCCTGGATCGGATATTCATCGCCGACGCCGCCGCGCAGAAAGCCGGACGCGCGGTATTGCACGACGATGAGTGGAAAGGGGCCGGGGCCGCGTCCGGGCGGGGTCAGGACATAACCGAAGACATCGTCGCCAAGCGGGCTGCGCCATTCGTGCTTAGTCGCATCGACGAACGCCGCATGAGGCAGGTGCGGGTTTGGATTGAAGAGGATGCGTTGGGCGCCCGTGGCATAATCGAAAGCTGCGATGACGCGCGGCTGCGTTGCATCCTCATAGAAGCATATCGCCTCGTCAGCGCGCGGGGTGCACACGCGCATGCTGGCCGGTCCACGCCAGATGGTCGCCACATCATTCGCAGCGACATCCCACAGATACAATCCATGCTCGCTTCTGCCCCGGCCTTCTCGGCGCACAAACAGCACCGAGCGCCCGTCCGGGGTCCAATGCATTTCGGCGATCTCGCCTTCGCACGCAGCGGCGGCGCAACGTCTGATGCGCGGCGCCGCGTATAAGGCATGCGGTTCGCTGGGCGTTGGCGCAGGCAAGGCATAGAGCGCAAGAGGCGGAGCGCTGCCGGCTTGCTCTGCGTGAGCTGGTTCGCTCCAGGCCAGAGCGCCCTGGCGTGAAAGGGTGAAATCGCGCACGTCGCGGTCTGAAAGCGAAACGGGTCGTGCGATTGGCGCCGTGGCATAGAGCGTCTGCGTGCGCGCGGCGCCCATGGCGGTCGAAATTGGCGACCGCCGGTTTGCGAGAAAATCCGCGATTTCATCGGGCCGTGCGGGCCGCTCTTGGCCGCTGCGGGCATCGGCATAGGCAAGGGCCGGGCGCGCCAATTCCGGTGCCCGGATCGGCGCGAAACTGTAGAACACATCGAAGCGCTCGTCGAAACGATAGCCGCGTGCGCCTTCCTGGGCATCGCGCGCCGCGCGCACGCTCCGGGAAGGTCCCGCTTGAAAGATGAAGCCCCGCCCGTCCGCGCTCCAGACGAAATCTTCGATGTCGCCCGCCGCGCGCGTGACACGCCGGCAGCGATGGCGCCTCAGCACGCACGCTTCAATTTGCACCTGGCCCGCGCGTTCGGCCAGCACGGCGAAGGCCTCCCCATCAGGGGCCCAGCGCGCGGCGAGGGTCGACCACATGCCGGTGCGCCGTCCCCCGGCAATGACTGGCATGATCATGGCGCCGCCATCGCCGATCGCTCGCACGCGGCCGCTTGCGATGTCGAGAACGCACCAGCTTGACCGATGGGCATCGCTCTCGGGATCGGCCTGTTGCACTTGAAAGGCCGCGAGCCTGCGGTCGGGCGACAGACTCAAGCCTGAGAGGTCGCGCAATGTGAGCAGCGCGTCTGCGTCCACGGCGCGGGCTGCCGGCATGGCCGGGGCGCTGCAAGACAAGGCGAGTGCGGCGAGGATGCCGATCAAGCTTAGAACCGGGTCGTGAGTTCAAGCGCGACGAAGCGGCCGAGTGGATCGGCATTGGCGGGATCATAGCCAAATCCGGCTGCATTGTTCGCGAACGGCGGATCCTCGTCGAAGATATTGATCACTGACAGTGAAAGGCTGGCGTTGCGGGCCTCGCCAAGCTCCAAGCCGGCATGCAGGTCGATTGTGGTCCAAGCGTCAACGCTGCGGGCCGGCGTGCTGAGATTGTCGTCAAAGCCGCCAGTATAATTGGCGAAGGCGGAAAGATTGTAGCGGCCTGCGCGCCAACTGGCGCCCAAACGCGCGCGCCAATCGACCGGATTGCCGATCGTGCCAGCAACATCGAGCGCGCTTGCCGCGGGCGATGCGGCGCGCAGGAATTCAAAAAGATAGGTGGCGTTTGCTTGCAGATTGAGTTCGCCGCCGCCGAGATCAAAGCCGTAGGCCGCGTGCACATCCATGCCGCGCACGTCGGTGACGGCGAGGTTCGTTGAGCGCGCGTCGACAATGACGGAAATGTCCGCGGCGCTGAAGCCGCCGCTTGTGCCGCGCGCGGCGGCTTCGCTGAGCAGAGCGGCCACGCGCGCAGGATCGGGCGTGCGGTCGATCAAGGAGGCGAATTCGGAACTGGGATTGAGCGCGGCGGCGACGTTGGTGATGCTGGCGATCCGATCGGAGAAGCGCACATCGAAATAATTGAGGTCGAAACGCATGCCTGAGGCGGGCGGTGCATAGGAAAGGCCTGCTGACCAGCTTTCCGCGGTTTGCTCTCGAAGATCGGGATTGGCGCCCAAAATAAGGATGATGTTCGAGCGCCCGCTCGCCGCGCCGGTGTCGGCGATATTGAGTCCGCGCACTTGCCGGCGGGCCAAAGAGCCGTCGGGGTCGAGATCGGCAAGGTTGGGAGCGCGAAAGGATTCGCCCCACGACGCGCGCAAATGCAGCGCATCGGTTAGGCCCCAATCAATCCCGATCTTCGGATTGGCGGTATCGCCAAAATCGCTATAGCGCTCGATACGCGCCGCGAGCGAGAGGTCCAGGCTGTCACCGACCGGCGCAGAAAAGTTTTCGCCGAATATCGGAATAAGCAGCTCCACGAACGCAGCCTCGACATTACGGGCGTTCTCGCTCTGGCTCGCGGTTACTGGCGTGAGTGTGGTGATGCGGGTGGTGTCCACGATCTGGAAAAATTCGTGCCGGTAATCAGCGCCTGCGGCGAGGCGCGCCATGCCGCCCGGCAGCGCGAAGAGGTCGCCATCGGCTTTGACGGCGACGCTCCATGTTTCCGATAAGAGCGCATTGTGGGCGAAGCCGCGGATGGCCGCCAGTGTCGCCGCATCGGTGAAGGCGCCGTCGCCGAACGGATTGAACGCGGTATTGACGTCGCCGCTGGCGAGCGCTGCGTTTAGCGCGGGCGTGTTGACCATGTTGCGTCGCTCATGGTCGCTGACGACACGCCCGTACGCGATCTGGGGTTCGAGCGACCACGACCCAAGAATGTCCCAGCGCAAGGCGAGGGCAAGGTCGGTGGTTTCGGTTGTGCCGATTTCGAGACGCGGTCCAAGATCGCGGTAGAAATCATAATCGGCCTGCACTGTGCGGCCGGGAAACAGAGTGTTGGCGGCGCGAAAGGCGTTGCTGGCCGGGATGGTGATGCGCTGAGAATTGTGGGCGTTGGCGGAGGTGAAGTCGCGCGTGGCGAAACGCGCGTCGGCGACCAAAGCGAGCGTGGGCGCAAGCTCGAGTTCGCCGCCAAGATAGACGGCGTGCTGTTCGGTGTCGGGCAGGGCGTCGAGGCCCTCATTGGCGTTGGCGGTGCGGGTTTGGCCTGCGAGCAATTGCGCTTGGGTGAGATTGCGTCCGTCCTGCCCGAACGGCACGGCGAACACGCCTAGGCCGCTCACGATCAATGTCGTTGGGTTCGAGCGCAAGAGATCGAAATTGTCGCCGCCCAGAGCGCTCAGATCACTGTCGGCCAAATAGGCCCGGTCGGCCATGGCGAGTGCGGTGCGGTCGAAATATTCGTAGGCTGCGAAGAGAGTGAGCGGCCCCCATGCGTGGCCGGCCGCCCCGGTGAGGCGGGTCTCGCGCAGATCGCCTTCGGTGACGCCGCCATAGCGTGCGCCCAATTCCAATCCGTCAAAGTCGCGGCGAAGCACAAAATTCACGACGCCGCCGACCGCGTCCGATCCGTATATGGCCGAGGCGCTGTCGGGCAGGACTTCGACGCGTTCGATGGCGCTCACGGGCACGGAGGATATGTCTGCGAAATTGCCGCGCAGGCCCATCACCGGCAGACGCCGTCCGTTGACCAAGGTCAAGGTCGCATCCGGCCCCAGGCCGCGCAGATTGACGCTTGAACCGCCGCCAATATTGCCGCCTTGGAAAGAGACATGCTGGGCAAAGCCGCCGCCGAAATTCTGCGGCAGCGTGCGCAGCAATTCTTCGGTGGTGGCGAGTCCGCTTGCTTCGATCGCTTCACGGTCGAGGGTGATCAGATTGGCGCCGACCGGCGCTTGGCCTCGTATCTGCGTGCCGGTGACGGTGATGGTTTCGCTCTGGCCGCCCGCCGTTCCGGTTTCGCCGAATCCATTGCGCGCCGCCTCGTCGAACGGGCGCGCACCGGCGAAAGGCGCCTCGCCTTGCAGTTCAGCGCGGATCGGCTGGGGGCGGGCGGTCTCCTGCAAGCGGACAATGCCGTTCTCGGCGACGGATGCGGCATAGCCGCTGTGCGCAAGCAGGCGAGCCAGCGCTTCATCGCGCGTATAGACGCCATTGAGCGCGGGCGCGCGCAGCGGCGCCAGACGCGCATAATCGTAGAGGATTTGCGCGCCAGTGATGCGTGCATAGGCGCTGAGCGCCGTGGCGAGCGATTGAGCGGGGATGTCGAACTCATAATGAGCGGCCGAGCGCGCGGGGGCGTCGCGCGCTTCGGCCGGCGGCGCCAGCATTGGGAGGAGGGGAATGAGCGCCGCAGCGAGCGCGCGTGAAGAAGCGCGCCCCGCCAATCTCCGCGCCGTTGATCGTCCCTTGTCTATGTTCATGGCTACCCCCGGCGCCGCCCCGATTGGCGGTCTTCAGAGGGAGACAATCGCGCGCGCGAAACTCCGCAGCGCTTGTCGATAAATCTTGTCTACGACTTTTGCTGGCGCTTATGGGCCGAATGTTGCGGTTGCAGCGCGCGGGCCGCGGCCAAGAGGCGCGTGCGTCCTTCCACATCCAGCACGAGCGCGGCATGTATAATTTCGTTGATCAATGGATATTCGCCGCTTGAATAGCCGGTGGCGGCGGGGATGACGCCATGACCGGGCAGAAGCGCGCGCACGCTGGTTTCGAGCACGTGCGACAGATGCATGAGCGCCGACGCCGGCACGCGCGCTGCGCCGCGCTCAAACCGTGTGATTTGATCTTCGGAGACGCCAAGCGCCTGCGCGAGATGTTTGCGGCTCATGCCCAATTCGCTGCGCCGCGCCGCGATCGCCGCGCCGATTACGCGATCGGCCCCATTGCCAAAGTGCGGTGCGATGGCTTGCGGATTTTTTTGGTTCATGGGCGCTCCAAAACAGTCTGAGGACCCAGGGCCCCCGTTTGCGCGGCTCAAGACAATCGGATCCAGAAAACCCCGCAATAAGGGCTTGGGGTGCGGGGTGAGGGGCGTTCGCCGGCGAGCCGCCTTCTGCGGCTCGTTGCGCCAAGCCTTATCGCTTGCGAGCTCGCTTTTGCGCGCGCGCGGCATCAGCTGCGTCCATGAGCATAGCGGCTATGAGCGGTTCATCGTTTTGGCAAAGCATGGCAAGCTGCTCGGCCATGTCCGCCACATAATCCATTTTCTCTTGTCGCGTAGGGTGTTGCATATGCGCCGCCTCCTTTGCGGCGGCTCTGCTCTAACCTGCTCCTTGGCGATCTTTGCGTTTTCGATATTCAGGCGGCGCTTAGTGAAAATTCCGCCCTTTCGGCATGACGGCGTGCGCCGAGCCTGTAAGATCGTGACGCACGTTGCGCGGATGTCTTCGTGCGCAAGGCCGGCGCACTTCATCGGCATTGGCTGGGGTGTTCGTAAAATTCTCGCCGGAGAGCTTTGCCAATAAGGGGCTGGCGTCGATGAGCCGGTCGGCGATGACGTGCACGACATGATTGTCGTTCTGCACTTTGCCTTCGACGATGCAGAGCCGCGCGCCCAGCACTTCGGCGCGGAAGCGCTCGAATATTTTGGGCCATACGACGATATTGGCGATATGGGTTTCGTCTTGCAGTGTCATGAAGATGACGCCTGAAGCAGTGCCAGGGCGCTGACGCACCAGCACCAGGCCGGCCACACGCGCACGCGCGCCATTCTTGAGATCGCAGAGCTGGTCAGCTGCAATGATGCCCCGTGCTTTAAGCTCTTGGCGCAGCAGTGCTGCAGGGTGCGATTTCAGCGAGAGCCGCAGCGTGCGATAATCTTCGACGACATGTTCGCCGATGCTCATGGGCGGCAGTGCGAAATCGGTTTGCCCGGCGGGCATCTGGGTTTGCGCGAATAATGGCAAGTCTTCCTGGCCGCCCATGCGATTGAGCCCACGCGCCGCCCAGAGCGCATCGCGGCGGTCAAGCCCGAGCGAGCGGAACGCATCAGCGTCCGCGAGTTTTTCGATGGCGGATGGCGAAAGTCCGCCGCGCAGCCAGACATCGCGGACGGAATCATAGCCCTTGGCGCGCGCGGCGACAAAGGCGCGCATCTCGTGCTCCCGCAGGCCGTCAATTTGGCGAAAACCCAGGCGCAGCGCTTTTTCCGAGCGCACATCGTTTTGCATATCGAGGTGGCGCTTGTGTATGCGCCCCGCCGCCACAGGCCCATCTTCCAGGGCATTGTCCCAATCGGAAAAATTCACATCCGGCGCGCGTACGTCGACGCCATGTTCGGCCGCGTCGCGCACAATTTCTCCTGGCGCGTAAAAGCCCATCGGTTGCGCATTCAAAAGCGCGGCGGCGAACACGTCTGGATAGCGGCATTTGAGCCAGGACGACGCGTAAACGAGCAGGGCGAAGCTCGCAGCATGGCTCTCTGGAAAGCCATATTCGCCGAAGCCTTCGATTTGTGCGAAGGAGCGCTCTGCAAAATCGGGCGCATAACCATTGGCGCACATGCCGGAGATGAATTTGTCCTTGAGCTGTCCGATCGTGCCGACGCGGCGGAACGTGGCCATGGCGCGGCGCAGCTTATCGGCCTCGGGCGGTGTAAAGCCCGCCGCGACAATGGCGATCTGCATCGCCTGTTCCTGAAACAAAGGCACACCAAGCGTGCGCTCGAGCACGGTTTCCAGAGCCTTGGAGGGATAAGAGACTGTCTCCAATCCCTGTTTGCGTTTCAGATAAGGGTGAACCATGCCGCCCTGGATCGGGCCGGGGCGGACGATCGCGACCTCAATGACGAGGTCGTAGAATTTCTCCGGCCGCAGGCGCGGCAGCATCGACATTTGCGCGCGGCTCTCGACCTGAAATACGCCGATGGAATCGGCCCGTTGCAGCATCGCATAAACGCGTGGATCTTCTTTCGGCAGGGTGGCGAGATCGAGTTTCTGCGGTGTCTCGGTCCAATCTGGATAAAGCCGCTCCACCATCTCGAACGCTTTGCGCAGGCATGAAAGCATGCCGAGACCAAGTAAATCGACCTTGAGGATTTTTAGCGCTTGGAGATCGTCCTTATCCCATTCAACCACAGTGCGGTTGTCCATTGCGGCGTTCTGGATCGGCACGACATCGTCCAACCGATCACGCGTGATGACGAAGCCGCCGACATGCTGTGAGAGATGGCGTGGGAAGCCTTCCAACTCATGCGCCAGCCCAAGGCAGGCCATCAGACGTTTGTCGCTGGGGTCGAGACCTATGCCGCGCAAGTCCTCTGCGGTGACGCCCTTGGACCACCATTGCTGTGTCTTGGATAAAGCGGCGATGCGGTCTTCGGAAAAGCCGAACGCTTTGCCGACCTCGCGGATGGCGCTGCGGCCGCGATAACAGATTAAGGTCGCGGCCAAGGCCGCGCGGCTGCGGCCATATTTTTCATAGACATATTGGATCGCGTCTTCGCGCCGCTCATGCTCGAAATCGACGTCGATATCGGGTGGTTCATTGCGCTCGATGGAAATGAAGCGGTCGAACAGAAGCTGGTTTTGCGCGGGGTCGACTTCCGTAATGCCGAGACAATAGCAAATGGTCGAATTGGCCGCCGAACCGCGTCCTTGGCAGAGAATGCCGCGCTCGTCGCGCGCATAGCGCACGATATCCGCGACCGTCAGAAAGTAAGGCGCGTAATTGAGTGTCTTGACGATATCTAGCTCACGCGACAGCGAGGCGCGCACCTTGCCGGGCACGCCATGCGGATAACGCGTCTCCGCCCCGCGCCAGGAGAGCGTCTCAAGCGCGGTCTGCGCGTCGGTAAAACCGGAGACGGTTTCGTCAGGATATTGATAGGAAAGTTCGTCGAGCGAGAAGCGCACGCCGTCCAGAAACCGGATTGTTTCAGCTATCGCTTCCGGCGCTTCATCGTAAAGCCGCGCCATTTCAGCATATGGCTTGAGCTGGCGCTCCGCGTTCGCCGCCAGAAGCCGGCCGGCCGCATCCAGGCTTGTCTTTTCGCGAATGCAGGTGAGGACATCGAGCAAAGCGCGACGCTCTGGAACATGTTGCAGGGGCTCGGTTGTAGCGATGAGGCGCGCGCCGGTCTCTTGCGCGATATCTTTCAAGAGACGCAAACGCCGCCGGTCTTCACCATCGAAGACGAACCGCGCTGCAAGCCAAACCGCACCTGTTTTGACCTTGATCGCGCGCAAGATGGCGTCTTCATTGCCGGCCAGCGGATAAGCTGGAATGACAATCGTCTGCAGTCCCTCGGCGTGGGCGAGAAGATCGGCAAAATCCAGCCAGCATTCGCCCTTCGGCGCGCGGCGGTTGCCCAGGGTCAAAAGCCGTGTCAGCCGTGCATAAGCGGCGCGGTCGCGCGGATAGACGATAATGTCCGGCGTTCCGTCGCGAAACGCCAAACGCGCGCCGATAGCCAAACGAAGTCCCGCTTCCTTCGCCGCCACGTGCGCACGGACAATTCCGGCAAGTGTATTGCGATCGGCGAGGCCGAGCCCTGCGAGCCCAATGGCTTTTGCCTGAAACACCAATTCCTCGGGGTGCGCCGCGCCGCGCAGGAAAGAGAAATTCGATGTGGCGCACAATTCCGCGAAATGGTTCATGCGAACAATCCGTGCAGAAACCAACGCGGCGGCTCAGCGCCGTCGTAAAACCCTTCACGATAAAGCCAGAACCGGCGCCCTTCGGCATCTTCGACCCGATAATAATCGCGGGTCTTCGCATCGCTCGCACGAAGCCAATGGGGGGCGATGCGCTCAGGCCCTTCGGCGCGTACGATTATATGTTGAACGCGCCGCCAGCGAAAACGCAAAGGAGGTCCGTCAGGCACGCTGGCCATGGCGTCAATCGGGTGCGCGCGGGCAAAGAGCGTAAGCGGCCTTCGCATCACGCCGTCTTGCGGCGCCGGCGCGTCAAGGCTGGCATTGGTCAGCGCCGCGCTGGCGCGCTCAGGAGCATGCACGTCACGCACGCCTATTTTTCCGATGCGGGCATGCCCTAGCCGCGCCGCGATGCGGTCAATGAGGCGCGCCTCAGACTCGACGTCATAAATCGCCTCGCGCGGGGCGAGATCAACCGCGCGCAGGATCCAGGGCGATGTTTCAAGGGCGTCAAGCCGCACGGCTTCAAAGCCGAACTCTGCGTTAAAGCGTTCAGCTTCCCGCTCCAGTTTTTCGCGGAACAGCCGGACCATCATTTTCGGACAACGCTCTGAATGCGACAAACGCAGTTCAATCTGGTGCAGGCGCATGTCCACGCCAAAAGCAGTGATACGTAGATACTGCGCGCCGAAGCCTTTTTCATCCAAGATCTGGCAAAGCGATTCGCAGAGATCTTGCGTCACCAGCATAAGCGCATCGAGCGTTACGATCGGCTCGGCCAATTTGCGTAGCTGATAAAGGGGCGGGGGCGGGCGGCGCGGCGTGAGCGCTTCGCCCGCCCGCCCGAACGCCTGGTCCAGCCGCAGCATCGCATTTTGTCCCGCGCGGGCGGCAAAGGCGGCGCGCGGCGCATCGCATAATTGGCCGATGCGCTTCAGGCCGAGGCGTTTGAGCAAGGCGGCCGCGCTCGTATCAAGCCGCAGCGCTTCGACAGGCAAATGGGCCAAAGCCTCCGCTAGATGATTCTCATCAACGCTTTCGCGCTCGCCGGCATGGGTTAGCGCCCAAGCTGCGCCAGGGGTTGGCGCGATGGCGGCGCGCAAGCATAGGCGCTGACGCTTCAGTCTGGATTTTACATCCTTGAGCAAAGCCGCTTCGCCGCCCAGAAGATGGGCGCAGCCGCTTATGTCTAGGAAAAGACGATGCGGCGCATCGATCACGACGATCGGCGTGTAGCGCTCGCACCAGGCGGCGATCTGATCGAGCAGGGCGGCATCTGCTTGGGGATCAGCTGGGCGCGCATCGAGTGCGGGATAGATCGCGCGTGCATCCGCGAGCGCCATGTCTTGGCGAAGACCAAGCCGCCGCGCCGGATCGTTCGCGGCTGTCAAAACGAAAGCGTTTCCGCTCTTGGCGTAGAGCGCGAGCGGTCGGTCAGATGGCGCGGACGCGGCGCGGCTGAGCCGGTCCGTGGGGAGCCGGTTGAACCAGATCGCCATCCAGCGCGTGTGCGGGGACGAAGCTATTGTCATGGGCGTTCCAGGCAAGGCGCCAGCTATGGCCTGATGGGCCCATTCGGTTGCGCGTTAGGCGCACATCGAAAGCAGGCGGGCCAAGTTCGCGTGCGGCGCCTTGGCTCGGCGCGCCGCGAACAGAAAGCCGCAGCCATGCAGCGCTGGCCGTCAGGGGATCGAGACGGACAAGCACGCAGCGGCTCTGATGTTTCTCAGCAAGGAGAAGAAGCCGCCGTGTCGCTGTGAGGCTGAGACCTTTCGGCGAGGGCGCGACCATACACAAGGCCAGCGCGCCCGGAATGCTCAAGCCTTGTTCAGCGGTCCATAATGCATCGGTTTGATTGGCGGCGCGCACACACATGATGCGCGTCAGGTCAGCGCCGAATTGAGCGAGGCCTTCCGCATAAGGCGCGCCGTGCTCGGCTTCGAGATGCTCCGGCGCAGCCCAAAGGATGAGGCCGTTTGCGTGCGCCAGGGCCCAACCCAAGGCAAATCCGAATGCCGCCGGCGCATCGGCGGGGGAGGCTGGAGCTATTTCCGTCAACAGCGCCCCGGGCGCGTGAGCGGACGCGATGGGCGGCGTCCTGCTCTCGCCATTGGCTGCGCGGCGGTCCTGATGGAGCATTCACTCTCATAGAACAAAAGAAGAACAAGGGCAAGCGGTCTCATGCCCCCGCACGCAGCGGCGCACCCAGGCATGAAACAGCGCCTCCATTGCTCGCGCCTCAGCGTGCGCTAGCATCACCGAGCGCGCGCTCGCGCCTGTGCAGAATGATGCGGTTGGCGCTCTGGTGCTCGGCTTCGATGGCGAGATTGTTTTCAAGCAGGGCCAAGAAAGCGTTTTCGTCGCGCGCGTCGATATAGCCGCCCACGCGCAGATGCGCGAGTTCGGGATCGGCGAAGCTGAAGCGCTTTCCGGTTTGCCTCGTGACGTCGGCGGCGGCTTCACGCAGCGTTTCGCCATTGAACGCGAGCATGTGTGCGCGCCAGGCGAGACGCTGGCTTTCGGCCCCCGGTTGGAGCGCGGAGCGCTCGGCGCCGTCATCGCGCAGGACGATTTCCTCAAACGCGCCAACCTCAACGGGCGGGCGCCCGCGCGGCTCGGCCCGCACTTGGCCGGCGAACACGCTGGCGCGTACAGCGTCTCCGGTCAGTTTGACCAGGAATGAGCAGCCGACATCGGCGCGAAAGGCGCCAAAGCGGGTGCGTACGAGAAAGGGACGTGCGTCGGCAACGGCCTCAAAGAGCGCTTCGCCGCGTCCGAGTTCAGCCGTGCGCGCCGCTTCCGTGAAAGAGACCGCAATTGCAGTATCGGCATTGAGTTCGATCCGAGATCCATCGGCCAATGGGGCGTGTTCGCGTCCGCCCACCGGCGTCTCATAACGCGCGGCAAAACTGGGTGCTGGCGCAAGCAGCCAAACGCCCGCAACGCCCGCCGCCACAAGACCGGTCCCGCCGGCGCCTGCGAGCATGAGGGTCCGGCGCGAGAGCAGCGGGCGCGCCGGCATAGGCGCAGGCGCAGGCGCAGGCGCAGGCGCAGGCGCGAGGACGTCATTGTCGGCGATGAATTTGAGCGCGTCGAGTTTGTCCCAGGTGCGGCTCAAGGCTTCGTAGGCAATGCGGTTCTCGTCTGAGTGCGCCAGCCAGCGGCGAAAGCGCTGATGATCGGCGAGGGTGACGTCGCTGGCTTCAAGGCGCGCGATCCAGCGGCTCGCGGCGCGCTCGGCGCTGGTGGCGCGGCGCTTGGCCATGCGTCTTTGCTCCGTGGGTTCAATTCTTGGAGGCGGCGCTCAAGCTTTGATAGCAGGAGGCCAGCGCATCGGCGATATAGCGCTCGACGGTGCGATGCGACACATTGAGACGCACGCCGATTTCCTTATGGGTGAGCCCTTCCAGCTTGAAGAGGGTGAGGGCAAGGCGCTGGCGTTCCGGCAGGGCGTCGAGCGCGGCGCGCAAACGCACGGCTTCTTCGGATGCGATGGCGTTCTCTTCGGGCGAGGGCGCCTCGCTTGGCGGGTCCAAGGCCTCGGCATTTGCGGCTAGCTGCACCGGCGAGATGTCTCGTCGCCTCAATTCATTGAGCGCAAGATTGCGCGCAATGGTTATCAGATAGGCCTGGGGATTGGCGATCTCACCGGTCTTTGCCGCACAGAGCTTGGCGAAGGCGTCCTGTGAGATGTCTTCAGCCGATATGCGGGGGCCGAAGCGGCGGAGGAAGCGCATCAAGCGGGGAGCTTCCTCTTCGAAGAGGTTGGCCCAGTCGAGGGTGGAGCTCATGGAGCGCTCTCCTTGGCGAGGAGGGCGGCAAGCTCGTCGATGCGGGAGAGGGGGTAGGATTCTATTTCACCGGTGAGGTGAGGCTGGTCTTCGGCAGTGTAGACGATGAAGGCGCGGGTGAAGTCGCCTTCGGCGAGCATCGTTCTGAGGGCGCGATGATCTAGCTCGGAGGGGTGTTCGACGCATCGAACAACAATTTGGGCGCTTCTGTTCCTGATGGCTAAATCGGTCGCGCTCGGAGATTCGTGCACATTCGCGATCACCTTCAGTCCCCGAGCAACGAGGACCTGTGTTGTCGTTTCTGCCGTAGTGTTTGCTTTGAGGGCCATTTCTTGACGCCATCGGACACCCTCAACCGCTACCAAAATACGGAAAAAATGCCTATCGAAAATTTCCGTATAGATGGGCGGCCGGTCATTTCGAGGCTGGCTTGCCAAAGACGGTTTTCACGGGAGCGCATCAACATCTCGTCGAGGTGCTGGTTAAGGCGCGCAAGGCTGCCAAGCTCAATCAGACGGAGGTCGCCGAGCGCGTTGGCAAGGATCAGACATTCATTTCGCTGATCGAGCGTTCTCAGCGCCGCGTTGACGTGTTGGAGTTCGTCGCGCTCGCTAAAGCGATGGGGCAGGATCCCGTCGAGTTGTTCGAGAAGGTCGTCGCGCGGCTGCCGAAACGCTTCGATATTTGAGTTCTATAGACTTTGGACACTTCTTGGGCGAACCGCGCTAAGCGCGCGGACGCGCTCTCGTGAACCGAGCCGCGCGCCGCGCGTCTCGGCCCTGCGGGCTTCGATCGCTTTCGCGGTTGTGCATTATCCGTCTGAATTAGCGAGCATTTTGCTCATGCGACCGACTTTCGACTGTCGCTATTCTAGTTTACCGCGCGATCGACTAACTTTGCCGTCAAGTGTTGGAGGCGCGGGATGTCCGAGTTTGATCAAGTACCATTCAGCGGCGCCGAGTTCGTCGAAAATCCCGAACAGCGCTGCCCCTGCCTGCTGATCCTCGACACGTCGGGATCGATGGCAGGAGCGCCGATCTCCGAACTCAACGCAGGGCTTGAAGCCTTCCAGCGTGAATTAAAAGAAGACTCGCTCGCATCCAAGCGTGTTGAGATCGCCATCGTAACGTTCGGCCCAGTTGAATTGCGCGCTGACTTCACGGCCGCGCAATCCTTCTACCCGCCGGTGCTTGAATCGTCCGGCAATACGCCGATGGGCGCCGCGATTGAGACGGGCATCGAGCTCTTGCGCGCCCGCAAGAACGTCTATCGCCAGAACGCCATCAGCTATTATCGACCTTGGATATTCCTGATCACCGATGGCGCGCCGACCGATAGCGTCGGAAAGGCGACCGAACTGGTGCATTCGGGCGAGGAGAAGAAGGAATTCATGTTCTACCCGGTCGGCGTCGAAGGCGCCGACTTCGAGGCGCTACGCAAACTTGCCACCCGCGCGCCCCTCAAGTTGAAGGGCCTAGCGTTCAGCGAACTCTTCAAGTGGCT
Organism: Alphaproteobacteria bacterium; assembly: GCA_030430715.1. Classification (GTDB taxonomy): domain Bacteria; phylum Pseudomonadota; class Alphaproteobacteria; order Caulobacterales; family Aquidulcibacteraceae; genus Vitreimonas. The sequence goes on from JAUIJZ010000043.1 coordinate 20,741, forward strand.
GTCGTCCTCGCTAAGCGCGGTGTCGCGCTCGAATCCCGGCGATGAGGTGGCGCTCGCCAATCCAACGGCGCCGGACGGTTGGGCGACAGCAGGTTAAACAGGTGAGTTGGACTTGGGCGGCCGCGACTTGCCGAGGCACATCGCACATCCGGGACGGAACCCGATGCGATGATGCAGCGGCCTGCGCAGAAATCGCGCCGAGCGTGCTTTTCGCAATCACCTGCGACGGTGCCGGAAGCGCCGCGTTTGGACGGCAGGGCGCGCACCTTGCCGCTCGCACCTTCACCCAGCGCGCGCGTAGATTCATGCGATCGCTCGGCGCCTGGCCGACGGACGACGATCTATGGAACTGGCTCGATGAGACGCGCGACGCCATTGGCGCGGTCGCAGCGCGCCGTGAGGTGGAGCGTCGCCAATTCGCATCGACCTTGATCGCCTGCTTCGCTGGGCCAAAGGAAACTCTCGTCGCCCATGTCGGCGACGGCGCCTGCGTTACGCGCGCCGATGGCGCCTGGTCGGCGGCGAGCTGGCCCGAGAGTGGAGAATACGCGTCGACCACATATTTCGTGACCGACGGAGAGGCGCCTCGTTTGCGCATCACCCGTCACGCGCCCGCCGACGCCGTCGCCTTGTTTACTGACGGCATCGAACGTCTCGTTCTGGATTTCGCTCAGCAGACAGTCCATGGCCCCTTCTTCGAGCGCTTCATCAAGCCCGTCGAAGCGAGCGCCGTTCGCGGGCGCGACGGATCTCTCTCGTCTGCGCTACACGACTATCTCGGCTGCGCTGCCGTCAACGAGCGCACCGACGACGACAAATCGCTCATCCTCGCGGCGCGGCGATGACGTTGGAACTCTACACTGCCGACGGGGCGCGGCTGCAGCTCGGCAAGCTCGTCGGCCGCGGCGGGGAGGGTGAAGTTTATGCCCTCAACGGGGCTGGCGACCAGCTCGTCAAACGATATACGCTCCCCGATCTTGCGAGCCGCGAAGCCAAAGTCCGGCGCATGGTCGCGACCGAACTCCACCGCACCACCAATCTGATCGCGTTTCCAATCAGTCCAGTGAAAGACGCGCGCGGCAAGTTCGCGGGCTTCACAATGGCGCGGGTGAACGGCCACGAGCCGCTGCACGAGCTTTACTCGCCGGGCGCACGCAAGGCGGCCTTCCCGGCCGCGAACTACAAATTCCTCGTGCGCGCGGCCGCCAACATCGCGCGTGTGGTCGGCGCCGCGCACGCGGCTGGTTGCGTCATCGGTGACATCAATCATTCCGGAGTGCTGGTCTCGACCAATAACGCTACCGCCGCCTTGATCGATGCGGATTCGTTTCAGATCACCGATGGCGGCTTGATCCACTTCTGCAAAGTCGGGGTGCCTGAATACACGCCGCCCGAACTACAGGGCCAGCCACTTGGCGCCATGCCGCGTACACCCACCCACGATCAATTCGGCCTGGCCGTTGTCGTCTTCCAGTTGCTGTGGATGGGGCGCCATCCATATTCCGGACGCTTCTCTGGCGGAGAGATGCCGGTGGACCGCGCTATCCGCGAGTTTCGCTTCGTCTACTCGAAACAACGCAGTGTCGGCATGACGCCGCCGCCTGCGGTGCCGTCCTTGAAGGATGTCCCGGCCCCTTTGGCGCAGGCGTTCGAACAGGCGTTCGGACCGGACGGTCCCACCGCGCGCCCCACAGCCGCGCAATGGGTATCTTTGCTCGATGAGTTCGAGCAATCGCTGCGCACCTGCGACAAGAACGCGTTGCACCATTATTCGTCGGCCGGACATCATTGTCCGTGGTGCCACATGGAGCAAGCGCAGCACGTGCTGTTGTTCTTGCCGCCGCATGCGACGGTCGAGCATGTGGTAGCGCTGTCGCTCGAGCATATCGGCCGAGATCTCGATAGCATCTGGCGCACGATCGAAAGCATTCAGGCACCCAGTACGCCGACGACCCCGTCCCTCCCGTCCTTCACTTGGACGTCAAGCCCCGACCTCGCCACCCTCCAACAACAGGCGCAGTCTGGCAAAGTTGTCGGCGGCGGCATCGCCATCGCCGGCATCGTTGCGCTTTTAGCAATGCCAGCGGCGTGGTTCCTCTGGCTTGCCGCGATCTGGTTCGGCGTCGCCCAATTCAGCAAGATTGGCAATGCGCCGAGTAACCCGCTGGTGCAGCGCTACCGGGACATCGAAACACAATGGCAGCGCGCACTCAGCGATTGGCGCGACAAAAATGGCGCGGCTCCGTTCGAAGCGTTGAAGGTGTCGCTGCGCCAGATGCGCAGCGAGCTGCTAGACCTACCTAAGGTCGAAGCCGCGAACATCGAATCTTATCATCGCAACCGTCGCGCAGCCCAACTCGACGCCTTTCTTGACGGCTTCCAAATCCGGCGCGTGAAGATCAGCGGCATTGGCCCGTCGCGACTGGCGACGCTCACGTCCTATGGCATTGAGACCGCCGCCGATATCACCCCAGGCCGAATCTTGAACGTCCCGGGGTTCGGACCGGCGACCTCTAAACCGCTCCTGGCTTGGCGCAAGCAAGTGGAAGCCCGCTTCGTTTTCAACGCCACCGCTACCGCGGCGGACACGGCCGCCCTCAACACCATCCGCAACACCACCGCGTCGCGATCACGCGAATTGCTGGAGCGCCTTCGCGGCGGGGCGCAGAAACTGAGTCAGCTTGCCGTCGAACTCCGCGCACGCCAGCAAGCGCACGATCCCGGGCTCGCGACTTTGCATCGTCAGCGAGAGCAAATCCTCGGCGACCTGAAGTACCTGGGCATCACGCCGCCTACCGTCTATGTGCCGCCTGTGCCGACATATCGCTCGCCAACGCTGAGCGGCGGCCGACCCTATGGCTCGGCACAAGGCGGAGCAAACTGTCCAAGTTGCGGGAGCCGTATGATCCTGCGCACCGCGCGGCGCGGGCGAAACGCGGGCAATCGTTTCTACGGCTGTTCGCGATACCCGAGTTGCACGGCGACGCGACGCTTCCCGTAGGTTCGGCTCCGCAACAAATCCTCTGGTGCCGCATCGTCGGCGAGACATGCTAGCATAAGGCATGCCTATCATTACGCGTGATGGCGCGCCGCCACACCTCTTCGCTGTCCCCGAACTCGATTTCTCGGCCGACCTCTTCGCCGAGCCGCTCAAGGACCATTGGTTCCGTCTGGCCGCGATCACGCGCGGCAACGACGCCGACGCGCGCGGCATACGCGATGTCACCGAACGGCAGAGCTTCCTTGTTGAGCCGGCCGCGTTCGAGACGATCGAGGAAAAATTGGGCGCGAGCACCAGCCCGATCAGCGGCATGGGCCATCCCCAAGAGAGCATCATCAATCTGCATGCCGCGGATCAGCACTACGTCTATGAGCCGTTCCACCAGTTCAATGTCGAGTTCACCGATGCCTTGGGTGAGCCGATAGGTTTCTTCCCCGAATCGGAGGGTGAGCGCGACGTGATGCTCAATCCCGATCTCGCGCTCTACTTCCGGCTGGTCGAACGACCCTATGGTTCCAGCAATTGGTGGGATCCGGCGCGCAGCGTTGAAGTCATCCGCCAAGAGGTGGTCGGCAATCTGGAATTCGTCGATGTGCGGGTAGACTATCTTTTGAAGTACCTGCGCGCGCGTCAGCGTTCACTTGTCGTCGGCCACTACCGGCATTTCCATCAGCTTGCGCCGACCCAAGCGGTCCGCGACGCTGTCGAGAAGGGTCAGGTGCTATTGCGCGGCGTGGACGGCGCCAAAGCGTTCGTTACCACCTATGAGAATAAATCAGGCATTCGCGACGACCTGCTCATCCGCCGGCTGCATCTCTGGTTTCAAGTGCTGCCGCCGCAGCTGGAGATCGCGACCATGTTCGACGAAGAGGCCGGCTTAGACCTTTCGACGTTCACGTTGCCGACGCGGCACGGTGATGTCGCG
>JAUIJZ010000152.1 GCA_030430715.1 Alphaproteobacteria bacterium
CAACAACCAAATAAACGGCGCTAGCGGGAATGATTGGCTTCTCGGCGGCGCCGGAGATGACCGATTGTTCGGCTCTTACGGCGACGATCTGCTGGTCGGCGGCGCCGGCGCTGACGAACTGTTGGGATTCGTGGGCTTTGACATTGCCAGCTATAGCGATGCTGCCTCCGACATTTCCCTCGATTACACCAACATCGCGGGCGCGAGCGGCGAAGCGGCGGGCGATACCTTCGATTCCATCGAAGGCCTTATCGGCTCTGCGTTCAATGATGTGCTGGCTTGGGACGATAATGCCAACACCCTTGATGGCGGCGCTGGCGACGATACGCTTTTCGGCAAGGGCGGGAACGATACGCTGATCGGCGGCGCGGGGCTCGACATTCTGATCGGCGGCGCGGGCGCCGACCATCTCGATGGCGGCGATGGTTTCGATGTCGCCAGCTATGCCGACGCCAGCACCGGCGTTGCGGTCTATTACGCCAGCCCGTCCGTCTCCACCGGCGACGCGGCGGGCGATACGCTCTCATCGGTCGAATGGCTGATTGGGTCGGCGTTCTCCGACACGTTGAGCTGGAGCGATGAGGGCAACATTATTGACGCCGGCGCCGGCAATGATGCCGTGTTTGGCAATGGCGGCGCCGATTGGATCATTGGCGGCGCCGGAAACGACACGCTGTTCGGCGGCGCGGGCGCCGATGTGCTCGCGGGCGGAGATGGGATCGATACAATCGTCTACAATCGCGGCACGGTCGGCGTGGATGTCAATCTTGCGCTCAATCGAGGCCTCGGCGGCGAAGCGCAAGGCGATACGTTCAGCGGCATCGAGGATATTGTCGGCTCTCATTACAATGACCTGCTCACCGGCAATGCGGCGAACAATTTCATCTTCGGCGTCGATGGCGATGACCGGCTCTGGGGCGATGCGGGTGACGACATCCTGATCGGCGGCGCGGGCGCGGACATTCTCACCGGCGGGGCTGGCGTCGATGCGACGTCGTACCACAATTCCTCGTCCGGCGTGCGCATCGTGCTGTTTCAGCATATCGGCCGCTATGGCGAAGCCGAGGGCGACCAATTCGGCTCGATCGAAAACATTATCGGCAGCCCGTTCCAAGATGAGATCTTCGGCGACAACGCCAACAACGAATTGTACGGCCAGGAAGACGTAGACGTGCTCGAAGGCGATGCGGGCGACGATTATCTCGATGGCGGCGCCGGGGCCGACAAAATTTACGGCCAGGATGGCAACGACACGCTCTATGGCGGCGAAGGTCAGGACCGCCTGTTCGGCGGCGGCGGCGCCGATACATTCTACTATCGCGATGTGAGCGAGAGCCTCGTCGGCACGCCGGATGAGATCGTCGAATTCACCCGCGACCATGGCGACAAGATCAATCTTAGCGGCATCGACGCCAACACCACGCTCGGCGGCGATCAGGCCTTCAGCTTCATCGGCGCTGCGGCGTTCTCAAGCAGCGCCGGAGAGCTGCGCTATGCCGGCAATTTCCTCGAAGCTGACGTCAATGGCGACGGCAATGCCGACTTCCAGGTCCAGCTCAATGTCGCCAGCCTGCAAAGCGACGATTTCTATTTGTAGGGCAGTCAGCGGCGCGGTTTGGTGTCGGGCGCATCTGCGCCATTGTTTTGCAGGCTGATTGCGGCATCGCCCATACGTTTGCTCAAGCGCTGTCCATAGGAGAGCCAGGCGCTGCTATGCGCTTCGATCAGCGCGCGCTCGATTGCTAGGACGTCGGCGACAGAACGGCACGCAATGATGTCGTTCAGGGCTTTCATGTTGTGCTGCGCCAATCGGTAAAAATGCTGCCGGGCTTCATCGGACCAGCCGCGAACTTCCGCCGCGTACCAGAGGCCTTGCTGAGGGTCCCAGGCTTTCATGATGTTGTTCATCAATGACGCCGTTCGATGCTGAACCTCATCGGCTTCATCAGTGGTGTCTGTGCTCGACATATCCGCCTCCCAACGGATTTAGTATGACGCGCGCGCCTCCCGGCTGGCTTTGCGGCCGCGCAATGCACGCGATCGTCTTGGGCAGCTTTCGCCGCACGTCAGATTAAGGCAATGATTGTGCGCCCAAGCTTTGGCGACGACGCTTACAACTTCTTTGGCGCAGCAAACTTCGACAACGGAGAGGGGATCTTGCTCCGCTAATTTTGCACGCGCCGCGCTGCGCGCGGCATGCAAATCACGATAATGCTCTGTCTCTGCTTTGGGCTGGCGCCCGCTAGTGAAAGTGTAGAGCGTAAAATCGATCACGGCGCATCGTCGTTACGAAGTTCAAGTCTTCATCAAAGTGACATGTACGCAAAACGGCAGTCAATAAAATGATTGCGCTGCGCTCAGCAAAAAATTGCGATCAAAAATTCTCGGAAGCGCGCGCTTAATAGATGATCAGCGCGATATAATTTTGAGCGCTCATTTGCACTTTGTTTGAGCGAATAGTTTTGCCGCAGATAAACTATTCCAAACGGCATAGTGCGAACGTGCGGCGCGTGCTGGCGCGCTCGCAAGTGCTAAGCGCGTGTCAGCGCCCAACGCACGCGGTTCGGCGGTGCGAGGCCGTGGCCCATTGGATCGGCGTCGCCGGCGAGCACCAATTGCAATGTTTCGCGCGGGGCGCGTCCGCCCCAATAGATCGAGGGCGCCAGCGACATGTTCGGCGCATCGGTGCGCAAGCGCCAGCGTTGCCCGCCGCGTGTTTCCAGCAGCGCCATTTGCTTTTCCAACAAACGCGCCTGCACGTCGGGATGCAGGTGAAAGCGCGCTACGAAGGGAATGGTCTTTTTTGACGAGCCGCCTTTGAGGCGTGTCGGGCGGATCAATTCATCAATGCCGCGCAGATTGCCGCCGGCATGGTCGATGAACATGTAGCGACGGTGCAGGAGGCCGAACTTGTCACGATAGCCGTCATGGCGGCCTTGCACCGTGACGCCGCTATCGTCGGACGCGCGGCGCACATCGTCGAGATTGGGGCCGACCAGACGCGCGGGGCCTTTGCGGCGCGATTCTTCCAATGTTGCCGAAAGCGCATCGGCGACGATCAGCGTCGAGTGTCCGTTCGTGGCGCGCGCGGCCATGCGCGCCGCTGGTTCCAGTTCGCGCCCGGCGCCGACATTGACGATCAGCCGCTCGCTTTCGCTTGAAAGCTCGAACGCCAGCGCGCTGGCGTGCGCGCGCTCGGAGAAGGAAAGCGGCGGCGCGCCGCCAACATCGAACAGCACGCGCAGCGGCCCGGCTTCGAGCCGCTGATAGCCGGAGCGGTCGGCGAATTGGAACGCGCGCACTTCGCCGCTCACCCGCGCCAACGCGGCGTCGATCGAGGCCGGTGCGCCTTCCGCGCCGCCGTGAAAACAGCCCAGACCGCCATCGCCCAGACGCAATAGGCGCAGCATGTTGGCGAAACGCGGCAACGCATCGCGCAGCGTCACCGGCGTTTCGGGCATGGCGTGCGCGGCGGTGACGAAATCGCACAAGGCCTCGGCCAGCACTTCGGGCGCGCGTGAGAAATGTCCGCCGTCGGGCAGGAATTGCTTGGCGCACGCTTCGATCAGCATTTCCTCGCCTTGCTCGGCGAGCCGTTCAGCGTCTGGAAAACCGGCTGCGGCGGCAAGCACGAGCGCGGCGCCGGCTTTAATCGAGCCGAGATGGCGTTCGCTCAATTCGGTTTGCGCGATCAAAAGCAAACGCGCTTGGCGCGCTGCCGATCGCATCAACGCTTCGCGCTGCTCTGGCGCGCCTTGCTCGAATGCGGGCTGGCCCCAACACAACCAGGCGAACAAGCGTTCGGCGGTGATTTCCGGATCCCAAGCCAGCTCATCCCATTCGCCATGATCGGCGACCCAGGAATCGAACAGCTCGGCCATGCGCGCATGCGCCGAAGCGCCGACGGCGGCGAGATCGATCAGCCACGAAAACGAATGCAGCCGCGCGCTGAAATGGCGCGAAGGATGGCGTGCGCGCCACGGCAAAGTTTGTTCGCCGGCGATGCGTTCGGCGCCGATGCGCCAGATGCCGTGACCAAGCTCGCGTCCGCGTTCGGCGTCGCCGACGCGCGGATCGTCTCCGTAGGCGCCAATGCGGTCGGGACCGCCATCGCCCAGGCGGCCACGGTGAAATGGATTGGCGCGCCAGTGCTCGCCCGCCGCGCTGGGCGGCCGGCGTGAAGGGGAGGCGGCCGCACTCATCTCAGTATGGGTTGCGCAGCCGGCTGATATTGTCGGCGTAGGAGGCCGGGTCGCCGCCATAAACGGCGGTGCCGGCCACAAGCGCGGTCGCGCCCGCTTCGATCACGCGGGGCGCGGTCTTGGCGTTCACGCCGCCATCGACTTCGAGAATGATCTCGCGTCC
>JAUIJZ010000044.1 GCA_030430715.1 Alphaproteobacteria bacterium
CGTTTCAGCCGCACGATGCGATCGGCGATCTGGCGCCGATCTAGCTCGATCTGCGTTTCGCCAGGGCCTCCGGTCTTTCCCAAACCGCCGCGCTGACGTTCCAAGTGAGTCCATGTACGAACCAGACGGGAGCGCTCATATTGCTGACGCGCCAATTCGACCTGAAGCCGCCCTTCTTTTGTCTGCGCGCGCAGGCCAAATATCTCAAGGATGAGGCCCGTGCGGTCGATCACCTTTGCGCCGATCTCATTTTCGAGATTGCGCTGCTGCACTGGCGACAAGGCGGCATCGATGACGATCAAGCCCGCGCCAAGCTCATCTGCCTGCTGCTTCAAACGCTCAACGCGTCCAGCGCCAAAGAAACCACGCGGACTGATTTGCCGAAGCGGCGCAGCCTCTGCAAACGCCACCTCAAGCTCAAGCGCTTGCGCCAGCCCAACGGCTTCAAGCAAACGCGCTTCATAGTCACGCGCTCTCGTATCCGCGTCCGTCAGCGGACGCAGAACGATTGCGCGATTTAAATTCTTGTTCGGCGTCTCAGCCGTCGGCTTCATCAACCGCCTTATCGATCTCGTAGAGCGGAACGGGCGCACCCGGCATGATTGTGGAGATAGCGTGCTTATAGACAAGCTGTGCTTGGCCATCACGGCGCAACAACACACAGAAATTGTCAAACCAAGTCACAACGCCCTGCAACTTCACGCCATTTACAAGGAAGATGGTGAGCGGCGTCTTGGCTTTGCGGACCGCATTCAAAAACGTGTCCTGAAGGTTTTGCTTTTTTTCCATGGGACAAGCCCCTTTGTTTGCGCCGCGACGTGCTGCGCGGCTTGTAGGCCTGCTATAGGCGCGTCACGCGGCGGCGCCAACACGCGGAGCTAATCTGAAATAGAGGCGCCCAAATATGCAGCGCGCAAAGAACATGCGAGCGGGCCCGGCCGGCCATCCCCCACGATCTTGTCATCTATCCAAACAATGGGAACTAAAGGCGCGGACGCTGCTGTCATAAATGCTTCACGCGCAGCTTGCGCCTCGGCGACAGTGAAGGCGGATTCCATGACTTTCAGCCCACGCTCGCGCGCAACGCGCAAAACAGCGGCGCGGGTTATGCCGTGTAGGATGTCGTTGGTAAGCGCGCGTGTCCTCAGATGGGCGTCTGCATCGAGAATCCACGCATTCGAAGACGACCCCTCGGTGACAAACCCATCTTTATCGACGAACCATGCTTCATAAGCCCCCGCCTCACGCGCCGTTTGCTTGGCCAACACGTTCGGCAGGAGACTGGTGGTTTTGATATCGCACCGCGCCCAGCGGATATCAGGCACGGTAACAATTTTCACCCCAGCGGATAGGCGCGCTTCCAGCGCCGCCATGTCGAGATTCTTGGCGGTCACGACCAAAGTGGGACGGACGTTTGCAGCAGGAAACGCATGATCGCGCGGCGCCTGCCCCCTGCTGATCTGCAAATAGATCAGGCCGTTGCGCACCCGATTCCGGCGCTGGGTTTCCCGAACGACCGCCATGAGCGCCGTCTCCGGCATGGGAAGCGCAATGCGCAATTCCGAGAGCGAGCGCTTGAGCCGAACAATGTGCGCATCACGATCGAGAAGCCGTCCGCCTCGCACGCCCCAAACTTCATAGACCGCATCGCCAAATTGAAAGCCGCGATCCTGTATGGAGACGGCCGCGTGCGCGAGCGGCGCGTAAGCGCCATTCACATACGCAATTTGTGTCATTCGGCTTCGGCGCCGTTGCGTCCAGGCGCTTCCACACCAAGCGATTTCAGCTTCCGGTGCAAGGCTGAGCGCTCCATGCCGATGAAGGCCGCAGTGCGTGAAATGTTGCCGCCAAAACGCGTGATCTGCACGTTGAGATACTCGCGCTCGAAGCGCTCACGCGCGTCACGGAGAGGCAGCGCGATCACCTCGTGCAAGCCGTCATGCTTGGAAAATGCCGCGGAAGGCCACGCCTCAGGTGGTAGCGAGTCGACCGTTACCGGCGTTGCCGGATCACCGGTAGCCAGGATCAGAATGCGTTCGATTACATTTCGAAGTTGGCGAACATTGCCCGGCCAATCTGCGGCCTGAAGTGCGGCCAAGGCGTCCTCGCCAATCTGACGCGCCGGAACACCGGACATTCCAGCCAAACGGCCGACGAAATAGCCCGCCAATTCGGGAATGTCTTCGCGGCGCTCTGAAAGGCTCGGCGCGCGTAGCGGCACCACATTGAGACGATGGAACAGGTTTTCGCGGAAGCGGCCTTGCTCAATATCGTCGCGCAAATCCCGTGAACTGGATGACACAACGCGCACATTCACCTGGACATCGGCCGAACCGTCGAGACGGCGAAAACGCTGATCGACGAGCACGCGCAAGATCTTCGATTGCGTTTCTAATGGCATGTCGCCCACTTCATCCAGGAAGAGGGTGCCGCCGTGCGCCTGTTCGAACACGCCGATCTTTCGCGGGCGGCCATCGGGCCCCTCCTCGCCGAAGATCTCACTTTCCATGCGCTCCGGCGCGATCGAAGCGGCGTTGATGGCCACGAATGGCGCGCCCGCGCGGCCGCTGCGTTCGTGGAGCAGGCGCGCCACAAGTTCTTTGCCCGAACCAGCCGGCCCGGTGACCAATACGCGCGAATTTGTTTGCGCCACACGATCCACCGCCGAGCGAAGGCCGGCCATTACAGCCGAGGAACCGATCAATTCGTCACTGGCTACAGAGCGCGCCTTCAGCACCATGATCTCGCGCTTCAACCGCGCCGCTTCCATTGCCCGCTGAATAACCACCAGCAGCCGGTCAGCCGTGAAGGGCTTCTCTACGAAATCGTAGGCGCCTTTGCGGATCGCGGCCACAGCGGTTTCAATCGTGCCATGCCCGGATATCACCACCACCGGCATCTCCGGGTCGATCTCCTTGAACATCGTGAGCAGCTCAAGGCCATCTATCCGGCTGCCTTGCAGCCAAACATCGAGCACAACGAGTGAGGGCGTGCGCCGCCGCATCGCTTCCAGCGCCTCATCGCTATTATGCGCGGTGCGCACCTGATGTCCGTCATCTTCCAAAATGCCGGAGACCAGCTCACGAATATCGGCCTCATCGTCGATGACGAGAATGTCAGAGGTCATGTCATTGCGCTCCTGCGCCGGCAGCGGCGGCGGATTCGCTCGGCTCTTCGCCTCGCTTGGGTAGGACAAAACGGACAATTGCGCCCGGCGCGGGGCCAGGCGCGTCGTCCAACTCGATCAGGCCCCCGTGGTCTTCGACAATGCGCGCAACAATGGCGAGGCCGAGGCCAGCGCCTTTTGTCCGCGTGGTGACATAGGGTTCGATCAGGCGATGGCGGTCCTTTTCGGGAAAGCCAAGACCGTTGTCGATCACCTCGAACTGAACGCCATATTCGAGGTCGCGCAGCCGCAGCAGCACACGCCCCTCCTTGGGCTCTCCGTCGCGCGCGCGGCGCGCCTGGACGCTCTCAGCGGCGTTCTTGACCAAATTCGTGAGCGATTGCGCGATCAGACGCTCGTCGCAGACAAGACCGATAGGCGCGGACGCCCCCTCGACCTCAACACGCACATCCGGAAAGGCCAGCCGCTGGCCAAAGACCGTCGATCGGCCGATTTCGCTCATGTCGGCGAACGCCATGCGCGGCGTCGGCATGCGCGCGAAGGCGGAGAATTCATCGACCATCCGGCCGATGTCGGTAACCTGACGCAGGATCGTGTCGGTGCAGCGCAGGAAAGTCTCGGGATCGGACGTCACTTCCTGCGCATATTTGCGGCGCAGCCGCTCAGCGGAAAGCTGGATCGGCGTCAGCGGGTTTTTGATTTCGTGCGCGATGCGCCGCGCCACGTCTTTCCACGCTTCCTGACGCTGCGCTGAAATCAGCTTGGTCATGTCGTCGAAGGTCAGCACGAGGCCGCCCTCTGAATCGGGGCTCATGCGAACGCTCAGATTGATGGTGTCCTCGCGCACGAGATCCACGCGCAGCGGCGGCGTTTCCACTTGCGGCGCGGCCTGGTTCAGCAAATCGGAGAATTCCGGCGCGAGATCGACCAGACGGCGCCCGACCAAAAGCTCATGCCCGAGCAATTGCGAAGCGGATCGATTGGCGGCGGTAATCCGGCCGTCGCGATCCAAGCCGAGCACGCCGGCGCTGACCCCGCCCAAAACGGTTTCAATGAAGCGACGGCGGTTTTCGGCGTCCTCCTGCGCGGCGACAAGATCACCACGCTGAGCGTCCAATTGCGCGGTCATGCGATTGAATGCGCCGCCAAGGGCGTCAACCTCGTCGCGCTCATCGCCAGTTGGAACGCGCGCCTTCAAATCCCCGGCAGCGACACGCCGCGATGCGTCAACCAGCCGCCCGATGGGCTCGGCCATACGCGTCGCGCTGGATAAACCAACCCAGATCGCGGCCAGCAGCACGAGCAGCGCCGTCGAAAAATAGGCCAGGCCGAACATCTGCCGCAGCGTATTCTGCCCGTCTTGCGCGGCGCGATAATCGACCACCGATTGCTCGAACTGACGCAATTGCGCGACCAGTCCCGGCTCAATCGCCTTGGTGGTGAAGAGATAGGCGTTGTCGTAGGCGTCGAGTTTGAACACTGCGACGACACGATCATCGTCCTGATCGAAGCGAATGGAAACGGAGCCTTCGTCGGCCATTTCCAGACCGCGCTGTGAGGGCTGTTCGTACGCGGCCACGCCGCTCTCTTCGGCCTGCGCGATGATCTGGCCGTCGCGCCGTATGACATAGGCCGAGGATAACGATCGCGCCTGCATCTGCGCCCGGAGGAACGCCCGGTAGCGCTCCGGGTCTTCGGTGAGGCCGCGCACGGCGAGGTTCAAATCCTCGGCCATGGCGAGCACTTCTCCACTCATGTCGCCGGACGCGAGATCGACATAAGCGCGGCCGACCGCGGCGGCGTTCTCGATGGTGGTTTCCACGCGCTGGCTGAACCAGCGTTCGACGCCCTGGCTAAAGGTGAAGCCCAGGAACGCGGCGACGATCACCGCCGGCGCCAGGGCCGCCAGACTGAACAGAGTGACAAAGCGCACATGCAGGCGCGCACCGGTGGCGGCCGAGCGCCAGGAACGCGCGACCCGCATCAAACGGTGCGCGGCGATACCGGCAAGACCGGCGGATATGATCAGGCTGCCAGCAAGCAGGCCGCGTACGGCCGGCGTTGAATTGCCCGCCAAACCCTCGCCGGATAGCAAAATGATGGTCGCGCTGCCGGTGAGCAGCACCGCCAGAATAAAGCCTGCGACGAAGGTGACGGCGCTACGGCTCTGCGGCCGGTCGCTGATGACGCCGGCATCGGTATTTTCGCGCGCCGCGATCGGCTGCACCATGGCCGGGGGTCCCATGTTGCGTTATGGCAACATGGTGTTGGCCTAAGATCACGCCGGGGTCAATCGCCTCGACCAGTGCGGATGCCAAGGGCCTGGATCTTCTTGCGTAGGGTGTTTCGGTTGATGCCCAGCACCGCCGCGGCCCGGATCTGGTTGCCCCGCGTGGCCTGCAAAGTCTCAACGATGAGCGGCCGCTCAACTTCCGCCAGAAGCCGATCGTAAAGCCCCGGCGCCGGCAGCGTCGAGCCGGCAAGCGAAAATTCATGGGTCAGCCGTTCATGCACGGCCTGTTCGAAGCTCGCGGCGGTCTCCCCTTCCGCCGCGGCGGCGGGGGCGGTGGCGACCATGAGTTCGTGCTCGATTTCACGCGCACTGATGACGGCGGCGGGGCTGAGAGCCGCCGCCCGGCGCAGCAGGTTTTCGAGTTCGCGCACATTGCCAGGAAAGTCGTAGCCCTTCAGCCGCTCGATCGCGCTCGCATCGAGGGTCTTATCCGGAAGACCTTCCCGCTTCGCGCGTACAAGAAACGCGCGGGCGAGGTCACCGATGTCATCGCGCCGCTCACGCAATGGCGGCAAACGCATGGGAACGACGTTGAGCTGATAAAACAAATCCTGCCGGAATGCGCCTTGGCGCATGAGCGTGGCCAGGTTGCGATGCGCGGCAACGATCAAGCGGACATTGGGACGCGCCGTTTCCGAATGTAGCAAACCGGATAAGCGTGTCTGAGCTTCGCTCGTGAGTTCGTCCACGTCCTCCAGAAAGAGGGTGCCGCCATTGGCTTGTGCGAAAGCGCCTTCGGCGCCGAACAGATCGCGATCGAGCTGCGCGGCGCTGGCGCCCGCGAGACTAAGCGTAATGAACGGGGCGGCGGCGCGGCGGCCATGATCATGTAGGGCGCGTGCGACACGTTCCTTGCCGGTGCCGCTTTCGCCTTCGATGAGGACGGTGAGGTCCGTGCCCGAAACCCGCGCCATGACGCGATAAACATCCTGCATCGCAGCCGAACGGCCGATGAGAGGCAGCCGCTCTTCTTTTTCCGCTTTAGATGCCTGCGCACGCGTCTTCGCGTCTGGACCACCACTCAATGCGCGTTTAACCGCCGCCATAAGCTCATCGAGATCAAACGGCTTGGGCACATAATCGTAGGCGCCTGCGCCGGCCGCGGACAAAGCGGTGGCGACTGTCGATTGCGCGCTCATGACGATGACGGGCAAGTTTGGACGCGCCGCGCGCATGCCTGGCAGCGCATCGAACACACAATCCTCGCCCATATAGACGTCGCTTAGAACCAGATCGCCTTCGCCATCGCGCACCCATTTGGACAGTGTGGCCACATTGCCCGTGGCGCGGACTGCATAGCCTTCCTTTCCGAGCGCTTGCGATAAGACGAAGCGCAACGAAGAATCATCGTCCGCCAACAGAATGCGTGCGTTCATGGAGCATCTTCCGAATCTATGGGGAGGAAAATCTTGAAGGCCGTCGCGCCCGGCGCGCTATCGACCTCAATGCGTCCATCGTGACGCGAGATAATGTCGGCTGAGACGGTGAGCCCGAGGCCCATGCCGCCGCTCTTGGTGGTGGCGAACGGTTCGAACAGACGATCGACGACATCCGGGTGGATGCCGGCGCCGTTGTCGATGATCTGCACCTCAAGTTGGGCGCGCGCGGCGCCGCTCGCCGCCGAGCGAAATCTCACGCCGGGCCGATAGGACGTGATGAACGCCACTTCGCCATCCGCCTGCCCCGCGACGGCCTCCGCTGCATTCTTCGCGATATTGAGGAAGGCCTGGATCAGCTGATCGAGATCCCCGCGCACATGCGGCAAGCTCGGATCGTAGCGCTCACGGATCATGACGTCCGGCGCGCTCGAGCCGACCAGCTTGCGCACCCGATCCAACGCCTCGTGCACATTGAAGCGCTCAAACCGGGGCGGCTCCAATGAGCCGACCGGATCAATGCGATCCGTGAGGCGGCGCACGCGGTCAACCTCGTCACAAATGAGCTTGGCCAGCGCGGATGTTTCATCGTCCGTGCTGCGGCCGATCAATTGAGCGGCGGCGCGAATGCCGGCCAAAGGATTGCGCACTTCGTGTGCAAGCGTGCGCGCCGCTGAATTAGGCGCCGTGTTGGGACTTTGACGCGCACGCGGCGCGCGGGTCAGCACAAGGGCGACGAAATTGTCGTCATTGACCGGTCCTGCGGCGACGGTCGCCCGCCCCACGGCAAAGCCGGGGCCGATGAGCGCGACATCCGCTTCCGCGACCCCTGCGCCCCCAGCGAGGGCGCGGCGGGCAAGCCCCACCAGAGGAGCGTCAGGGCCGAAAATCTCGTCCAGGCGACGGCCCAACAGCCCTCGCCCCACCCCCGCAAGCAATTCCGCCGCGGCGGCGTTCACGAAGCGTATCCGCTCCCCAGAATCGATGCCCAGGACTGGCGCGGGTAAGGCCTCCAGCCACTGTTCGGCGTCTGGGGTCGGGGCCCGCGCGGGCCGCTGGCGCAGCATTGGCTCTTTCATGGCCGCTCCATCTGGCGACGAGACAAGCGCGCAATTTTCGTTCACATCGCGGTCGGGTCGCATTTTTTACGTGCATATTCATAAGGCGCCCAAAAAACAGGCGCCAGGAAACTTCCGTTGCAATGCAGTGCGGCGTCTGGAAACCACACGCGAATGGTTATTGCAGGGCTTATTGTCGCCGCCGGGAGCGGCCTGCGCGCCGGCGGCGAGCTGCCGAAACAGTATCAGCAGCTATGCGGGCGGCCTGTGCTGAGCTGGTCAGCGGCAGCGCTGGCCGGGGCTGGGGCCGATCCGCTGGTGGTGGTGGCGGCGCCGGGCCACGAGCGCCTGGCGCAGGCGGCGCTGGAGGCATGGCCCCAGATCCAGATTGTAGCGGGCGGCCCAACGCGCACCGCCAGCGTCCGGGCTGGGCTTGCGGCGCTGGGCGCGGCGGACATCGTCTTGATCCATGACGCAGCCCGTCCTGGTCTCGATGCGGGGATGGTGCAGAGACTTGTCGCCGCGGTCGAAGCGGGCGCCGATGGGGTCGCCCCCGCCCTGCCGGTTGCGGATTCGCTGCGCCGCGCCTCCGGTGAAGAGGTCGCGCGCGAGAGCCTGATGCGGGTGCAGACCCCGCAGGCGTTCCGCGCCGAATGCATTCGAAGCGCTTACGCCGCCGCTCAGGGCGACTTCACCGACGATCTCAGCGTCGCGCAGGCGCATGGCGCGCACATCGCACTCATTCCGGGCGACGCCCGGCTGCTCAAATATACCCACCCAGAGGATCTCAAGATGCTGGAAGCCATGCTTGGCGGGCGGCGCCTGACCTGCGCCGGAACGGGTTTCGACGCGCATCGCTTCGGCCCAGGCGATTACGTGACGCTGTGCGGCGTGCGCATCGCGCATGACAAAGGCATGATCGGGCATTCCGATGCCGATGTGGGCTGGCACGCGCTGGTCGACGCAATTTTGGGCGCGCTCGGCGCCGGCGATATCGGCGCGCACTTTCCGCCCAGCGATCCGCAATGGAAGGGCGCGGCGTCCAAAATATTCTTGCAGCGCGCCGCGGACTTAGCGGCGCAAGCCGGCGCGCAGATCGTTCACGTTGACATCACGCTGATTTGTGAGCGGCCCAAGATCGGACCGCACCGCGAAGCGATGCGCGCGGCCACGGCCGAAATTCTCGGGCTGCCTCTCTCCCGCGTCAGCGTCAAAGCGACGACGACTGAGCGCCTTGGCTTTTTGGGCCGAGAAGAGGGCCTCGCGGCGCAGGCTATTGCGACGTTGGATCGTCCGGCGTGACCGGCGGCGGCGGCGTGTAATTCGGACATTGCGGACCGCCATAGAGACGGCATTCCTCCTGCCCTGAAACACCTTCCCAGAGTGCGCGCGGCAAGTTGATGTAATCGTCGGTCCAACCGCGGCCCTCGGGCGCCTCGAATACTCGCCATTCCTGGCTCGTCAGCGGCGCGCCCGCCAGCGCCTCCGGCGTCCGCGCGACGATCATCACGCTCGCAGCCAAGCCGCCATAGAGAGAAACCGGCGGCTGTTCGAACCTGTCGCTAATGCGGAAAAGCGTCGGCGCTCCAAGGTCACGCGCAACGCGTGCCGCCTCCGAAACCAAGGCTAGATTTCGGTTCGACAAGTGCAACACCATGATGCCGCGCTCGCTCAGCTTGGAGAGATAGAGCTCCATCGCTTCGCGCGTCAGCAAGTGGGCCGGAATAGCGTCAGACGAGAAAGCGTCGACGACGATAACGTCAAACGCCTGATCCGGCTCTTCGGCGATGCGAAGCCGTGCATCACCCAAAACGACGCGCGCATTGGGCTGGCAGGTCGGCACAAAGGTGAAATCACCACCCGGCTCCGCCGCCAGACGCACCACTGCCGGATCAATTTCGAATATCGTCAGTTCGTCGGCTGCTGCCATCAGGCACGCGGTTGAACCGGTGCCAAGACCGATCAGCGCAAGACGCGACTGCTCCCCTGTCGCCAATCCCGCCACAATCCCCTCACCGAGCGCAGTGCGCGGATGGTAATAGGTCAACGGCATGCGCTCATATTCGGGGTCGGCGATCTGGGCGCCATGGATCGTCGTGCCGTGCATGAGAATATGCAGCGGCGGCGCGCTGGGCGTATCAATGACACGCGTGCGCAAGACCCCGAAGAAGCTGCGCTCCTGGGTGATGATGCGGCCACCGCGAACATCGTCCAGGAAAATGACGAAGAACGCGAGCAATACCGCGCCGGCCAGAATGAAGGGCCGCCCTCGATTGAGGAATACGGCGATGCCGCAAAAACCAATGGCCAGCACGATAAGCGTCGCCGCTTGCAAGCCGCCGCCGGCAAGCACCAGCAGCATCAGCAAAATAAACGAAGGCAGGGCCGCACCCATGCCGAAATCCGCCGCCCGTCCCTCGCCGCGCTTTTGCTGAACAGTGCCGTGAACGGCAAAACACAATGAGAGAAAACTGGTGATGACCAGCAACGCGGCCCACGGCTGCTGAACGATCGTGCGCCGCGCTTCGCCCTCGCCCAATTGTGTAAAGACAGAATCCAGATTGAAGGCGATGCAAATCACCAGCACCGCATGAAGCGAAGCCAAGCCTAGTAAGGCGTAGCGATAAGGCTGCGGTTTGCTATCGTCGCTCCAGCCTGCGGCCACAAGCATTGCCGCAGCGCCGAGTGCGCCGAGAACAACGATCACGCTAACGAGGCTGATCTGCAGCATCAGCAGGAACGCGGACACCGACATCAGGACGGCAGCCGCCACCGCTGCATCCGCCAAGCGCGGCATTTTCGAGTTTTCGCGCGGACGAAACAGACAAGCCGCCGCCATCGCCAGCGGAAACTCATAGACGTTATTGAAAATGACCGGCGCGACAAAGGCCGCCAAGGCGCCGCCGATGACGCCGCCAAGCGAAACGAAGAAGTAAAACTCTGTGAGCCTATCGGCGCTCGGCCGCGCGCGGGCGACAGCTTGGTGGCAAATCAGCGCACTGAAAAAGAAGCCGCCGAGAATCCCAACCATCGAGAACAGCCAATTCCCCGACGCATGATAAGAAATCACCATCAGCGCCAGCGCGATGGGATGCACAGCCAACGCTACAGGACCGAGCTTTTCGCCGCCCTTCATGAACGCGATCACGAAGGTGGCGAGATAGAGCGCGAGCGGAATAACCCACAGCATCGGCGCCGATGCGACATCGGTTGAGATGTGCAGGGTAACGCCGAGAGACAGCGCCGAAGGAACCGCCGCCGCCGCCATCCAAAAAATGCGCCGCCGCCATGTCGGCGCTGCTGAATTGTGGACGATTGGTGCTGGCGCGTCGCCATTTGCAGCGGTCACGGCGGCGCCCGCGAGCACAATCAGCCCGGCAACAAGCACATAGCCCGTGCTCCAGGCCGCACTCTGCTGGCTTGCGCCGAGAAGCGGTTCAACCAGCGCCGGATATGCGAGCAAGCCAATGAAGCTGCCCAGATTGCTGGCCGCGTACAGATAGTACGGATCGTGCGCATCGGCGCGACCAGTTCGGGAATACCAGGATTGCAGCAAGGGCGCGGTGGCCGACGCCGCCGCAAAGGGCGCTCCGACCGAGAGCGTCAGCACACCCAATAACCACGCGATCGGATGCTCTGGATTTGGCGCGCCAAGCGCATCCGAGACATGTACAGGCAAAACCAGCCACGCCAGGATCAGCACGGCCAAATGGATGATTGCCTGTAACCGCAGATCCTTCAGCCGCGCCAGCAAGTGCGCGTAAAGGTAGCCTATCAGCAGCGCGCCCTGGAAGAACGCCATGGACGTGTTCCACACAGCCGGCGAACCGCCTAAGAGCGGCGTGGCCATGCGCGCGAACAACGGCTGCAGCATGAAGATGAGCGCCGCGCTCGAAAACAGCGCGAGCGTGAAAATGGGCGCAGCGGCGCGGCGCGCTAGGACTTGCATGCTCCCTCCCCCTCAGGCTGGCGCTTTTGCCATCCTAAGGTGATTCCTGGGAATGGACTTTTTTCCAAGCGTGGCGCTAGCCTTACCCATGCATGTTGACGATCTCAAAGAAACGGCGCGCAGCTTTCTAAGCGAGGCGAGTCGGCGCGGTCTCAAGCTCGCCACCGCTGAAAGCTGCACAGGCGGTCTCATTTCAGCGACCGTGTGCCGCATTCCAGGTTGCTCCGCCGTACTTGAGCGCGGATTTGTCACTTATTCGAATGAAGCAAAAACGCAGATGCTCGGCGTTCCTGCAGAGCTGATCGCACACAAAGGGGCGGTCAGCATGGAGGTCGCGCTGGCAATGGCCGAGGGCGCGCTCACGCATAGCTTAGCGGATATTACCGTGGCCGTGACGGGCATTGCCGGACCCGATGGCGGCAGCACGGAAAAGCCAGTGGGCCTGGTGCACATCGCGGCGTTGCGTCGCGATGGACGAAAACTACACGCGGAAAAACGCTTCGGCGATCTTGGGCGGGAGAACGTACAAATAGAGACCGTCGCGGCCAGCTTAGCTTTACTGGCTCACCTGCTGGACTAAACGGCGGCGCGCTTCACCTTCGAACTCGGCCATTATACGCGCCGCCAACTTGTTTCTATTGGCGCCCACGAGTGCTTGCAGAACCGGATTTTTAAACTGGTAGGAAATACTGAAGCGTACACGTGCGCCTTTCACGTGCGGTTCGAAGCGCCAGCTATTGTCCAACGCATGGAAGGGTCCGCTCACCAGCGCGACATCCACCTCGCCTTTCGCAGGTTCGCATCGCACTGACGTGGCAAAACGCTCGGTGACATGTTTCCACCCGACGATTGCTTCGGCAACGCCTTCCCACCCACCGGCATCGCGCGGCTCTTCTTTCGTGACGCGCAGGCTTTGCAGCCACGGGATGAATTGCGGATACGCGCGCACATCCCCGACCAGGCGGCATAGATCGGCTGGCGCGTACGGCAGGATGCGTTCGGCCTCAATCGTTGTGCGTCTCACGCCTGTTGCGCCAACCGCGCTGCTTTAAGGCGCGCGAAATCCTCGCCCGCGTGATGCGACGAACGCGTGAGCGGCGAAGCGGAAACCATCAGAAAGCCTTTTGCGTAGGCGATGGTTTCAAGCGCCTTGAATTCGTCCGGCGTCCAATAGCGATCGATGATCGCGTGTTTCTTGGTGGGCTGCAGATACTGGCCGATGGTGAGAAAATCGACGTTGGCGACGCGCAGATCGTCCATCACCTGCAACACCTCATCACGGCTTTCGCCAAGCCCGACCATCAGTCCTGATTTGGTGAATTGGTTGAGGTCGCGCTGCTTGACCGAATCCAAGAGCCGCAAGGATTGGTAATAGCGCGCGCCAGGCCGGATCGAGTGATAGAGACGCGGCACGGTTTCAAGATTGTGGTTGAACACGTCCGCCTTGGCGTCGATGACGCGCTCGGCAGCGCCCGGTTTGCGCAAGAAATCAGGCGTCAGGATCTCAATCGTTGTTTCCGGCGCCGCAGAACGGATCGCCTGGATCGTTTGTACGAAATGTTCGGCGCCGCCGTCTTCGAGATCGTCGCGGTCGACCGAGGTCACGACCACGTGCTTGAGCCCCATCTGCGCGGTGGCGCGCGCCACATTCAGCGGCTCATTGGCATCCAAAGCCGCCGGCTTGCCCGTGGCGACATTGCAAAAACTACAGGCGCGCGTGCAGGTCCCGCCCATGATCATGAAGGTGGCGTGCTTTTGACTCCAGCACTCGCCGATATTGGGGCAGCCCGCCTCTTCGCAGACGGTATGGAGATCGAGCCCCTGCACCAATTCCTTGGTCTGGCGGTATCCCAGGCTTGTCGGGGCCCGAACCCGGATCCAATCGGGCTTCCGCGGGCTGATAGCGTCCGGCCTCGCCTGTTTTTCGGGGTGCCGCGGCCGCGCTTCCCCTTCCGGGCGCAAATCAATCAGTCTTACCATGTGAGCAACATGAGCCTCGCCGCTCGCTCTCGCAACGCCATGGCGGGAAAGCTGCCTTGCATTTGCCGCTAGGGAAGCCTTGGCTTGCCAATCGCGAAGGCTTCGTTAGGCTTATTACAACCCGGAAACAATCATCACGGGTGATGCGTTCGTCCTAGGTCGAACGCCGGGGCGTGTCAGTCCGGAGGCAGTTACCTGCATGGTGCAACGTTCGTTCGAACCAGCGCGCACGCGTGTCACGCTGTTCGAGGCGCTGCTGCGGGCGCGTGAGACGAAGGGCGGAAAGTATCCGATCCTTGAGGATCATGAGCGCAAGCCGCTTAGCTATGACGATATTCTGCGCGCCTCGTTTGCACTCGGCGGCAAACTCGACCTGCTGATCAAAAAGCATGAGACGGCCGGCGTCATGCTGCCGACCGGCGCCGGTTGCGCAATCACGTTCTTCGCCCTTCACTCTATCGGGCGCACGCCGGCGATGTTGAACTTCACGGCGGGCGCGATGAACCTGCGCTCGGCCTGCCAAGCCGCCAATGTGCGCAAGATCCTCACGTCGCGCCGCTTCATTGAGATCGCCAAGCTCGAAGCGCTAGAGGCAAAGCTCTCAAAGTTCGCACAGCTGATCTATCTGGAAGACATCCGGCAGACGATCGATCTTGGCGACAAGCTGGTCGCCGTGGCGAAGGCTGCCGCGCCGCGTCTGTTCGCGGCGAAGGCCAGCCCGGACGATACCGGCGTCATCCTGTTCACCTCCGGCTCTTATGGAACGCCGCGCGGCGCGGTGCTGAGCCACGCCAATATCGTCGCCAATGTCGAGCAGGCGCACGCGCACGTGCCGTTCGACCCGGAATGGTCGTTTTTTTCCCCGCTGCCGCTGTTTCATTGTTTCGGGCTGACCGGCGGGCTGATGCTGCCGCTCTTCACCGGGCACAAATGCTTCCTCTTCCCTTCGCCGCTCGCTGTGAAGGAAATCCCCAAACTCATTCACGACACCGGCGCGAACGTGTTCCTCGCCACCGACACGTTCGCCCAGCAATATGCGCGCAACGCCGCCGATGGCGACATGAATTGCATCAAGCTTATGGTGTGCGGCGCAGAGCGCGTGAAGGAAGAAACGCGCGAGGTGTACAAGCAGCGCTTCGGCGTTGAAATTCTTGAAGGCTACGGCGCCACCGAAGCGGCGCCGGTGATCGCGGTGAACGAGCCTGCCGACAACCGGCACGGCACGGTCGGCCGCTTTTTGCCGGGCATGGAATATAAACTTGAGCCGGTGCCTGGCATCGATGGCGGCAAGAAGCTGATCGTGCGCGGCCCGAACGTGATGCGCGGCTATCTCGATCCAACCAAGCCGTTCGGTATCGATCTGCTGCCGCAAGGCTGGCACGATACCGGCGACGTCGTCGATGTCGACGCGGATGGTTTCATCCGCATTCTGGGCCGCGTAAAGCGCTTCGCCAAAGTCGGCGGCGAAATGGTGTCGCTCAACGCCGTCGAAAGCTATGCCGCCCAGGTTTGGCAGCACGGCACGCATGCAGCCGTCGCGCTGCCCGATAGCCGCAAGGGCGAACGCATTATCCTCTTCACCGACCAACAAGGCGCTGAAACCGAAGCCATCCAGACTTGGTGCAAGGCCAACGGCGCCAGCGAACTCGCTGTGCCAAAGCGTATCGTGGTGGTGGATGATATTCCCGTGCTCGGCAGCGGCAAAACCGATTACGTGACGCTGCAGCGTTTGGCGGAAAAGAAGTTCGCCGAGGCGAAGGCGGCTTAGGCAGCCAGCCACACGCCAACCTCCTAACCTCCCCTCTCAAGGCGCGTATTAGGATGCTCTAGATATGGATCACGCGTCCGTACGCATCGAGCACGCTCTCATGCATCATTTCGCTGAGCGTTGGGTGCGGGAAGACCGTTTCCATCAGCTCTTGCTCGGTGAGTTCGCCGGTCATGGCGACGGCATAGCCCTGGATTAGCTCGGTCACTTCGGCGCCGACCATGTGCGCGCCGAGCAGCTCGCCGGTCTTGGCGTCGAACACGGTTTTCACCATCCCCTGATCCTCGCCAAGCGCGATGGCTTTGCCATTGCCGACAAACGGAAAGCGTCCCACGCGCACATCGCGGCCTGATGCTTTCGCCTTGGCTTCGGTGAGGCCGATGCTTGCGACCTGCGGGTGCGAATAGGTGTTGCCGGGAATACGCTCTTTCACCAGCGCATGCGGCTTGTTGCCGGCGATCGCTTCAACGCAAATGATGCCTTCATGGCTGGCCTTGTGCGCGAGCCACGGCCCGCCCGTAACATCGCCAATGGCGTAAAGGCCGGCAACGCCCGTCTTGCCGTAGCCGTCGGTGACGACATGGCCTCTATCGATCTTGGCGCCGAGCGCTTCAAGACCGAGCCCCTCCGTGTTGCCGGTGATGCCGACTGCGACGATGGCGTGGGATGCGGTCAGCGTTTCTTCCTTGCCTCCGGCAGAGACGATAGCTTCAACGCCGTTGGCCGTCGCTTTCAGCGCTTTGGCTTCGGTCGATGTGAGAAGCTTGAGGCCCTGCTTTTCGAACGCCTTCTTGGCGAACGCGGAAATCTCTTCGTCTTCCACTGGCAGGATACGGTCCAGCAATTCAACCACCGTCACCTTCACGCCAAACGCGGCGTAGAAGCTGGCGAACTCAATCCCAATGGCGCCCGAACCGAACACAAGCAGGGATTCCGGCCATTCAGGCGGCGTCATCGCATCGCGGTAAGTCCAGATGCGCTTGCCATCAGCCTTCAGTCCGGCGGCGGGTATTTCACGCGCGCGGGCGCCGGTGGCGAGGATGACATGCTTGGCCTCCAAGGCCGTTTCGCCATCCTTGCCTTTGACGATCACCTTGGGCGTGGCGCCGCCCTGCTCCAGCCTCGCCTCGCCCTGGATCACCTCGATCTTATTCTTCTTCATCAGATAGCCGACGCCATTGGACAGGCGACCCGCGACTTTGCGCGAACGGTCGACCACGGCGGCGCTATCGAAGCTCACGCCCTCGACGCTCAGGCCAAATTCCTTGGCGTGCTGGAAGTTGCGATAAACCTCGGCCGAACGCAGCAGCGCCTTGGTTGGGATACAGCCCCAATTGAGGCAGATGCCGCCAAGCTTGTCGCGCTCTACGATGGCGGTTTTCATGCCCAGCTGAGAGGCGCGGATCGCGGTCACGTAGCCGCCGGGGCCAGAACCGATGACGATGAGATCGAAGGCTGTACTCATAGTAAACAGCCAATAGGAATTGGCGCGCAATGGCAATATGCGGGCGCGCAAAGCTGATGCGCGCGCCCGCAGCTTCAGCAATTGTTTACGCTGAAAGTTCGCTGCGGCGCCGCAAATGTTAAGCGTCTGCGGTTATGGTGCGCGCTGTGGTGGCGGGCGAAACAGGCATGGATTGCGGCGAAGACTTACCCTTGAAGGTGCTCGTGGCGGACGACCGCCCGTTTCAGCGCCGGCTTATCGGTGAGACCCTGCGCGCGGCTCAGCGCGTGGAGATCGAGTTCGCTGAGAGTAGCGATGCGTGCATCTTTGCCCTCTCCTATTTCGAGCCCGACCTACTCATTGTCGATTGGGACATCGAAGGCGGCCAGGGTGTCGAATTAGTCAAACGCATGCGTGCGGGTGAAGCCGGTCAAGGCCAACGGCGCGTGCCGGTCGTTATGGTGACCGCCCGCAACACCGCGCGAGATGTAAACTACGCGCGTAATGCCGGCGTGGATGAATTCGTGCTCCGGCCTTTCTCCACCGGCGTTCTGATCCGGCGTGTTCTGGAAGCGCGCCAAAGGCGGCGTGAGTTCGTTGAAAGCGGCGCCTATGTCGGTCCATGCCGCCGCCGCCGCGCTGAAGATGAATATGGCGGCCCGCTGCGCAGAGTGTTCGACGCTCAAGACAAGCGCGATGACGATCCGGAACTGCAAATCCGCAAGGGCTTGGCGCGCATGTATGTGGAGCGTATTGGCGGACAGATGAAAGCCGGGACGCTTGAACGCGACGCCATGCGCGAATTCTGCTTGGCCTGTGGCCAGCTAAGCGCGCTGTGCAGCGAGATGAATGACCCGTTGCTGATGTCTGCGGCCTCATCGCTATTCAATTATGTGAAGGGTGTGGGTGCTGATGGCGCCCTCAACCGTGACGTCGTTCAGGCGCATCTTGATGCGCTGCTGCAACTGGCCGAATTACCGAGCTAGCAAGTCGAAACGCGCCAGACGGTGACGCAGCAACTCGGCGTCATGGTGACGAAGAAATTGCGCGAAAGCGCCGCCGCTTAAGAGCGCCTTCGCCTAAGGGCGCATGCCGAACAAATCGACCGAGATCGCCCAGGCGACAAAGAGCCAAAGCGGCGCCGCGACAACAGCCGCCAACAGCGCTTTGAAGCCGATCCTGTGCGCGCGTGGCGCGCCACGCTCAATCCCAGGCGCAGCAGATTCATCTGCTTCGTGTAAGCTTTGCGCGCCCATGGGCAGCATCACAAAGAATGAAAGCCACCACAGAATAATGTAGATGGCGACGCCGAGAAGCAGGCTCATCCGTGCGCGGCCTTGGGGGTTTCCATCAGCTCGATCAGAACGCCATTACTGTTCTTGGGATGGATGAAAATGATCGGCGTGCCGTGTGCGCCAATGCGCGGCTCATTGAGCACGGTGGCGCCTTTGGCAACCATCTCATCGCGCGCGGCATAGATGTCCGCCACTTCAAAACAGACGTGATGCTGACCCCCCTTGGGGTTTTTCTGCAGGAAATTGACGATCGGCGAATTCTCGCCAAGAGGCTCGATCAATTCGATCTGGCTATTGTCGACATTGACGAAGGCGAACTTCACGCCGGCAGGCGGCAGCTCCTTGGTTTCCGTGATGGCGCTTTCAGGAACGCCGTAAAGGTCGCGATAGGTTTGCTTCGCATCTTCGATCGAAGGCACCGCGACGCCGACATGGTTCAATCTTCCGATCATAACTTACCTCAAACCCGCAAAACCGTGACATCCACGAGCGGCCGCTTGCCCCAGAGGCGATCAGCTGCTTTCCGGACCGCGCGCACCAGAGTCGCCTCAACAGCTTCATCGTCGTCGCGCTCGCCACGTCCAATTTTGTTGAACGCGACCTCCGCGGCCTGCTCAAGCTCTTCCAGCGCCAGATCAAACTCTTCGTCGTCGGACATGGCGAGGCCGCGCACCGTGACGTTCGGCCCGGCTAGAATGCCGTGCTTGGCGCTCAACGCAAGCGAGACGTTCACCGCGCCCTCTGTCGCCAAGCGTTTGCGATCACGAACGGCATCGTCCTCCGCTTCGATGATCACGCCGCCATCGACGTAGAGGCGGCCAGCCGGCACTTCGTCAATGACGCTCACGGGACCGGGCGCGAGCCGTATCAGGTCGCCATTGTTTGGCGCGATCGCTTCCGGGATCTGCAATTCCTGCGCAAGCTTGACGTGCTCCAGCAGATGCCGGCGCTCACCGTGAACCGGCACGGCAATGCGCGGTCGCGCCCAGGCATACATCTGACGCAGCTCATCGCGCGCCGGGTGTCCGGAAACGTGGACGGGATGGTCGTCGGCGGTGATCAGAGAGACACCGCGCTCGATAAACTGATTGTACAGATTGTGGATCGCGATTTCGTTGCCTGGGATAACGCGCGAGGAGAAGATCACGGTATCCCCTTCGCGCAGGCTGATCTGGCGGTGATCGCCACGCGCGATGCGTGAGAGGGCGGCGCGTGGCTCGCCCTGACTGCCGGTGCAGAGATAGAGCACTTTGCTCGGCGGCAGCGCGGCGGCTTCTTCCTCTTCCACAATGCGCGGAACGTCCTGAAGTAAGCCGACGCTCTGCGCCGCAGCGTAAATGCGATGCATCGAGCGCCCGACCAGGCACGGCGTCCGTCCGCACGCGCGGGCCGCGTGCAACGTGGTCTCCACGCGCGCGACATTCGACGCAAACGCCGTGACCGCGACGCGCCCACGGCAACCGGCGATCACTTCGACCAGCCGCTCGCGCACTTCCGCTTCCGATCCGGTCGCGCCCTCCACGAACACGTTGGTGGAATCGCAAACCATCGCGAGCACGCCTTCATCGGCCATCGCCCGCAAAGCCGCCTCGTCCGTGGTTTCGCCGATCAGCGGATCGGGATCGATTTTCCAATCCCCGGTATGCCACACCAGACCAAGCGGCGTGCGCACAGCGAGACCATTGGGTTCGGGGATGGAGTGCGTAAGGGTGACGAAATCAATCTCAAACGGCCCAAGCTTGAGATGGCCTTTTAGCGGAATTTCAGTCAGCGGAACTTTATCAAGCAGACCGCGCTCTTTCAGCTTTTCCCGAACCAACGCCGCGGTGAAGGGCGTCGCGTAAACGGGCGCTTTTAGTTTTGGCCAAAGCCAACCCAACGCGCCGATATGATCTTCATGAGCATGCGTGAGCACGATGCCGACGATATTATCGCGTTCGCCTTCCAGGTAATGCGCATCCGGCAGAACAAGATCGACACCCGGAATGGTGTCCTCCCGGCCGAAGGTCACGCCAATATCGACGACCAGCCAGCGGCGATCATCGGGCGGACCATAACCATAGGCATTGAGGTTCATGCCAATCTCGCCCGATCCGCCAAGCGGCAGAAAGACGAGTTCGTCCGCGGGCTCAGGTTGATTCAAATCGAGCCGCCATTCCGTTTGAAGATTTCGAGCAAACCGCGCGAGGTCAAATCTTGATCGAAGATGTCGATGCTGGGAAACGCGCCCTCAAACAACGACGCCACGCCGCCGGTAGCGATGGTTTTCATAGGGCGAGCATATTCCTCGCGGATGCGTCGGCACAGTCCTTCGATCATGTCGATCGAGCCCCAATAAATACCCGACTGCATTGCGCTGACCGTGTCGGAGCCGATGATGCGGCCGGGATCACGGATCTCGACGCGCGGCAAACGCGCCGCAGCGTCATGCAAAGCCTGCAATGACATATTGATGCCGGGAAGAATGACCCCGCCCTCGAAGGCGCCGTCAGCGCCAACAATATCGAAAGTCGTCGCAGTCCCGGAATCGATGACGATGGCTGGGCCGCCATAAGCGACAAAGGCGCCGATAGCGTTGACGAGCCTGTCAGCGCCAGCCTCGCTTGGCTTATCGATGCGTACTTCGATGCCGAGATGTACTGATGGCTCACCCACCACAAGCGGTTCGGCGCCGATATAGCGACGTGAAAAGTTCCGCAGATTGAAAAGCGCTTGCGGAACTACGGTGGAGATGATGCAGGCGTTGATGTCGTCGAAGCCAAGTTTCGAGAGCGCCATCATTTGCGCAAGCCAAGGCGCATACTCATCCGCGGTTCGGCTGGAATAGGTCGAAGCGCGCCATTGAGCGCGCCAAGTCTCGCCGTCATGGACGGCGAATTTCGTGTTGGTATTGCCGACGTCTATCGCGAGCAGCATGAGATCAAACCGGTTCGAGGAAATAGACATCGCCAGCGGCGACAAGGCGGCGCCCGTTGGACGTTTCGAGTTCAAGTTCGCCGCGCGCGCTAAGCCCGGAAATACGGCCTTGCAGCGTTTGATCGCCCTGCAAAACCTGCACCTCGCGGCCAAGCCCGTGGGCGCGCGTCAGCCATGCTTGCCGCATCGGCTCAAAGCCATGCGCTTGATATTGGGCGTCGATTGCCGCCAGGCGGTCGCTGAGCCGCGATAGAAACGCCAATGGCTCCGGCGCCAGCGCATCGGGAGGCAAGAGTGCGCGTAGGCTTGTGGCGGGTTGATCCAAGTTTTCAGGCGCCGCCGCCAAGTTGACGCCAAGCCCCAGCGCAACCCAATTCACGCCAGCCGGTCCAGCGCCGGAATCGAGCATGATCCCGGAAGCCTTGGCATTGTCGACCAGCACGTCATTGGGCCATTTCAAACGCGCGCGCCCTGGCCCGATGTAGGAATCGACCGCATCCGCAATTGCGAGCGCAGCTGCGAAGCCGAGCAATGCGATCTCCGTCGGCGGGCGGCTTGTCGTGCATAGGTAGGTGGCGAGCAGATTGCCATCACACGTGGCCCAAGTTCGACCGCGCCTGCCCCGTCCGGCCGTCTGCCGGCGCGCCACGAGCCAAATGGGGCCTGTTTCGCCACGCTCTGCGCGGCGGCGCGCCTCCAAAATTGTGGAGTCTATTTCGTCGAACGTCTCGACCGGCGCACGGCCGTCGATCATCGAAAACGCCTCAAAAACTGCCTCCAACGGCCCACGCCGCCCAGCTTTCCAACTGGCCCAGCGCGAGCACGAGCGCGATCGTCAATGCGGCCCCAACCGTCGCCGTGGCGACTATGGCGCCGCTTGCGCCTTGCATTTCAGGCGCGGGCGGCGCGAACCAAATCGAGGCCAGCACACGCAGATAATAGCCCGCCGCGACGACCGCGGCTATGCCGCCGACAATGGCGAGCCAGACTAAACCGCCATCGATGGCGGAACGCAGCACCAGGAACTTACCGATAAAGCCCGCGAAGGGAGGTATGCCGGCAACCGAGAACAGCAAGATCGTGAACATCGCCGCCATCCAGGTGCGGCGCTGAGCAAGACCAGCCAAATCGGCCACGGTTTCAACGGCTGCGCCATCACGGCGCATCGCGAGGATCAGCGCAAAGATGCCGATCGTGGCCGGCAGATAAAGCGTGAGATAAAGCAGCGCGGATGACGGCCCCTGCTCGATGCCACCCGCCAAGCCCATCAGGGCGAAGCCCATATTGGCGATCGACGAATAGGCCATGAGCCGCTTCAAATTCGTCTGCATCAGCGCGCCGAACGAACCCCAGACCATCGAGATCGCCGAGAGCGCGGCCACGACTTGCACCCATTGATCCTGGATCGCGGCAAAAGGTTCGAACAACAACCGCGCCATCAGCGCGACAGCGGCAACCTTTGGCGCGGCGGCGAAAAACGCCGTGACGGGTGTTGGAGCGCCCTCATAGACGTCTGGCGTCCACATGTGGAACGGGGCCGCGGACATTTTAAAGCCCAGCGCGCAAAGCATCAGCACCAAGCCGAACAAGACGCCCGTATTGCTGCCGCCTTCAGCGATGGCGGCGGCAATGCCTTCAAAGCCAATACTGCCCGTGAAGCCGTAGACGAACGAAGAACCGAACAGCAGCAGGCCCGACGAAATGGCGCTTAGCACGAAATATTTGAGGCCCGCCTCAGACGAACGCGCATCGTCGCGGCGCCATGCCGCCAAAACGTATGCGCACAAGCTTTGCAGTTCGACACCGACATAGAGCGATATGAGGTC
Organism: Alphaproteobacteria bacterium; assembly: GCA_030430715.1. Lineage (GTDB taxonomy): Bacteria > Pseudomonadota > Alphaproteobacteria > Caulobacterales > Aquidulcibacteraceae > Vitreimonas. The sequence goes on from JAUIJZ010000044.1 coordinate 23,033, forward strand.
TTGCGCAGAGACCATCACATACATGCCCAGTACGGCCAGCAAGATCAGCGCGGGGAATTCGAAGCGGCGTTCGCCTGAGCGCCGGAAATGATCCGTACCGAGCAGAAGCGTTGCCGCGGCGGCGAAACCGATCAGCACTTTGGCGAACACAGCCACGCCGTCCACGACCATGGCGCCGTTAAAAATACTCTCAGCCACGTTGGGCGCATCGGCCACCGCAAGCAGGCCTACGCCGATCAAGGTCAGAACCGCGATCGATGAAAGCGCCACGAAAGCGCGCTCGCCGGCCCAAGCACCACCGAGCACTACAGCCATCGCCAAGATCGCCAGCACCAATTCAGGGCGAGCAAACGTAAGGCTGTTGATCAAATCGTATGTCATGGCGCGCTTCCCGCGAAGGCGGCCGCGATCGTCTCTGCTGCGCTATGCGTGTAATCAAGCACCAGCGAAGGCGCGAAGCCCATGATCAAGGTCGCGATGATGAGCGGGATAAAGCTCACCCATTCTCGCCCGTCGAGATCCGCCATCGTATCGAGTTTTGGATTTACAATCGGGCCCAGCGCGACCTTGCGGTAAAGCGTGAGCGCATAAGCCGCCGAGAAGATCACGCCTAGAGCAGCGCCAGCCGCGGCCCACGCATTGACCTGGAAGGCGCCGACCATGGTCAGGATTTCGCCAGGGAAGCCGCTCGTGCCCGGAAGGCCAACATTGCCCATCGTGAACAGAAGGAAGATGGCGGCATAGACCGGCATGCGGTTCACAAGGCCGCCATAGAAAGCGATCTCACGCGTATGCGCACGGTCATAGACAACGCCGACGCACAGGAAGAGCGCGCCCGAAATGATGCCGTGCGACAGCATCTGAAAAATCGCGCCCTGAATGCCCTGCATCGTGCCGGTGAAGATGCCCATGGTGACGAAGCCCATGTGCGCCACCGACGAGTAGGCAATCAGCTTTTTCATATCGAGCTGGCGGAACGCCACCAGAGACGCCCAAACGATGGCGATGACGCTCAGTGCAAAAACGAGCGGCGTGAAGAAGTGAGACGCATCCGGAAACATCGGCAGCGAGGCCCGCGTCAAGGAAGTCATCAAGGCGGCGCGCGACCACAACTGTTCGATCCGCATTGGCGTGAACGCGGGCAGCCTCGAAAAACACCTGCTCGACAAATATGGCGAACCGACGCCCGACGCCATGGTGGAAAGCGGGCTCGATCACATCAAGATATTGCAAGATAACGATTTTCACGAATTC
>JAUIJZ010000153.1 GCA_030430715.1 Alphaproteobacteria bacterium
CGGCGTCGTCATCCCCGAGCGCGTGATCGAGAAACCACCGTCTGCGGAGCTTCGCGCCGATCAGACCGATCAGGACTCGCTGCCCGAATATGAGGTGCTCGACGACATTTTGCGCGGCCTTGTCGACCGCGAGGAGGAAATCGAAAAGGTCATCGCGCGCGGCCACGACGCCGAGACCGTGATGCGGATTCAGCGGCTGCTGTATCTGGCCGAATATAAGCGCCGCCAGGCGCCGCCGGGCGCCAAGGTCGGCGGCCGCAATTTCGGCCGTGACCGGCGCTATCCCATCACCAACAAATATCGCGACCAGGTGGATTGAGGGCGGGGCTAGATGCGCCCGGCTTGACCGGGGCGCTTGAGCGGCGCATGCCAATCCAGGATTGCAGTCGACGCGTGTTCGGCGAAAACGATTGGGCGGGCCGATGGACGCTATTGCCGCCTTCGCGAAAGATCAGCTTCGCTTGCTCACATTTCGTCGGCTCAGCGACGGTGCGCGACGACACTTCCAAGTTTACCTCACACTAAGCTTGGCGATTACCGTGCTCGCAGGCGTGGGGCGGTATTGGGACAAACCAGACGCTCAGTGGTGGCAATATTTAGGTCTGGGGTCATTCGCCTATGTCTTCGCTTTAGCCGCAATCGTCTGGACCGTGGTCAAGCCGCTCCGGCCGGAGCGTTGGACTTACGCGGCGGTGTTACTATTCATCACGATGACGTCCGCGCCGGGGTTCATCTACGCTATTCCCGTCGAGCGGTGCATGTCGGTCCAAAACGCACGTTCAGTGAACTATGCGTTTCTTGCGTTTGTGGCGGCTTGGCGCGTCGCGCTGTTCGCCGTCTTCCTCTTGCGGTTCGCCAAATTGCCGCCATTCGTCGCCGCAACGGCGCTGCTCGCTTCGCTCTGCTCGGTCGCCGTGCCGATAGCCTATTTCGGATTTGCGTATCTCGTCACACAGGGCATGGCGGGCGCCGTGGGCGAGGATGTGCGCCTCGCAGAAATCATTGTTACGGCGTCGCTTGTATTGCTTGCGCTGGCGCCCTTCGTGGCCGCGGCTTACGTCGTGATGATCATCCGCCGCCGCCGCTCAGCGCGGGCCTCGTAACGAACGCCGTCGCGTCCCGCCCGCCTTGACCAAAACGCCCAAGCGGCGCATGCCCTCGCGCTCACATCCAATGAGCTGAAAACCCATGTCTCCGATCGTTCGCTTCGCGCCGTCGCCCACGGGCCGGCTTCATGTCGGCAATGTCCGCACGGCGCTGATGAATCAGCTGTTTGCGCGCCGCCATGGCGGGACCTTCATCCTGCGCGTCGACGACACCGATCTGGAGCGCTCGAAAGCGGAATATGAGATCGCCATCGAGACGGACCTCGCCTGGCTCGGCTTTACGATCGACAACAAGCACAAGCAGTCCGACCGCTTCGACCTTTATGAGGCGGCGGCGGCGCGTCTGCGCGAGCAGGGCCTGCTCTATGCCTGCTACGAGACCGAGGACGAGCTCGACCGCAAGCGCAAGATTCAGCGCGCCCAAGGCCAGCCGCCGGTCTATGACCGCGCCTCGCTTAAACTCACGGACGAACAGCGCGAAGCTTACGAGGCCGAAGGGCGCAAGCCTTATTGGCGCTTCAAGCTCAGCCATGAGCGCGTCGAGTGGGACGACCTTGTGCGCGGGGCCAGCCAGGTCGATACGGCCTCGGTGTCCGACCCGATCCTGATCCGCGCGGATGGTTCGTTCCTCTACACGCTGCCGTCCTGCGTCGATGATGCGGAGATGGGCATCACCCATGTCGTGCGCGGGGAAGACCACGTCACCAATTCCGGCGCGCAGATCGAGGTGTTCCGCGCGCTCGGCGCTGAGCCGCCGGCCTTTGCGCATACGCCGCTTCTGGTCGGCGCCGATGGCGACAAGCTCTCCAAGCGCCTGGGCTCGCTTGCGGTCGCTGATTTCCGCGAGGCGGGCATCGAGCCGATGGCCCTGAGTTCGCTCTTGGCGAAGATCGGCACCTCCGACGCTATTGAGGTGCGCACAGAGCTGGAAACGCTGGCCGACGAATTCGACTTCGCCAAGATCGGCCGCGCGCCCGCGCGCTTTGATGAGGCCGAGCTTTCCCGCCTCAACGCGCAGCTCTTGCGTGAAACCGACTTCGACGCCGTAGCCGAGCGCCTAGGCGCGCTCAATGTCGGCGGCGGCGCGGCGTTCTGGAAGATGGCGCGCGAGAACATCACGACGCTGGATGACGCTGCGAAATGGTGGCGCATCGTCGAGGGTCCGATCGAACCGCAAATCGAGGACGAAAGCTTTGCAGGCGCCGCCGCCGAACTCGTGCCCGACGGTCCTTACGACGCGGGGACATGGGGCGCGTTCACAGCTGCCGTGAAGGAAAAGACGGGCGCCAAAGGCAAAGCCTTGTTCGCGCCGTTGCGGCTGGCGTTGACCGGCGCGAGCCGCGGGCCCGAAATGGCGCCCTTGTTCGCGCTGATCGGCCCGGAAAAAGCCCGCGCTCGGCTGAAGGGCGAAGCGGCTTAGGGGCGCGGAGCGGCGAGACCGGCAAGCGCGCTGCCGCCAAAATCGACCCTGGGCCGGCTGCCCAACTAATCTTTCACTATTAGTGGATTGTCGGCCTCGGTTGGTGCTTTTCCCGACCTTGGGTCACGTTCGAGTCGCTCGCGAATGTCTCTGAGACGCGGCTCCGCATCTTCGAGCCACTCCCAAAGTTCGCTCGGAACGTGGCGTGGACACAGCTGCCCGGAATGTTCTTTGCCCTCCGGGAAGCTTGAACGACGATCCCCGAGATCCTGCGCCCAAAGTGATATCAGCCATATGAACGCGCCATGCTCGTAGGTGCGGAGATTTAGCTTCTCAAGCTGCAATAAGCAGGATCTAAGCTTTTCTCCCGCAGGTCGGTCGTGGGATAGCTGGAAATAAATGCACGCCTGCATTAGGTCCGCGAGAAAAGCCTCGGCGCTTCCACTTCGCGACATTGCCGTTACAAATCTCAAGTCTGTCTGAGTTCGGTCGAACAACTCACCGTGCTGCGTAGTTCGAATGTCGCGCATGACTCGAAACGCCGCTCTGAGAACACCACGATCAGCGATGCTGAGGATTGAGTTTCGTGGAGGCGCAGGTTTGCTTGCCATGAGCCTAGTGTACCGCAACGCGCGCGATTTCTCGATATTGCGACCTGCGCGAGATGTCCCTGTCCGCTTCGATTCGAGAGGGCCGCAATTTTCGGAATGCGCGTGCGACTGTGAGCGGTCATGCTCGCGTGATGAGCACGACGAAGGCGACCAAGCGCGCGAAAGCCAAGCTGGCGCAGAGCACCGATGCGCTCGCGCAAGTCGACTGGGCGCGCGCGGAGGCGGAGCTTGATGCGCGCGGCTGGGCGGTCGTGGGGCGCGTCCTGTCGGATGCGCAATGCGCCGCGCTTATTGAGGGATATACGGACGAAATGCGCTATCGCCGCACGATCGTCATGGCGCGCCATGCCTATGGTGAAGGCGAGTACAAATATTTTGCGGGCCCCTTGCCGCCGCTCGTGCAGACGCTGCGTATGAACGCGTATGAGAGGCTCGCGCCGATTGCGAATAAGTGGCGCGCTTTGCTTGGCGAGGAGGCGGCGTTTCCCGCGCGCCACGACGCTTTCCTCGAGCAGTGCCGCGCTGCGGGTCAGACCAAGCCCACGCCCTTGATCCTCAAATACGAAAATGGCGGACATAATCGCCTGCATCAGGATCGCTATGGCGAAGTGTTCTTCCCCTTGCAGGTGGCGGTTCTCTTGAGCCGTCCGGATACGGATTTCGAAGGTGGGGAGTTCTTGATGGCGGAACAGCGCATGCGCCAGCAAACCCGCGTCGACGTGGTTCCGCTTGGCTTTGGCGAAGCGGTCATCTTCGCCGGCGATGTCCGTCCGGTCTCAGGAAAGCGCGGCCCGGTCAAGGCGCGCATGCGTCACGGCGTTGGCGAAGTGCGCGCGGGACGGCGCTATACGCTCGGCCTCATCCTGCACGATGCGGCGTAGACGGAGTTAAGCCGCCGCCAGCACGCCGAAGGCGCGCTCGATCGCATCTTCGGGCGTGCGCACGCGCGAGACCATGTTCTGGAACTCCGGCGGCGTGAAACCGGCTTTGATCTGCTGCTGGATCATGTCGAAAAAGCCGTTCCAATAGCCATTGTCGTCGACGAACACGACGGGCTTGGCGTGCAGGCCGAGTCTCGCCCAGGACAAGACCTCGATGGCTTCTTCCAGCGTGCCGATCCCGCCGGGCAGGACGGCGAAGGCGTCAGATTGGT
>JAUIJZ010000154.1 GCA_030430715.1 Alphaproteobacteria bacterium
GAGGACAAAATCGTTCCGGATCGCTTGCTCAATCGCCTTGGATGCCAAGCGCTGCGCGCGGCCACGGCTAGATTTCTTCTCATCAGGCGTCGCAACAGGCACGCCATGTCGGACAATGCGCGCACCTTTTTGCGCGACGGTTTATTGGTCGTTGAAAACTTCCTGCCCGAGAGCACGTTCGAAAAGATCAGCGCGGAAGTCGAGGCTCGCGCGGAATCGTTCCTGCCCCCGGCTCCAGAGCCGGACAAATTCGGTCTGGTCCGCCGCCAATTCGGCATTCACAAGAGATTGGATGATTTCCCCGTCGCGCGTGACGAACTCTATCGCCATCCGGCTTTGAACGAGCTTGCGGCGATCGCCGAAGGCTGGCCGCAAGGCACGCCGATGGGTCCCAAAAACTCAGTGTTCAAGTTTGAAGTGATCACGATGCCTGGAGCGCCGTCCGCCGTGACCACCATCCGCGATCCGGAAATCAGTTCAGGAGATCCGCACGCTGACACGTTTCACTCTGTCACGAAGTTCTTCTACACGCTGACCGACGTCACCCCGGAGACGGCGCCCTTCTATTATGCCGTCGGCAGCCAACGCCTGACCATGCGCCGCATGCACTGGGAATACAAAAACAGCACCGCAGCCAACCAGTATGATGGAAGCGGTTATCACAACCGGCTCGCTCCGGAGGATCAGAGCCGGATGCGCTTCGAGCTGCGGCCGGTAATTGCGCCGCGAAACACGCTCATCGCCACGGACGTTTATGGCTTTCACTGTCGCGGCGCCATGACGCAACAGGGCGCTGTGCGCAAAATGCTGCGCTTCGACCTCCGCTCCAGCCCGTTTTCCTGATGACGACGCCCCTCGACACCCTCATTGACGCTCTCGGCGCGCATCAGCTTCGTCTCGTAGATGTCGGCGCCGCCGATGGCCTTTCGAAGCGTTGGCGTCCAATCGCGCGGGCTTTGGATGTCATTGCATTCGAGCCTGACGCGCGATCCGATGCGCAAACAAGCGCCGATGGCGCACGCACCACTGTCGTGCCCAAAGCCGCCGCAGAAACTGAAAGGGAGTCGAAGCTCTGGCTGACGCGAAAGCCACGCTGCTCCTCCTTGCTCCACCCCAACGCGGATGTCATCGACCGCTTCCCGGACGCCGAGCGTTACGGCGTCGTGGATGAAGCCATGGTCGCGTGCACCTCAGTGGACGCGGCGCTCAAGTCCCTGCACGGATCGACGCACTTCGATTTCATCAAGATCGACACACAAGGCACCGAACTCGATGTGTTGCGCGGCGCGTCAGAGGGCCTCCGCACCTGCCTCGGAATCGAGACCGAAGTTGAGTTCTTACCCCTCTATGAGGGCGCCGCGCCGTTCCGTGACATAGACGCCTTTGTTAGCGAACACGGCCTGGAATTATACGATCTGCGCCGCACCTATTTCCGGCGCAAAGATGCGACATCGGCCATCCAAAAGCGCGGACAGCTCGTCTTTGGCGACGCGCTCTATTTTCGCGACTGGCGCAGCGGCGGCCTTAATCGCACCGCGCTCCTCAAGCTCGCCACGCTGCTCATCACCTACGGCTATGCCGACGAAGCAGCCGAACTCGCTGCCTCCGCGCTCGACAAGCAAGACGCTGCGATCGTGCAAAACGCCTGCGCCGCGCTGATCGTGGCGGCCGACTTAGAGCGCAAGGACAGCTTCATCGGAACCGGGCTCAAATTGCCTGATTAGCGCCACTCCAATGCATAAGTAGTGGCGGTCCGCATGCGCTCGACACAATCCAGTGGAGGGGCTAGCAAGACCGCCCGAACCCTCGCAGGGCCGAGAATGCTGGCTATAGAGACCGAGAACCTAAGCCGCGCTTTTGAGGAAGGCTTTGACCTCGACGCCGCCTCAGCCGGCGAAGCAATGCGCATCATGGCCATGCTGTGCGGACTAGGCGGCAAGCGCAGGCGCGCAACGGAATCTGCGCTCAATCAAGTCAGCTTATCCGTAAAGCGTGGCGAAGCCGTATGCATTGCGGGCCCCAGCGGTTCCGGGAAAACAACTTTGCTGCGCATACTGTCCGGCGCCCTTCCCCCAACGAGCGGACGCGTAACGCTGCGCGGGGACGTGGCGCATTTACTTTCTGCGGGCGCCAATCTGGACTCGCAATGTTCTGTTCTTGAAAACATCGAGCGCGATGCACGGCTGCGCGGTATTTCCGGCAACGCCAAAGCTCGTTTTAGGGATGAAGTCCTGGCGTTCTCGGGCCTTGAGCCGAAATTCCATGAGATCGACGTTCAGCGGCTCTCAACCGGCATGCGCCTGCGACTCAGCCTCGCACTCGCACTGAAGTCAGGCGCGGATATTCTGATTATCGACGATGTGCTCGCAGTCGGCGACATCGCGTTTCAGCGCCAATGCGCTCATGCAATGGCAGCGTTTAAATCGTCCGGCGGAACCATCGTAATGGTCGCCAGCGATCAAGACTTAGTCGATAATGTCGCGGACCGCGTACTTCAAATGAGCGGCGGCGTATTGGTGAACATGACGCTGACGTCCGCTCGAGCTTCTGGCCAGCGTTATAGTTATCACTGGGATATCAGCCAACAGCTGATCGAAGACGAAGTTGTCGCGATGCAAGATATCTCTGCGTCGCTGATACAAGAGGCTGAGGAAGAACTTTTCGATATCGCGATGCGATTGTCGCCGGTTCGTGGCATCATTCCAGTTCGTCCATCGGTTGACGTTTTTTCTGGGCGAACACTGCTATTTCGGACGCTTTACCCGCACTTTCATCTATTAGATGCCGAATGTGAGCTCAGTGTCCGACTGCCTCTCAGCCTTCTGCCTGCGGGCAGCTACAGGCTCAGCCTGAAAGCGTCGACCGTCGATGAGGGTTTCCCACGTGCACTAACGTCCGACCGCGCCATTCTTCTCGAAGTTACAGCATCCGAAAATGCACACAGCGAACTCGATACCGGGTTGCTGACGCCGCGGCTCGACTGGGCGGTCTCGGAAGCGGCGGCCCGCCCGTGAACGCACCAGCCGTTTCCATACGCGGTCTGTCGAAGACGTTTGCGATCACACGCAAGCGCCGCAAGGGCGGCGGCATCGATCAGGGCCAATTGGGCGCGCTTGGGCATTTGCTAAAGCAGGTCGTGGCGCCAGACAAACCTGAAGAGATCAAGGAAGCCGATGGCGTGCAGGCGCTGCGCAATGTCGACCTCGATGTGGCGCGCGGAGAAGTGCTTGGCATTATCGGCCGCAATGGCGCAGGCAAAAGCACGCTGCTGAAAGTGCTCGCCCGCGTGATAGACCCAAGCGCGGGCCGCGTTACATTGCACGGACGCGTTGCTTCACTGCTCGAACTCGGGATCGGCTTCGCGCCCGAGCTTACCGTGCGCGAAAACATTCAGCTCTATGCGCGCTTGAATGGCCTTGGCCGGCGCGATGCGCTGTCTGCGGAAGATCGCATTCTTGCGTTCGCCCAACTCGAAGAATTCCGTGACCATCCGCTCGCCAAATGTCCAAGCGGCGCGTTTATCCGGCTTGCCTTCTCGGCCCTCGTCAATATGCGCGCCGACATCATCCTTGCCGACGAAGTGCTGGCGGTCGGCGATTCCAATTATCGGCATGCATGCGAAGAGCGTATTCGCAGCGCGCCCCAAAGCGGCGAGTGCGTGCTGTTCGTGTCTCACGATATGAACGCCATCCGCCGCATCTGCACCCGCGTGGTCTGGATTGATCACGGGCGCATCCGCATGACCGGCGACACTGAAGTCGTGGTTGCGGCTTACGAAAACGAATTGCTGTCCGGCCACCTTAGCGATGACGCTGAGGACACAGCGCCGTGTAGCATCCTCGACCTGCGCCTCCTGGGCGACGACCAGGCGCCGATTGGCGCACTGCAAATGGAAGCGCCCGCGGCGATCGAATGTGTCTTCCGGCTGAACGCGCCGAATGAAACCGCAACGCTGGCGATTGAACTCTGGCGCGGACGCAAAGCACACATCTTCACAGCGACATGCCCGGAGCGTTTTCATTCGCCGCGCCCAAGAACATTTCGCGCAGCGCTAAAGCTGCCGGCGGATTTCTTGAACGAGTCGGAATACACGGCGCATTGCCGGCTGCAGCTCCGCCCGCGCGGCGAACCTCACGCAACGCCCACGTCAGCCGCCGCAGAAC
>JAUIJZ010000045.1 GCA_030430715.1 Alphaproteobacteria bacterium
GGTGGGCTCATAGGTCAACGCAACGCGGGGGTTGGTCGTCGTGCCGAAATCTTCGTATTCGTCATAGCGCGCCGACAAGGACAGCGAGAGCGATTCAATGCCGGTGACGCGATTGCCATAACCGACGATCGGGATGTTCAACTCGCCGAACACAGCGTTCACGTCCCGCGAATATTCGGTCATCGCCAGCGTGCCTTCGCCGCCGGTCGGGATCGCGCCATTGCGAACCTGGAATTGCTCATTGATGAACTCGCCGCCGACGGCCGCGCGAATTTCACCGCCGGGAAGCTCCATCAACGGGCCGTCGAACACGGCGCGATGATTGATGAGGCGATGACGGCCGTTAGCGTAGTTCCAGATGTTGCCCGTGTTGATGATCTCGTTCAGGACATCGGCCGGCGTTTCCGCAAGCTCATAGACATTGAGCGCGTCGGCTTCCGCAGACGCGACACGCGCGGCAGCGAGCGCATCTGCATTGAGGGTGCGATTGCGGGTATAGGTTTCGCTGCGGCCATAATTGGTCAGCATCGTCAGCTGCCAATCCGCGCCCACATCAAGCGTCAGCGTTGGGGTGATGCCCCAAGATTCCATGCTCGTGGTTTGCGTTGCAAAATTATTGCCGGTTACCGGGCCCCAATTCAGACGAACCGAGTGTTCGGTTTCAGCGCCTTGTTGGTATTGCGAGAAATAGAAATTGGTGTCCGGAACGGCGATCGAATTCGCCGCCGAATTGCCCGCCGGGCCGCCATTGCCGTGAGTGACGCGCGTGCTGTGATAGGCGCGGACGTTAAGGTCGGCCCAACCGGCGAGTTCCTGGCTGACGCCAGCCATGAAGATGTCGCGCTCTTCTTCGGGAATGAAGGTGCCAAAATCCGTCAGATCGCAGCGGTTGGCGGTGCCGGCGGCGCCCAGCGACTCACCGTCGGGGCTCACGGCATAAGTGGTGGTGCCGATATAGACAGTGGGGCTGGCGCACGCCGTGCTGAAAGGCACGGGATTGCCGCCAACTGCATTGGCGGGGTCATAGTCCAAGCCGCGAACGAAATCGCGGTCGCTGCCGAGAATCTCGGTGCGGTGCTGATGGCTATAGGACGCGAAGACCGAACCGCTGCCCCAATCCGTGCCGCCGATGATGCTGGCGTTGTAGGTCTCGTAATCTTCGGCAAAGCCATAGTTCGCGCTGACGCCAACACCGTCATAAGTGCGCCGCGTGATGAAATTGACGACGCCGCCAACGGCGTCCGTGCCGTAAAGCGAAGAGCCGCCATCCGTCACCACTTCAACGCGTTCCAGTGCGCCGGGCGGGATGATGTCGGCGTCGGGCGTGGCTTGGTTGATGCCGGCGCTGACGATGCGGTGGCCGTCCATCAGGACCAGCGTGGAGGAGCCGCTCGCCGTGGTCGGCGAGAGGTTGCGCAGGTTCGGGCGCGTGACCTGCGATTGGAAATTGATGCCCATGCCGACGCCGCCAGTGATTCCCATCGCCGTGGCGGTCGCGTCAGCATTGTTGAACAGGTTGGCGACCTGCGGGATGGTCGTCAGCAACTCGTTTGTCGCGGTGGCGCCGGAGGCTGCGACATCCTCGCGATTCACGCCGAGCACATTCGCGCCAGCGGGAGCAACGCCGCGAATAAAGGTGCCGGTGACGACGATTTCGCCGTCGTCTTCGTCTTGCGCGAGAGCCGGCGACGCCAGAGCCAATACGCTTGACCCGGCGAGCATCATCGCCGCGAAATTCTTCCTCATAAAATGGTCCTCCCTCCGTGTGCCCGTTGGATTCACACGGTTTTCAAGTGCAAAGCATGCCGTTTGACAGCTGTCTAGCAGGAGATGTGTGTAAGGATTTGTCCGAAGGACGTTTTTGACATCGTGCGACAGAAAAACCTCACGCTGCCGTGAGTAAGTCGCAAATAATGCCCGCCGCCTTGAGGCGGCGGGCAACAAGCGGAGCTCTTGGCCCAGCCTTTAATCGTCGTTGAGGCTGCTTGTTTGTGTGTCCACGATGAATGCTGGCGTCGCGCGCAACCAATACTGAGTCGATATCGACGTGCACCGTCCGGTTTCCGGGTCCGGATCGCCATCGGCGAGTTCGTACATGGCGCGATACGCCCCGTGGCAAGTGCGTCCCATGACGGAATTGCCAAGAACGGTCAGGCCGCCGACGCGTGGGCCAATTAATTCCCCTGCATCGTTGCGCGCATTCCGGAAGCCATAATTGATATCGTACATGTCTTCGACGCGGGTGTAGCCGGCCAAATAACCTTCCATGCCGCCATCGGCGCCGAAGCTGACATGCAGACGCGCATGATTCAGCGGGCGCTCGGAGCGCATGCCCGCAGGCAGCCAGTGAAAGCGAACGTCCACAGGCTCGGTGATCAAAACGCCATTGCGAATACGCCCAGTCGTCTCGGCGCGGAAACGAGGATCCTGATCAATCGCGTATGTGGAGTGCGGCACCGCAGCATCACGCGCGGGCGTGAGCTGGATAGGGTCGGCGCTGGCATAGATCCCGACTTCAACGCTGTCGTCATTTTGAAGATTGTCGACGCCGCGCAAGGAAATCAGGATGCCCCAGCCGCCTTGCAGCATGGTTTCGGAAACGCCGTTTTCACCGCGCGGAAGCTCGCCGTCTTGGTCGAGCGCCGCATATTGCTCGCCAGCGCCGTCACAGCCGACGACACGCGCCATCTGGTTATCGACATTGCGCCGGCCATCAGCGCCGACAAGGTCATTGTGTGCGCATGTGCCTGGGGCAGGGCGGCCGTTGCTCGTCGAAGATTGACCATCAAGGTCGATGCCGAAGGCGACGATGTCGCGCGCATCCATCGTTTGATAGTGCGGATCTTCCGCGCCCAGTTCGGGATTGGAGCAAAGATTTTGGCCGTCGACGGTTGCGAGTGCGAACGCCCCGGCGTTCACTCTTGCTTCGTGGGCGTCGGCCTCTTCGCCTTCGCGCCGCTGGCCCTCTTCGCTTTCCGCGAAAATTTGCCGGTAGCCCATCGAGCGGCCATCCGGACACATGGCTTCAATTTGTCCAGGTCGCGCCAGTGCATTACCGAAGCCGTGCACGATGAATCCGGCTTGGCCATTCTGAACGACATTGGTCTGACCGTCCGCCTCAGGCACGATGTTGCCGAGAGCCAGCACGCTGACTGAGCCAAGGGCTAAAGCGGCCGCCGCATAACGCAGCATTTCTCTCACTCGCATATGCATCTCTCCTTTGGCTCCGTGAAAGGAGCTTGAGGTGCGCTGTGGGTTCAGTCGATCGCGAACGCAGCGGCAGCGGCAAGTGTTCTGAACCTTACACGCTAGACACACGGATAGCATCTCGCCATAGGCGGTCAAGACAACACCAACAGCGTTGCCGTGTGTGTCAAACGGCCATTGCTTTGTGTCAAATCATGGCGGGCGTTTAGCGCAACTCATCCATGCTGGATAAAGCCTCAAGCGTTGCAATCCGGCGAGATCCGCCGAGCGCATAAAGCGCGCCGTCAGCCGCAATTAAAGCATGGCCGTGCCGTGGCGTCGGCATTTGAAGCGATTGGGTCCAGGCGTCGCCTTCCAATGTATAGAGCCGATCGCCGACAGAGCTTTGGCTGAGAATTTCGCCGCCACCCGCAACGATGCGGTCGCGCCACAGCGCGGCGCCCAGTCCGCCGCGCGGATCGGGGAAGGTGGGGCCTTGCCGCCAGGAATCTGTTGCGGGTGTGTAGATGTCGTATGCACCGGTTTCGCCGCCTGACACCGTGCGCCCTGAAATGATGTGAAGCTGATCGGCGAAGCCTACGCCTGCGCTGGAGTTGCGTGCCGTTGGCAGTGGCGCGCCGACACTCCATTCGGCGGCGCCGGGTGTGAAGATGAAGTGGGTGCTGACGTCAACATGGTCATTCCATGTCGCGTTTGCTTGCGTGCGCGGGGAGCGGCCGCCGATCAAATGTATGCGTCCGCCATGAACGAAAGAGACGGCTTCGCCAACGGGCGAGGGTAAAGGTGCGCTCTCTTGCCAGCTTTCGCCCTCTAGCCTCAGTACGCGCGGCGTGCAGATCCAGCTGTTACGCGTCGCGCCGCCAATAAACCCGCCGATGGCGTAAAGTTCGCCATCTATCGACGCGAGTTGGACGTGATGCGAGGGCGTCGGCAGGGCAGGCGCGTCACGCCATTGGTTGCTCTCCAAATTGAGCGCGATGACGCGTTCGGTGGCGCCGCCGGATGCGGGCGAAAAACCGCCGGCGATCCAAATTTCACCAAGATGAAGGGCCGCGTAGATTTCTTGTACAGCGTAAGGAAGTGCGGCGCCCTCCCGCCATGCTGCATCGCCGGGCGTGTTCGGCGGCGTATGGCAGGCGGCGACGGGGATTGAAGCCAGGGCGGCGGCTAATGTACGGCGTGTCAGCATGTTGTCTTATCGCTAATGGATGGTGAGATGGTCGAGGGCGCGAGCGGCTTAGGTCGTCCTCTTACGGGTGCTCGCTTTTCGCGATGTGGGCGGGATACGCGCGGCTTTCTTGTTGGGCAAGAAGGGCGTTTCGCGGCCTTCGGCGAATGCTTTGAGGCAATCATCCACGAATTCCTGCGTTTCTGCGTGCCCATAGCTGACATCGACAGCGGCCTCGAGCGCGAGCGTGCGGGCTACGCTTGAAAGCAGCAAAACCGCAACGACCGGGCGGAGCGCCGGTTGCGGCATCTTTTCATCGATGGCGCCCATAAGCACCCGCACTTGAAGCGCGCGCAACTCCGCCATGGCTTTGGCGACTTCCGAACGCACCGCGGGGCGGCGGTGCGCGAGCGCATTCAGTTCAATCGACAAGATTGCCCGTTCAGGGTCGCGGCTAAGCATCTGCAATGCGCGCAGCGGCTCTTTTGATTGCTCGGCTTCCGCGATCTTCGCTTTCACCTTTTCAGTATTGCGTCGTATGACCGCGATGAAGACGTCATCAATCGTGTTGAAGTAATAGTGTACGATCTGACGCTTCAGGTTCAGCTTTTCGGCAAGCGTCCGTGAGGTGACAGAAGGGTAGCCGGTTTCGAGGATGAGTTTTTCGGCGGCCTCTACCAAGGCTGCTCGTACTGCTGATCCTTCGTCGCCGCGGCGTCTAGTGGAAGCCATTCTGTAATCCTGCCCGCGGCTGTCCGGGCCGCAAGGTTCTACTTGGATAGCTGACAAGAAACGCCAAGCCAACATAATGCCCCCGGCTGATAGGGCTGGCGCCGGCATAATGATGAGCTTCGTGCATGCGATTTGACGCCTGTCCAGCCCACAGCTAACGATGATGAAAGCGCAGGCGGTGGGGCGGGCCGCGAAGATCGGCATGGAGCCGGCTATGCAAACCTTGATTGATTTGGATTTGCCCATTCTTCCCGTTGAGGATTCAGCGTTCGCCGCTAATCCAGTGAAATATTTTCGGGAAGCGCGGCAAAAGCATCCTTGGATCGCCAAGTCGAGCATTGGCTATCTCGTTCATGAATTGACGGCGATCCGCGAATTGCTTGGGCAGGATGATAAGTTTCGTCCGGCTTACGATGGCATAGTCGAGTTGCTCGGGGCGCAGGGAACGCCTTGGGGACGCTTTACAGAGCAGCAGCTCATCTCACTCTCGCCGGAAAAGCATCGTCTGCTGCGCGACGCTTTTGCGGCCAAGTTCACGCCCCGGTTCGCAAACCAGATGCGCCCCATGATGCGTGCGACGATGACGCGCCTGCTGGACGAATGGGCGCCGAAGGGCGCGTTCGATTTTGAAGAGTTCGCGTCTTATTTCCCGATCTCGAACATGTTCACCTTGGTCGGCGCGCCGATCGAAGAAATTCCTGCCATACGGGCGAGCCTGGAAACGCTTGGCTTGGCGTTCGCAATGGACAAAAAGCAGCTTCCTGCGATCTACGCAGCGTATGATCGTCTTGAGGCGCTGGTTCAGCGGCTGATTGCCGACCGCCGCGCGGATTCTGATGCGGAGAGCCGGGAGGACCTGCTGCACCTTCTCATCGATACAGCTGACAAGGGTGGTGTGGCTGAGCGTCAATTGGCGGACCTGATCATCTTTTTCTTTATTGCCGGCTACGACACGTCGAAAAACGTGCTGACGCATACGATGTACCTGCTGCTGCAGAGGCCGGACATTTATGAGCGTTGCGCTGAGGATTACGATTATTGCCGCAATGTCGTGGAAGAAGCGCTGCGCTATTTCAATCCGGGTTCTGTGCCGCGCTTTACCAAAGAGGACATCGAATTCCGTGGCGTTCTTTTGCCCAAGGACACTATGGTCTGGTTCAATCTGAATATTTCAGGCCGCGATATCGGCGTGTTTGCAGACGCTGACGCGTTCGATCCCGAGCGTGAAATACAATCGCATCAACGTCACGTGGCGTTCAGCCTTGGCCGGCACATGTGCCTTGGCCAGTATATCGCGCGCGCCCAATTGCAGGAGGCGCTGCATCAGATCCCGCAGCGCCTACGCGATCCGCGTTTGGCGGGTGAGTTTGGCTGGCGGCCATTTCCGGGCGCCTGGGGCATGAAATCCCTGCCCATTGAGTTCACGCCAATCTCTGCTTCCGCATGAGACGTTGTGAGAATTTTGCGCACAGTGCGCGAAAATAGGAGTGTGTACATGAAAAGTTTTTTTGCGGCGCTGATGTTGGGCGCGATGTTGTTGGCGCCGGGTGCGGCGTCGGCGCAAGCGCAGTCCAGCGCGCCTGCTGCGGCCGGAGAACGGCCGCGTCTCATGCTGGTGCGGGTCTGGGTCACGGATTTGGATCGCGCTGAGAATTTCTACCGGACTGTTTTCGGCTTCGCTCCGGCGCAAGCGTTCGGCCCGGGCAACCGCATGTTCGGTGCGCCGAATCCTGCGGCCCCGAGTATCGTTCTCGCGCAAACAGAAGAGCCGCGCGGCAATGGCAGTTTTGCGCTGCTGGTGAATGACGTTGCGGCTGTCATGGAGGCTGTGCCCGCGGCCGGCGGCGCTGTTGAACGCCCGGCCTCGGCGCAGGGCCACGGCATGCCGATCGGCTTTTTCACCGATCCTGACGGCACGTTGATCGAGGTGATCCAAATTCCTCAGGCGGCGCCCGCGCAAAACTAGGACGCGATTTTCCAAGTGTGGATTGGGGCGGGCAGGTTTTCTTGCTCGCCCCTTTTCATTGAGCGGGCGTCATTTCCGCGTGCTCGGCTGGAAATCATATAAAATATATAATAAGCGATGCGCTCTGTGCAGCAGCAAATCCGACAATCATGGGCGGAGGCGAGAGGGCGGTAGTGAGCGACGCATTGTACGAGGCGTGGGTTGGCCGTGAGGAAGAGCACGGCGCGCAAATATCTGTTTCGACGGCTGCGGCGATGGCCGCGACTTTGGATATGGAGCGCGCGCCTGGCGCCGGCGATCCGTTGCCGCCAGGCTGGCAGTGGCTTTATTTCAATCCTGCGGTGCGCCGGAGCGGCCTCGGCGCAGATGGTCATCCATCAAAGGGCGGTTTTCTACCTCCTGTCACGCGGCCGCGGCGCATGTGGGCGGGCGGGCGCATCAAGTATCTCGCCGATGTGTCGGTCGGCGCCGACGCTGCCAAGCGCAGTAAAATTTTGAAGGTTGAACAGAAGACGGGAAAACGCGGTTCGCTGTGTTTCGTCACCGTTGAGCATACGATCACGAGCGGTGGTGTTGCGTGCATCGTTGAAGAACAAGACATCGTTTATCGCGAGCCGCCGCCGCCTGGCGCGGCTGCGGCGCCGGAACGCTACGACGCGCAGGCGCAATGGACGCAAAATGTTACGCCCGACACGACGCTGCTGTTTCGATATTCTGCGCTGACCTTCAATGGCCATCGCATCCATTACGACCAGCCTTATGCGCGCAATGAAGAGGGCTATCCCGATCTTGTCGTGCACGGGCCCTTGATCTCCACCTTGCTGCAGGGCTTCGCCATTGCGCACGGAGGGGGACGGCGTATGAGCGCATTCGAGTATCGCGGCGTCAGTCCGCTGTTTGTTTCGCGCGCTTTCACGCTTGAGGGCAATACACGCGAAGACGGCGCGCTTTCGGTTTGGGCGCGTGGGCCGGATGGCGAGCTTGCTATGTCGGGCGTCGCCAGCTTCGCATAATCGCGGGAGGAAAAGGTACATGAGTGATTCAGCACCGCGAATTGGTTTCGTTGGTCTCGGCGTGATGGGCGGGCCCATGTGCGCCAACATGGCGAAGAAACATGCGGGTTCAGTCATCGCCTTCGACATGGTCGAGCAGGCTTTCGAGATTTTGAAAGATACAAAGGCGGAGCGTGCGGCTTCGGTCGCCGAAGTCGCGGAGAAAGCCGACATCGTCTTTCTGTCGCTGCCCGGAGGGCCGCAGGTCGAGCAGGTTTGTCTGGGCGAAAACGGGCTGGCGAGTGGATCGCGGCGGCCGGCCTTGATCGTGGATTTGAGCACGACGGCGGTGTCGGACGCGCGCTCGGTTGCGGAGCGCCTATCCGCGCTTGGGGTTGGTTTTGCAGATGCGCCTGTGGCGCGCACGCGTGAGGCGGCGCAGCGCGGCGAGTTGTCGATCATGGTTGGCGCGCCGCAGGCCATATTTGCGCAAATTGATCCGCTATTGGCGTATATCGCTTCTGATGTGACGCATTGTGGCGAGGTCGGTTGCGGCCAAGTCGTCAAGCTCATCAACAACGCCCTGTTGTTTGAAAACGTTGTCGCGCTGGCGGAGATGATGGTGCTCGGCGAGCGCGCCGGCGTTGCCCCCGCGACTTTGCTGGACGCAGTCTCAAAAGGCTCAGGCGATAGTTTCGCGCTCCGCAACCATGCGCGCAAAGCGATGCTGCCGCGAACCTTCCCAGACAAGGCGTTTTCGCCTGAATATACGTTGAAGGATATAGCCGGCGTGATTGAACTCGCCGAGCAAATGGGTGTCACCGCCCATGCGACGCAATTGGCGAAGCGCTATTATGCTTCGACCGCGAAGAATGGTTTTTCAGGCCGCTATTTTCCGTCCGTCATCGAGATCGTCGATCGCGACATCGGGCCGGAGCCGGAAACAAAGACGTAGAAGCACTCTTGGGAGAAGCGTCGATGAAGCTGCAGGGAGAGGTCATTGCAACGGGCCTGAAATTTCCGGAAGGCCCAATTGCGATGCCGGACGGCAGCGTGCTTGTCGCCGAGATCATGGGGCAGCGTTTGATGCGCGTGGCTGCCGATGGGAAGCTCTCAATTGTTGCCGAGCTCGGCGGCGGTCCCAATGGCGCCGCGATCGGCCCGGACGGTCATTGTTATGTCTGCAACAATGGTGGTTTTGCGTGGCGCACGGATGATGGCTTCTCGCGGCCAACTGGCGCGCCGTCCGATTATAAGGGCGGCTATATTCAGCGCGTGAATATCGTCACGGGCGAAGTGGAGACGCTTTATTCCGAGTGCGATGGGGCGGCGCTCTTTGGCCCGAACGATATCGTGTTCGATACGCAAGGCGGATTTTGGTTTACCGATTTCGGCAAGAAGCACGATGATCGCCTCATGTGGGGCGCGATCTATTACGCGCGCACCGACGGCAGTTTCATTCGCCGCGTCGCTGATCACGTTCTAACCGCCAACGGCATTGGTCTCTCGCCGGATGGGCGCACGCTCTATGTGGCTGAAACCGAGACGAGCCGCCTCTGGTCTTATCCCGTCCTTGGTCCGGGTGAACTGGGCAAGGAGCCGTGGCCGTCGCCGAACGGCGGCAAGCTGGTTTATGGCGCCCCGCGCTATCAGCGCTATGACTCGATGGCGCTCGAAGCGAATGGGAATATTTGCCAAGCGACCTTGGTTGAGGGCGGCATTAGCGTGATCTCACCGGCGGGCGAATTGCTGGAATTCCACGAGGCGCCTGAAGGCTATTGCACGAATATCTGTTTTGGCGGCCCGGACATGCGCACCGCCTTCATCACGCTTTCAGGCTATGGGCAGCTGCTCGCGGCGCGCTGGCCCAGGCCAGGCTTATCCTTGGCGGCATAGGCGTCCGGGGGCGGGTTGCCCTGGGGGTTACGATAATGCATGATGCATTATCTAGCCGAAGAACCCCAGAATTGACGGAGTCCAGAGTTGAGCAGCACCACCGCCCAAGGCGAAGTCGGCAATGCGCCGGCAGAAGGCCGTATCACGGATGAAGCTATTGCCGCCGCGAAGGCCATGATCGGGCTGCAGCTGCGCCCGGAAGGACCGTATCTGCAGGACGCTACTGCCGACACGCTGCGCAATTGGTGCAACGGCATCGGCGATATGAACCCGCTTTATCGCGAGCACGGCTACGGTCCGGGCACGCGCTACGGGACGATGGTCGCGCACCCGATGTTTCCGATGGCGTTTGGCTGGCTCGGCCGCACGCGTTGGGGTTTGCCGGGCGTGCACGGCTTCTATGCCGGCAATGATTGGGAGCTGTTCCGCCATGTGCGTCCGGGCGACCGGATCTCGGCCGTTGAGCGCGTCGTCGGCGTCGAGGTGAAGGAGAGCAAGTTCTCGGGTCGTCTCGTGCTACAATACGTCGAAGCTTGCTACTTCAACCAGCGCAGCGAGCTTGTCGCGCGCGCGCTCGGCACCTGCACGCGTCACGAGCGCAAAGCCGCGCGCGATGCCGGCAAATACAAAGAAATCACCCAGCACGAATACACCGACGAACAGCGCGACTCGATCGATGAGATGGTGCTGAACGAACCCAAGATGATCCGCGGTCAGGCCGTGCGTTATTGGGAAGACGTGCAGGAGGGTGAGGAATTGCCCACCATCGCGCGCGGGCCGCTTTCGTTGATGGACACGATGGGCTTCCTGGTCGGTTGCGGCCGCGGCCATACGCACGGCGTCGTGCTGCAGGCGGCGGTGAAGCACCCGGGCCACTTCTTCCGTAATCCCGAAGCGGGCGGCGGCGTCGAATATACCGGCATCGGTCACCATCGTGAATCGGTGGCGAAGGAAGTCGGCGTGCCGGGCACCTACGATTACGGCCCGCAGCGTTCGTCCTGGATGGCTTCGCTGATCACGAATTGGATGGGCGATGCGGGCTTCCTGAAGCGCGTACGCACGGAAATGCGCCGCTTCAACATCATGGGCGACACCACGTTCTGCAAAGGCAAAGTGGTGCGCAAATACGTGAAGGATAAGACCGGTCTCGTTGACATCGAGATCGCGGCCGAGAACCAGCGCGGCGAAGTCACGACGCCCGGCATCGCCACCGTCGCATTGCCGTCGCGCGATGTCTCGTTGCCTGCCTTCATCGATGGGGCAAGCTGCGATCTCGAATTGCCGGTCGTCCGCTGAGCCAAACCGTAGAGGTCTTTGGCATGGATGGGATCGAGCGCGATAAAGGCGGCAACCTGCCTTTGGCGGGGTGTCGCGTTATCGAGCGGTCGCGGACAATTGCCTCCGCTTATGCGGGGCGTTTGCTTTCCGTCATGGGCGCTGAGGTGGTGATGCTGGAGCCGGCGGCGGGTTCGCCGCTGCGCTCCGCGCCGCCGCTTCTGCGCTCAGGCGAGAGCGCGCTGTTTGCGTATCTCGCCGCTGGGAAACGCAGCCTCGTGTGCGATCCCGCAACAGAGAGCGGGCGCGCTGTGCTCGATCAGGCATTGGCCGATGCGCAGGTGCTCATCGACGATACGCCGGTTGAACAGCGCGGCGCGAGCGGCCTTGCGCCGGACGATATCGCCGCGCGTTTTCCCGCGCTGGTGCATGTGAGCGTTTTGCCGTTCGGCGCCTCGGGTCCCAAATCCGGTTGGACGGGCGAAGAGATCAATCTCATTCATGCGAGCGGCGAGGGCTTTCTGCTGCCGAACGGTTTCTCGCAAGAGCTGTTTCCCGATCGGCCGCCGCTCAAAATCTATGGTCATTTTGCCGGCTATCAGGGCGGCGCGGCGGCGGCGCTCGCGGCGTTGTCGGCCTTGTGGGCGGCGCCGGAATCGGGCGGGCAATATGTCGACGTATCCGTGCAGGACGCCATGCTTTTGGTCGGCGCTTTCGCGCTGCAGCGTCTGGGCGACGGTTCGCTTGAGCATCGCGCCACGCGACGGTTTCGATATGGCGGCGTGTTCAAAACCAAGGACGCGTTCATCGAATTGCTGACGCTGGAGCAGCGCCAGTGGGATGGGCTTGTGAAGCTTCTGGGCGATCCGGATTGGGCGAAAGAAGAAGCGCTGCAGGATTCTTTGGAGCGCAGCCGTCGCGGCGATGAGATCAATACGCACATTCGCACATGGATGGCGGAGCACGCCGCCGATGATGTCGTACGCATGGCGCAGGAACTCGGCGTGCCGGTTGGCAAATATTACACGCCGGAAGATGTCGTAAACGGTGCGCATGAAAACGCCCGCGGCTTGTTCGAGCACATCGCGATGGCGGATGGCCGCGAAGCGAAAGTGCTGAAAGCGCCGTTTCAATTCGCCGAAACCCCGCTTCGTTTGACTGGCGGCGCGCCGGCGCTGGGTGAGATGAGCCAAGGGGCCGCGCCATGAGCAGCCCCAAGGCGCCGCTGGCCGGCGTGCGCATCGCCGATTTTACCATCCACGCGGCCGGTCCGTTCGGGACGCATGTGCTGTCCCAGCTCGGCGCCGAGTGCATCAAGATCGAGAGCAAAACGCGCCCGGATGCGTTTCGTAAACCGCACGCCGTCTATGGTCGGATGACGGCGGCGACATTCGATCAGGTTTCGGCGAACAAGCTTTCGGTGCGTTTGAACCTGAAGAAGCCCGAGGCGATCGATATTGCGAAGCGTCTCGTTTCCATCTCGGATGTGGCTTCGGAGAGTTTTCGCCCCGGCGTTCTGAAACGCCTCGGTCTTTCCTTTGAAGAATTGCGCAAGGCGAAACCCGACATCGTGATGTTGTCGCTTTCGTCATGCGGTCAGTACGGACCGGACTCCCATTTCGCCGGATATGCGCCGCTGTTCGGCGCCTGGGGCGGATTAGGCGCGATGAGCGGCTATACGGATGGACCGCCCGTCGAGATGCGCCATGTCATGGATCATGCTGCCGGCATGCATGCGGCGCTCGCGGTGGTGGCCGCGCTGCACCAGCGCCGCCGCACAGGCAAGGCGCAGCATATCGATCTTGCCGCGCGCGAAATTTCCTCCGCCATGATCGGCGATGCGCTTGTTCAGGCCAGTCTGGGCGAAACGCCCGAGCGTCCGGGTAATGGCGATCTGATCATGGCGCCGCATGGCGTCTATGAAACGGCGCAGGAAGATCGTTGGTTGACGCTGGCTGTGCGCACAGACGCACAATGGATCGCGCTGACGCGCGTGCTTGGCCATGAAGAGGCGGCGAGCGATCCGCGTTTTGTCTCGGTGAACGCGCGTGCGGCGCATCGCGCCGAACTCGACGCACTCCTTGGCGAATGGCTCAAACCCTGTGACGCGGACATTATGGCCGCGAAGTTGCAGCAAGCTGGCGTCAGCGCGCACGTGTCTTGGAATATGCAGGACGTGGCGGACGATGCGCATTTGCGCGCGCGCGGCTCGGTGGTGGAAGTCAGCGCGACTAACATTCCGAACCGTCCTGTTGTTGGTGCGCCGGCGCGCTTCTCGAAGACGCAGGATGTGGGTATTCGCCGTTTGACGCCTGAACTGGGCCAAGACGAAGATTATGTGTTTGGCGAATTGCTGGGTATGTCGTCAGCGCAGCGCGCCGATCTTGAGACGCGGGAAGTGATCCTATGAGCAAGTCCATTTATCTCGTACTCGACATGATGAACGACCTCGTTCACGCCGATGGCTTCAACGGCAAGGCAGCTTACGGCGAGCAGGCGCGGGCGCGCGACATCGTGGTCAATACCCGCCGGGCCATCGATAAGGCGCGCGCGGCCGGGGTGAAAATCGGTTTCGTACGTGTCGGCTTCTCGGCCGATTATCGTGAGTGGCCGCCAGGCTCTCCGATCTTTGCCGGCGCACGTAAGAACGACATTTTCAAGCTGGGGACATGGGGGACTGAAACGCACCCGGATCTCGGCCAGACGGCGCAGGATTTCGACATCGTCAAACATCGCGTCAGCCCGTTCTACGGAACGACGCTGGAGCCGATCCTGCGCGCGCAAGGCGTGACGCGAATTTATTGCTCGGGCATTTCCACAAATGCGGTGGTGCAGGCGCTCGTGCGCGAAGGGCACGATCGCGATTATGATATGGTTGTGATCGAGGATGGTTGCTGTGGCCTGTCGGCGGAAGAGCACGACATCGCAATGAAGAGCCTGCAACGCTTCTGCAAGACGACCAGCTCTGCCGAAGTCGTCTTCGAGTAGGGGCGGCTAGAAATCCCGCTGGCGCAAGCGCCAAGGCGGCCCTAATCTGCGAGGTCATTGAAGCGCCCCGCGCGACCTGAGCCGCAGCTTATGGATAACCGGACTAAAGAAGAGCAGGTCGCAGATTTTCTGCGCGAAGGAATACTCTCCGGCGTCTATCCGCGTGGCTCACGTTTGAAGCAGGCTGAAATTGCCGAGCATCTGCGTTTGAGCATAACGCCGGTGCGCGAGGCTCTGAAGCTGCTCGAAGCGGAAGGATATGTCGAAGGCGATTCTTATCGCGGGGTGCGTGTTGTGCCGTTCGACCCGAGCGCTTCAGCTGAGATATTGCAGCTGCGCCTGCTCTTGGAAGCGCAATTGGTGCGCGGCGCCATCGATAAGGTGAACGCGAAGGATATTGCCGAATTGCGCGCGCTTGGCGCCGAGTTCGAGCAGGCTTTCGAGCAGGGCGATCGCGCCGCCGCGCGCGGCGTCAATTATCGTTTCCATCGCCGCCTTTATGACATCGCGTGCATGCCGCAGACGCTGCACTTCGTACAAATTCTCTGGGCGCGCTATCCCTTCGATTTGATCAATGCCGTAGAGGGCCGAGGCTCCGGTGCGGCTGAAGAGCACGAAGAAATTCTCAAAGCCCTGACCGAAGGCAACGCGTCTGAGGCGGTGCTTGCGATGCGCAAACACATCGAATCCGGTTGGACGGTGCTCAAAACCGTCGCAACCGAGCCGGACTAGTTTTCGCGCCTGACTGGCGCCCAGCGAAAATCTTCCGCCGACGCTTCTTTTACCGCGCGTTGTTCGAGCAGGCGCTCGCGTTGTGAGGCGTCAAAGCCCAGCGCTTCGAGGATTTCAACCGTATGTGAGCCCAGCTCCGGCGGCGGCAGACCGGGCGCGCATTCCGATTGCCCGGGAAATTCCGGTGTTTCGAAATGATAGTCGCGATAGTCGAATTCCCGCAGCTTGCCGGCTTGTCGCGCCTGCGGGGCTTCAAGTACCCGTTCCATCGGCAACACTTCAGTGAAGCCCAGGCCGCCAGCGCGCAGTTTGTGCGCGACATCTTCGAATTTGTAAGCGCCGATGGCCGCGCGGACCGCAGCTTCAACTCTTTCACGCTGCTTTTTTCGTGCGCGCAGCCGCTCAAGTTCCGGATCGTCTCCCTCCGGCATTGAAAGCGCTTGAGTCAGCTTGCGCCAATGCGCGTCGGTAAGAACCAGCAGATAAACCCAGCGTTCGTCGCTTGTTTTGTAAGCGCCGTAACCGGGCATGCTGAACTCGCCGCCGCCTTCGCGTTCCGGACGGCCGAGCAATTGCGTTTTCAGTTGCACGCCGGCGAGATCGCGTCCCGCAACATGCAGTCCCGTTTCGTAGAGGCCGATTTCAATCTTGCGTTCGGCTGGCGTGAGGGAAGGCTGCAGCATCGCGGACAGGATGCGGATCACGCCGTAAGCGCCGGCGAATTGATCATGATACGATGGACCCAGACGGCTGGGGCGTCCGTCTATCACATGATCGGCCATAACTCCGGTCGAAGCTTCGGCGACCGGATTGGTGGCGAGATCGTCCGCCTGTGGGCCGGGGCCGTAACCGCGTATATGACAGTAAATGAGGTTCGCGTTGACCGCAGCGAGATCTTCATAGCTGACGCCGAGCTTGCGCGCAGCGCTTGGAGCCAGATTGTGAATGAGCACGTCCGCTGTCGCTGCGAGCTTATAGAACGCAGCGCGCCCGTCCGGCGAGGTCAGATCAATCGCAATGCTTTTCTTGTCGTGATTATAGGCGATGAACGTTCCGCTCGGACCGCCGCGTACCAGCGCGCGCGTCGTGTCGCCGGTCGGTGGCTCAACCTTGATCACTTCGGCGCCAAGTTGAGAAAGAATGTGCGTGGCGAATGGCGCGGCGACCATCGTCCCGATTTCAAGGACGCGGCGGCCGGTAAGTGGACGCGAAATCATGGAGCTCCATTCCGAATGGCCCGGCGCATCGTACGGCGTTGATAGATAAGCCGCAACTGGCCGGGGGGCTGGCTATTGACAGCTTATGGCGCGGGAAACAGTCATTTTACCAACCGCTCAAATTTTCTTGACACGCGCTGTGCGGGAACACAAGAGTCGGCGCAATAGCGATGCGACGGGCATGCGATGGCCGATCGTAGCTCAAGAAAACGAAATGGGGAGATGAAGTCGATGCGGATAAAGTTGATCGCGAGTTTGGCTTGCGTGTTCGCGTTTTCAGTTGCGGCGGCGCAGACGCCGCCTGCGCAAAGCGAGGCGCAAGCGCAGGAAAGCCCTGCACGCGCCGGAGGCTTTTCTTTAGATGCGATTGCCCGGCAAGCGCGCGAGCGGCTCGATGCGGCCAACGCTACGTCTGAATTCAGAGGCTCTGGGCCATACCCCGCGCTGATGGAAACGGATATGGCGAACCCCAATGTCGTGCTCTATCGGCCGGCCGATTTGTCTCCATTCCAGCAGCGCAAGCTTGGTTTGATTATTTGGGGCAATGGCGGATGCAGCGATGACGCTGCAAGCGCGCGTCTAGTTTTGGCTGAGATGGCGTCGCATGGCTATCTGGTCGTGGCGCCAGGCCGCGCGCTGACAGGGCCGACGGCGATGGGCGCAGCAGACCCCGCGCCGATGCAGATATCTGCTCAAGACATGCTCGGCGCACTGGATTGGGCGCTGGCGGAAAACGACAATCGCGGCAGTGTCTTTTACAGGTTGATCGACGAAGACGCGATCGCGGCCTCGGGCCATAGCTGCGGCGGCATCCTTTCCATCATTCTGGGCGCCGATCCGCGAATCGACGCGGTGGTGCTGCAAAGCGCGGCGATCAATCCGACGATCCCGGACCGCGCGCCTTTGGTGCAGCACTATCAGCGCCTGCGCGGATTGCACACGCCTATCCTGATGGTCATGGGCGGAGAGAGCGATATCCTCTGGCAGCTTGGCCAGGACACTTATGAGCGTCTCACGCATGTTCCGGTGACGCTGGCCAGCATCGACAGAGGTCACGGCTTGACGTTCCGCGACCCTCACGGTGGCGCGGCGGCGCAACTCGCCGTTCAATGGCTGGAGTGGCAATTGCGCGGCAACCGCGAAGCGGGACGCACATTCGTGGGTGAAAGTTGCGGCCTGTGCACAGATCCGCAATGGAGTGTGCAGCGGCGCGGCATGCCTTCAAGGTAAGCGCGGAACGAACGGCGCGGCTGTTGTGAGCAGCCGCGTCTCGCACTTCGGCTTAAAAGCGTTTGCCGGCTTCAGGGGCGGCCTAGAATGACTGGCCGCTCATCCGGTTCAATAAGGCCAGAGGGCATACGCACCGCTTCCTCCCAGGCGCCATCCCTGCCGCGGATGCGCAGAATTTGTGGGCGTTCAGTGCTCTCGGGGAATTCGATCTCGGTGGGCGCGCCGCGTTGATAGAAGCTGTTTGGTCCGCCTGCCGTGAGCCGAACTAAAGCGCCATGCTGAAAATCAATGGATGAATCCCCGTACATGAGATCCCGTCCATCAGTCATCAGCGTAATGATGTCTCCATCCTGCAATCTGTACTGGCCGGCAAAACGATAGAGCTCTGCTGCCGCCAGTGTGAATTGAGGCCGGTGGCGATAAAGGTGTTCGAACGCAGGGGCAAAAGCGCTTGGCACGACTGTGGCGTGATTGGCCCCGGGCACGACGAGCGTATCGAGCACGATATGCTCCGGTTGTGCCTGAACGAGCCTTTGTCCGAAGCGCTCGAGCGCGCCAATCATCGTTGGCAATTCATTGGCGCCGATGTCCGTGAAGACGTAGAGCGGCCGCCGGATGGATCGTCTCTGGAACGCTGGAAATTCCTCGAACACGACTTCGTCGTCATAGAAGAGAG
The DNA here is from genome assembly GCA_030430715.1 of Alphaproteobacteria bacterium. Classification (GTDB taxonomy): domain Bacteria; phylum Pseudomonadota; class Alphaproteobacteria; order Caulobacterales; family Aquidulcibacteraceae; genus Vitreimonas. The sequence goes on from JAUIJZ010000045.1 coordinate 18,080, forward strand.
ACGGGCTGGAAATCCAGAAACGTTGAAATGTATCGGGGGCGTGCAATAGCGCGTAGGCGGCAAATAAGCCGCCCATGGAATGGCCGCCAATGCCGCGATCATTCGGGTCGGTGCGATACCGAGATTCTACAAAAGGCACGATTTCACGTCTTACAACGCGCAAAAAGTTGGCCGCGCCGCGATGCTCGGGGACCGGGAAATAGCGCTGCGACACCGGACCATAATCTTGGTAGCGGCCCGTATCTCCGGGGTAATCAATGCCAACGAGTATGAACGGCGGCAGGCCGTTATTTTGCGTGAACCGTGGAAGAAGCAGCGCAAGCACGCTCGCCCAGCGATTGCCGTCCAGTACATAAAAAGTGGGGTAGCGTGCTGTCGGATTGCTCTCGTACTCGTCGGGCAGAACCACGGTGAGCTGATACGTTACGCCGTTGAGTTCCGAAGGCACGGTGTAGGCCGTCGCAGAAGGGATCAGGACGGGGTCTTGCGCGCGCGCCTCAGCCGCGAAAATCGCAAAACTCAGAAGCAAACCGGAGAAAATCAACAGAATCCGCCGCATCCTGAACGCCCCTTATTGCGATGCTTTAACAGCCGTGACGCCGCCCGATGGGGCGGCGTCACATAAGTAGTATGCGGCTGGCTGAAGTCAGCCGCAGCTCATTTTAGAAGTTTGTCGTTAGATTGATGCCGATCGTACGCGGCCGGCTGATCTGCGACGAGGTTGAGATGATGTTGGTGACAATGCGTTCGTCGGAAAGGTTCGTTCCGAACAAGGCAATGGCCCAATTGTCCGCTTCCAGACCGATACGCGCGCCATATGTTGTGTAGTCGTCGAGCTCCTGGGCGCGCGCTACGCTTCTGAAGTCAGTGTAGCGCGATCCCACATAATTCACGTCGGCGCGCGCGACGACACTCATGCCGTTGCTGATTTCGCGTTCGTATTGGGCATTCGCGTTGAATGACCAATTTGGCGCGAAGGGAAGCGGGTCGTCGACTTGACCGGGCGCGCCGGCGCCCACACCCGTCAGCTGGGCGTCGATCCCTGTAATGTCGAAGCCGAGGTTTAGATTGTCGGTAACCCAGAAGGAGGCGGCAATTTCGAGCCCCTGAGTTACGGCGCTGCCTGTGTTCGCTACGAAAGTTTGCCCGCAGCTGCCGAGGGCAACGGTGCTTTGCATGTTGTCCCATTCGATACGGTAGAGCGCGACGTTCACGATAGCGCGGCCGTTCAGCAGCGTGTTCTTCGACCCGACTTCATAGTTCCAAAGACTGTCCGATCCGTACTGCGTGGGGGCGGACGCGTAGCCTGCGGCTGCGAGTTCGGCGTTGCAGGTTGCTGGAAGGGCGCTGTTGCCGCCGCCATTGCGGAAGCCCTCCGCAGCTTGAGCATAGAACAGGTGACCATCGGCAAGCTGATACTCAAGGGCGAACTTCAGAGTGTGGGAATCTTCTTCCGCGGAGAAAGTCTCGCTCGTTGGTCCGCCATTGAGGGCGCCATCGGCTGTTGCGATTACGTCCTCGGTGACATTGAAGACCCGTGCGCCCGCGGTTGCGGAGAGCCTATCGGTGAGGTGGAACGTCAATTCACCGAAGGCGGCGATTTGTTCTATCTCTGTTGTCGAGTTGGATGTGTAGAAGTCCGCGCCCGTGATTGCCGCTTGGCTCGGGGCTTGGCTCAGATCGAAAGCCTCACCTATAGAATTGGTGGAATCTTCGTAAAAAGCCCCGACCAACCAGTCGATTTGGCTTTGGCCATTGGATGACAAGCGGAATTCCTGGGTGAATCGCTCGTTCTCACCGGGGGCGACCAGACCAAAGGAGTCCGTCGTGGCGACGGGCGTTCCAGAAGTGGCGCCAAGAAGACCTCGAAGACCTGCACTCAAATTCAAGGCAAATGCGTTCTCAGACTCTCTATCGAGATAGTTGGTCGCGGAAATGAGGCTGGCGCCGCCAAAGTCGTGCTCCACGGTGAAGGTGTAGAGCGTTGTGTCCGACTCGCTGCTCTCCGCGAAGGTCCCCATGGTCTGGTAAGCGGGCAGCGCGGTCATATAGCGCGATGGCGCACCGCGATCTTCGGATTGATAGGTGACGCCGAGAATAACCGACGTATTCATGCTCGGAGCGAACAGGACTTGCGCGCGCGCATTGTCACGTTCGACCGTATTGATGTTTTCTTCGCCGGTTTGGATGTTGTCGACCCATCCGCCTTCTTCCCGGTGACCGGCTGACAGACGCAGCGCCAAGCGGTCGTCAACAAGCGGTATGTTGACAACCCCATCAACGCGGCCGCCTTCTTCACCATGCTCGGTTGATGTCATCGTGCCCGACACCGTGAGCTGCTGCCGGTTTCACGGACACCGCGTTAAGGTGTTTGGTGAGATCGGAGGTGGGCGATGGCCCAGAAGAAGCGTCGGATACATTCCCGCGAATTTAAGCTTGAGGCAGTGCGACTGATCAGGGACCGAGGCGTGTCGGTCGCGCAGGCGTCTCGCGACTTGGGCGTGCACGAAAATCTGCTGCGCCAGTGGTCCAGGGATTTCGAGGCGGACCCTGGCCAAGCATTTCCCGGCCAGGGACAGATGAAGCCGGAGCAAGCCGAGATTGAGCGGCTGCGCCGCGAGGTGATCAAGCTCAAAGCGGAGCGCGACATCCTAAAAAAAGCCGCGGCCTATTTCGCGAAGGACCACACGTGATGTTTGGGTTCGTCGCGAAGCACCGAGGGATCTGGCCGGTTTCATGGATGTGCGAGGCGCTCGGTGTCTCGCGGAGCGGCTTCTTTGCCTGGCTGTCGAGAGCGCCAAGCGCGCGGGCGAAAAGCGATGACACGATTAGCGCGTCGGTGCGCACGAGCTTTGTTCAAAGCGATCGCACCTATGGCGCACGCCGCGTTTGGCGGGACGTGCTGGAAGCAGGTTTCTCCTGCGGCCTACATCGGATTGAGCGTTTGATGCGTGCGCAGGCGCTTCGCGCGCGTCCGCGCCGCCGGCGTCTTCCCTCCGACACGGGCGAGCGCATCATCAGCGCCGTCGCGCCCAATGCACTCGACCGCAACTTTGAAGCAGCGGCGCCAAACCAGAAATGGGTCGCGGACTTCACGTATATTTGGACCGCCGAAGGTTGGCTCTACGTCGCTGCCGTGATCGATCTCTACTCGCGCCGCGTTGTTGGCTGGTCGATGAGCGCATCCATGACAGCCGAGCTGGTCACCGACGCCTTGATGATGGCGCTGTGGCGACGCGGCAAACCCGGCGCGCTCATGCATCATTCTGATCGCGGCAGCCAATACACCAGCGAGCAATTCCAGCGGCTGATGGTCGATCAGGGCGTTTCGTGCTCGATGAGCCGGGCGGGAAATTGCTGGGACAATGCGGCGATGGAGAGCTTTTTCTCATCGCTGAAAACGGAGCGGACAGCACGCAAGACGTATCGGGCACGCGATGAGGCCAAGGCCGATGTGTTCGATTACATCGAGTGCTTCTACAATCCACGGCGACGCCATTCGACGATCGGCTATCTCAGCCCGATTGCGTTCGAAGAACGAGAGGCGTTAGCTTAGGAAGGCGTCTACGAAACCGGCAGCAGCTCAATCCAACCGACAACACGCATACGAGCGAGTTACTCGGCTACTATCGGCAAAGGGAATGGCGCCTGATCGCTGGCGATATGGCATTAAACGGTCGCCGCCTGGGGCGAGGCCTTAACGCGGCCGAGACAGGGCGTTTGCGCGCGACAAATCCCCATTTCTGGGATCGCGAGTTGACCTTCAAAGAGCAATCAAGCCCGCGTTACGCCCTCGCGCAAGTCTACGACCCGGCGGAGAATTGGAGCTTCTTCAATCTGGTGCAAGAAGTTATCGCGCCGAAGGATCTGGCTGAACAGATAAAGCCTATGCTGGAAAAGACCTCGGCACGTCTCTCAACGCGTCGCAATATTGGATGAGGCTTGCGTTAGGGCGCATCCGGCTCGGGCTTCGGAGGTGCACCGCGAACGATCTCGGGGAGAGCGTCTATGATGCGTAGCAGTTGTCGCTGCGCGCTCGCGACGACTCCGTCGCGTTCTACAGCGCTGGGCAGAATGATTGGAACGCTGACCAGCCGCTGTTGCTCCCAATATTGAATGCCTGCGGCATGCAGCGCTTGCTTGATCGCCGGTGATGGCGTCGTGCGCTTCCAAGAATCCCCCGAAATATCGAGCCATAGCGGCGATTGGCCAAATGCCGACCAATTATTTGCGTTGAAGGCGAGGAACGCGCCGTTGCCCTTTAGGTACAGATAGCGGCCTGCATAGCCCCAACCCGCGGTGGCTCTGAGCCCTGAGACATCCGCCAGACCAAGTCGAACCAGCGCGTCCGTGAGATCGTTGGAGAGCGCTTCGAATTGGACGACGCGCCGTCCCAAAGAAGAGGTCAGTTCTTCGGACGAAAGCGGCAGGAACGCGTCAGTGTCCATGTGCTCACAAAGCGCTTGCAGTTGACGCACGTCGGCGGCGGTCTCTGCTTCAGCGGCCGCCGCTGTTTCCTGCTCCAGTAGCAGGAGAAGCGAGCGCCAGCTGACAGCAGCCAAGATGTGATCACCGGTGACGATGGTGAATGCGCCGTCGTTCGTCGCGCCCGTCGGCGCCTGTCGCTCAGCAATGCGGCGCGTGAGTTCATGCCATAGCGACGTCAAGCGCGCCTCGGGCGCCACGAACAGCAACACGCCAGGGTGGCGCATTGCGGAGAGATAGCCATTGGGCTGCGCTTCGGTGAGGCCCGCCCAGAACTTCACTTCGATCAGCAGTGATCGATTGCCATCAGCATCGAGCCCGCAAAGATCGGGGCGAGAGAGGTCTTCATGGCTTGACTGTGTTTCAAATCGCTCTAGCGCGAGGTCCTTACCCGAAAGGGTTTGCACGATGCGGTTCAAGCCGGTTCTGGCGGACGCTGAACGCTGCAGAATGTAAGCCAGCGCTTCCGTGGCCAAATTCTCTGGGTGGCTGGAGAAGCGCAGAGCCAAGTGCGACAGGACGGCCATTTTTAGCGCTCCATTCGAAAATCGCGTTTTAGAGAAGGGCTTTTTCCAGCATGCTTTTTCGCTCACGCCAATCGGGCATGACCGACGTCATTCCGAAGAAGCCGATCGGCTGGTTGCACTCGCCGATGGTCACATCGTTGAAGAAGCCGAAGCCGTTTTCGTCGGTCTTGTAACCCACGCGGGTAACCGGCGCATCGTCGCGGTACTTC